>DATNEW010000026.1:0-300000 GCA_035606695.1 Gemmatimonadaceae bacterium
TTGGAGCCGACTCCACGTGCATTTCACTCCGAAACACGGCAGCTGGCTGAACCAAGCCGAACTCGAATTGAGTCTGCTCAGTCGTGGTTGCCTCGGTCGCCGTCGGCTCGACACGTTGCACCAACTCCGCGCCGAGACCAAGCCGAGACCAACGCATGGACGACGCGAGCGCATGAGGCCCGGACCAAAATCCAATGGCGCTTCACACGCAAAGACGCCCGCCGCAAGTTTGGTTATCAAACGAAACTCTCTAGCCGGTCAAAGACCTAGCTAGGGAAGGTCTGAACTAAGAGTGTTTTTGAACAGCGGAGTCGCGGTCGCGGCGAGATGAGGCAGTGGACAGGCGTCGTGCCGCCGCCGTGTGGAGCGAGCGGCGGTTGCGCCCGCCGGAGCGCCCGTGCGCGACGCTACGAGAGACACGTCGCCGCCCGCGCGCCCAGCCGGTATCGCATCAGGTACAGATTGGCGAGCGCAAACGCGGCGAACGCACGCACGGTGTTCTTGGCCAGGCCTCGGTAGCGCACCTTCATGAAGCCCCAAAGCGTCTTCGCCACGTGGAACGCGTGCTCGCCACGAGCGCGCACCCGCGACCGCGCCCGGTTGATCTGACGCCAGCGCTCCGGAATCGGATGATGCGGCGTGCCGCGCCGATTCACGCGATAGCGAATACCGGCGGCTTCGCACAGCTGCCGATCGCGCTCACTCCAGTACGCCCGGTCGCCGTAGAGCGCGCGTTCTTCGCCGTGCAACAGATGCGGGAGCTGCGAGACATCCATCTGCGCCGCGTCGGTTACGTGCAGTGCGTGCACCAGCCCCTGACGATCGGTTCCCACGTGGACCTTCATCCCGAAATACCACGTCTTTCCCTTCTGCGCCTGCTTCATCTCGGGATCGCGCGTCTTCGTCGCATTCTTCGTCGAGCTCGGCGCGTGGATCATCGTTGCGTCGACAATCGTGCCCGCTTTAAGCACGATACCGCGGGTCCCGAGCAGGTCGTGCACCGCGGCGAAGATCGCCTCGGTCAACTGGTGGCGCTCGAGCAGATGTCGGAAGTGGAGAATGGTCGTCTCGTCGGCAAACGCGTCCTCGCCCAGGTCGACGCCGACGAAGCGTCGCATCGTCTCACTGTCGTAGAGCGCGTCTTCCGCCGCGGGATCGGAGAGATTGAACCACTGCTGCAGGAAATAGATCCGGAGCATCCGCTCGAGGGGCATCGGCGGGCGCCCGCGCTTGCCGCCGGTCGGATAGTGTGGGGCGATCAGCGCGGTCAGCGTCGCCCACGGAATCACTGCATTCATCTCGGCGAGAACCTGCTCGCGGCGGGTGACTTTTTTCTTTCGCGCCCAGGCTTCACCGGCGAACGTCCGCTGCTCTCCCATGACACACGCTCCGCAAAACGAGTGAGGGCTTCGCTGCGCCAATACCGCAACACGGCCCTCGACACGCAAGAGAAAACGCTATTAAATCAGACTTTCCTTAGCGAAGTCCGCAGCCGGGGTTGATCAGTCGCCTCCGACGTGACGCGGCAACGACACCGTGAACGTCGTGCCTTCGTTTCCTTGCGACCGCACGTCGATCCTACCGCCGTGAGCCGCGACGATGCGCTCGGCGATGTACAGCCCGAGACCCAAATGCCCATCCGCTGAAACGGGCTGGCCGTCTGGCTTGAGCCGCTTGACGGGATCGAAGAGACGCGGAATCTCTGCCGCGGGAACGACGCGGCCAAAGTTGTGCACGATCATTCTCACTTCGCTTTCGCCGCCTTCCACGTTCACCCGCACGGGCGTGCCAGGAGAGCCGTGCTGGATGGCGTTGGTAACGAGATTCGCCAGCACTTGGCTGATGCGGGCCGCATCCCAATTGCCGCGCAGCGTGCCGGCGGTCGTGAGGTGCACAATGCTCTCCGGGTTGGCAGCGGCCGCTTCCTCGACGGCGTGGCGCGCGACCTCCCCCATGTCCATCTCCGTTCGGACAATGGGAACTCCTGGACCAAGCCGGCTCTGAGTGAAATCCAGCAAGTCACCGACCAATCGATTCATTCGCCGAGCGCTTCGAAGCGATCCAGTCGCCAGTGCAACGTCCTGCTCCTTGAGTTCCCGACGCTCGAGCATGAATTGCGACGACATGATGACCGCGTTCAACGGCGATCGTAGGTCGTGCCCAAGAATCGCGATGAAGATCTCCTTGGATCGGTCGAGGTCGATCATGAATCGGGTAATCGACTCGGCGGTAGCCTGATCGATCGCTTCGTTGAACCGGGTGAGGTCCTCCAGGTCTTCGCCGCTGAGCACGCCGCTCGCGTCCGTCCACAGGCGGATGATGCTGGCCCTCAGGGCTCGGTACTCCGATACCATCTCACTGAGAGTAAACCCGGAGGCGGCACGCACTGCTCCGTGGGTTTCCGCGGGAGTCGGCGAGCCAGACGAAACGGGTGCGTTGCCTTTCGCCTTTTCGGCTTGTTCGTCGTCGGTTTGACTGGTCTCCAAATCTCGGACAATCGTTTGCAGCATTTCCGAGGCGTGATCGCGAAGCGCGGTCAAATCCATCGACTTCCCCGCCAGCCCGGTGTGGCTTGCGAACGTGACCCACTCGGCGAGAATTGGTTCGGTGTTCGCTTTGATGAATTCCGCGAGTCGCAGAGTGCCTCCGTTGGCAGGAAACGGCGCGTGGAACTGGCAAGCCTAGTGCGTCGGGATAATAGCGCCCAGGATGATTTGGCCGCCACCTGGCGACTCAGCGCGGTTCTCTCGTGGTTCGAGCGACCTCAACAATGCAGCGGCGTTAGCCCGTCACTCGCGGTACCTGCTCGGCCCGCGACGACGTCGCTCTTCCGAATGACACTGCAACGTGGTTCGGCCCAAAAGTCCGCCGCTCGAATTCCGTGACATCGATTGCAGCGGCAACGGGGAGGCCGTGCTTCATCGCGGCTGGCGTCCCACAATGCGACAGCGCCGAAGATCAGTACTCTTCGGCGCTGTAGAGTCACAGGCACGTTCCGTACGACCGTCACGCACCGCCAGACAGGACCCACCGGGCGATGCTGGCAATCGACACAATCGCACCGACAGGGGGAACTTTGGTCTGAAGCTCACCGGCGCGAACGCAGAGGCAGAGGACATACGCGCTGGATACGTTGCCGAGTTCTGAGGGGACATCTGCCGCGACGTACAGCGTCGAAGATACTTCGGTGAGGACGAGACCATTGCGCACGACCCGAAACAACAGCGGACTGCCGCCCATGTCGCTCGCGCTCGCCCACGCGATCAACACCGTGTCGCTGTCATTCCTGACGTCGCCGATGACGATCCGGCTCGCGTCCGCCGTTCCGCAGTGCGATCGCGCCTGCACGGCGCCGCCGACCCGCTCCAGCACCGTGCTGGCGACGATGCAATGCGCGCCGTGAATACTCACCAGGAACCGACTCGTCACATCGGCATCGGGCACAACGCCCGAAACGACCGATTTCACCGGCGTGGCTTTCATGGATCCTCCTTGAGGCTCTACGCGACTACGGCTTTGCAATTAATTGTCCAAACGGTGTGAGTATGCTTAAATAATCGCTTGGTAATTTAAACAACTGTAATTCTGTAACGTACGATACAAGTGTCATGATCGAGCCGATGGACAGTCCCGCGAATTCGCGGGCAAGCGGGACGTCAGAGTGACCGGTATTCGCTGCGCGAGTGTGCGTCGTGCCTGTTCCCATCGCCGTCTTCACGCGTCCGTCGGTTCCGAAGATCGCGTTTTGCACCAGCCGCGGGCGTGAAATCGCCGTGGATCGAAAGCACCAGCGCGCGCTTCCGGGCGAGAGCATGCAGCTCGACGCGAAGAAGCGACTCGGTTCGAATCTGCGTCCTTCTTCAGTCTGGCTGCCGCCGTCATGCTGCGGTACCGGACCGGTGGTGCCCACGACGTTGCACGTTTGCGGCCGTGCATGACAGGAATGATCGAAGGATCGAGCAGTACTCAGCATCGCTTACATATTAAAGTTGCTTTAATGTTCGCGAGTGGGGCGGCCGCTCGGCCTTGGCATCTTGTCGCGCACCAGACGGCGTGCCGCACGGCACCGCCGGCCGAAGATCAATACTGCTCTAATAAAACTCTAATACAACGATCGCCGTAAGTGTCGTGTCCACGCAGAGACGGCCTTGACGGGCATGATCATCCCTGAGATGAGCGATGCGATCGAATCGCAAAGTGGCGCAGCGTGAACCTCGGACGCAACTCTGAGAGCATGGTCATCGACGATGGCACAGCCGGATAACCGACGAGCACCGTCGCCGCATAGACGATGGTTCCTGCGGGCAGTGCTGCTCCGAGGAGCACCTTGATCACGGCGAATCCCGCGGCTGTACTCGACGGTGCGCCTCGCTTCTCCGGGTACGAGCAGCTCTTGGCAAGCTCGCGCGGCGAAAATGGCAAAGACGAAGCCGGAAGCACGCGGCGCGGAATGCGCCGGGCCACGCGCGCTGTTCTCATTAGACGTCTGTGCAACATAGCTCGGGCGTCAGAGAGCCCACGGATCACTCCGTGATTCACTCATCGGCCCGAGTGATGCGGCTCTCTCTCGCGCACATGTACCTACGTCGTAGATGCATTGAGGCGTGGCCGATCTGCATCTCGAGCGAGAACCGACGAAGGCGCGCGCCAACATGAAGACGCACGGCATCAGGTTCGATGAGGCCGAGACCGCCTGCTACGATGACTACGCGGTCGCTTTTTGAGGATGGAATGGGACGCACGAGACGGTGGCCGCGTCGCCCTGGCCTCCGTTGACGCGAAATGAACCGTTGCACATCGCTGTCCGGCGCGCTATGGTTTGATCAACTCTCCATATCTCGTGATCACACACCGCACTGACTCAGACGCTCGGTCTTCCCTGACCGCGACCCGCCTCCACGGCGGGACGGTGTGTTGTCGTGCCGCGCAGAGCGCCGCGTGTTGTTGTTGTTGCGCGGTCCTCTGTTCCGTATCCGCCACGCGGCCGACGAGCAGCCATACGCCCTAGCGTAGGCTCGCATCGCAAGAAGAGCACACTCTCGGCCGCTCCCACGAGCGGCCGTTGTGTTTCTGGTCGCTCTTCAACGACATCCTCGCGAGGCCCACATGTCACGATCGCTGCACGGAATCACGGTTGCCCACTTCGAGGCGCGACACGAGGCAGAGCTGAACGGTTTGATCGCGCGCCACGGCGGAGTACCGCGTGCGGCGCCGGCGCTCTCGGAGACTCCGATCGCCGCGGGAGAAAAAGAGCTCGCGGTGTTCGACGGGCTGGCGTCAGGCGCCTTCGACGTCGTCGTCCTGCTGACCGGCGGCGGAACGAGGCGACTCTTCGAGGAGGCGGCGCGCGCATGGCGCCTCGGCGCCGTGATGTCGGCGCTGCGTCGCGTGACCGTCGTCGCGCGCGGACCAAAGCCGGTGCCGGTGCTCCGCGAGCACCAACTCAGGGCCACGCATGTCGCGCCGGCGCCGCACACGTCGAGCGAGCTCCTCGCCACGCTCGAGACGATTCCCGTCGCGGGCCGGCGTGTTCTCGTCGTCAACGCCGGCGAGCCGCTCGAAGAGCCGTCGGGTTCGCTCCGCGTTCGTGGCGCGGACGTCGTCGAGCTACAGCTCTACGCGTGGACGCTGTTGCCGACGGATGCGGGCCGAATCGATGAATTGATCCGTGAGATCGTCGCGGCCAGAATCGACGCGGTGCTGTTCACGACGCAGGTCCAGGTCCGCCACGTCTTCGAGGTCGCGGCGCGGCGCGGCATGCGCGAGGCACTTCTGTCCGCGCTGCGCGAGCATGTGCTCATCGGCGCGGTCGGTCCGACCGTCGCGCACGCACTCGCGCAACTCGGGCTCGATGCCGACGTCGTGCCGGACCATCCGAAAATGGGTCAGCTCGTCGTCGCGCTCGCCGATCACGTTACCACGCGTGCGCCGCGCGAAGCCCGCAAAGCGGAGCCGATTGTCGATTACGTCCAGGCCGTGTTGAGCGGACGAGGAGGCTTCTGATGCCGGCGACATTAGGGATCTCTAAAGTCGCGCTCGCGCGGCAGCTCGGCGCCGGCTACGGCATCGACGCAACCATCGGACGAACGCCGGTCGTGAAGCTCGATCGCGTCGTCGAGCCCGACATGGCCGAGGTTTGGGTGAAGCTCGAGGGGATGCAGCCCGCCGGCTCGATCAAGGATCGTACGGCGCTGGGCATGATCGTCGATGCCGAGCAGCGCGGCATCCTGCGTCCTGGCCACTCGATCGTCGAGCCCACGTCCGGCAATACCGGAATTGGACTTGCCCAGGTCGCCGCGGCGCGTGGGTATCAGCTCACGCTCTGCTTGCCGGCACAGATGAGCGATGAACGCAAGCGAACGCTTCTCGCCTTCGGAGCGAAGCTCGTGCTCACGGATCCCGAGCGTCGAATGCTCGCGGCCATCGAAGAGGCCGAGCGGATTGCGGCGGAGACTGGCGCATGGATGCCGAATCAGTTCTCGAATCCGGCGAACCCGCGCGTGCACTACGAGACGACGGGTCCCGAGCTGTGGGCCCAGATGAACGGGCGAATCGACGCCTTCGTGTACGGATCCGGCACCGGCGGCACGATCAGCGGCGTCGGCCGCTTTCTCAAGGAGCAATTCGCCGACACGCTCGTTGTCGCGGTCGAGCCGGCGCGATCGCCCGTTCTCTCCGGTGGCGAGCGCGGACAACACCAGTTCCAGGGCATGGGTCCCGGGTTCATTCCGGCGAATCTCGATCGCACCGTGATCGACCGCGTCGTGCAGGCGTGGGAGGAAGATGCCTTTCCGCTCGCGCGTCGACTGGCACGCGATGAAGGATTATTCGTCGGCATGTCGAGCGGCGCGATCGTCTGGGCGGCGCTCGAGATTGCGCGCGAGCTTGGGCGCGGGCATCGCGTGGCCGCGATCGCTCCCGATTCGGGCGCGCGGTATCTCACGACGGCATTGTTCGCGGAGACCCAGCCATGAGCAACGAGCGCGCATCGTGGCGTGACGTACTCGCCGACAAGATTCCGTCCGCCGTGGCGGACGAGATCGATCTGTTCGAGAATCAGATGGAGCTTCGCAAGGCCGGCAAGCTCGAAGAAAAGGTCTTCGCGGAGCTTCGGCTTCGTCGCGGCGCCTATGGCCAGCGCTACGACAACGGCAAGCGATACGACGGCGTGCGCACGCAGGAGATTCCGTTTCCGCGCCGCGGTCTCACGAAGGGGCCGGACACCGAGTTCGACGCGCCGGGGATGCAGCGCATCAAGTTTCCGTTCGGCAAGCTCACGGCGGAACAGCTCGAGGTCCTCGCCGACTGCGCCGAAGAATACTCGAACGGCATTCTGCACATCACGACGCGGCAAGACGTTCAGCTGCATTTCGTCGACATCGAGGACACGCCGGACATGCACCGGCGGCTGGCGAGCGTCGGGATCACGACGCGCGAGGCGTGCGGCAACTCCGTGCGCAACGTCACCGGATGTCCATATGCCGGCATCTGCCATCACGAAGCGTTCGACATCTCGCCGTACGCGAACGCCGAGATGCGGTTCCTGCTCGGGCATCGCGACGTGCAGGACTTCGGGCGAAAGTTCAAGATCGCGTATTCCGGATGCGCCGCCGACGCGCTCGGCTGCGGCCGGGCGATGATGCACGACCTCGGCTTCATCGCGGCCGTGCGTACGATCGATGGACGCGAGATGCGCGGCTTTCGCGTGGTCGTCGGCGGCGGGCTCGGACCCGTGCCGCACGTCGCGAAGGAGCTGTACGATTTCCTGCCGGCGTCGGAGATGTTGCCGATCTCGCAGGCGATCGCGCGCGTCTACGCGCGACACGGCGAGAAGCGCAACCGGAACAAGGCGCGCATCAAGTTTCTCGTCGCTCAATTGGGGCTGGACGAGTTCAAGCGTCTGGTCGAAGCGGAGCGCGCGGTGCTCGAGCCGGATGCGCAATGGACCGAGCTCGCGCCGGCCGGCGCTCCGGTGTCGGAGTCGCTTCCATCGCCCGTCACCGATGGACTGAATGCGCCGGCGCCGGGTTTCGAGGAATGGCGACGCACGAACGTCTACACCCCACGACAGGAAGGATTCGTCGCGGCGCTGATCAATCTTCCCTTGGGTGACCTGACGGCCCGGCAGGCGCGGCGACTCGCCGACATCGTGCGCACCTACACGGCCGACGCCCTCCGAACGACCGCCGATCAGAATGTCCTCCTGCGCTGGATTCATCGCGAGGACCTGGCGGCGGTTTATAATTCTCTAAAAGACGCGAAGCTCGCGCTCAACGGCGCAATGACGATCGCCGACGTGACGACGTGTCCCGGGACCGATACGTGCAAGCTGGGCATCGCGAGCTCGCGCGGCCTTGGCGCCGAGCTCCGCCGGCACCTCGATGAACGCGCGCTGCAGTTCGATCCCGTCGTGAAGGACGTGCACGTGCGCGTGAGCGGCTGTCCCAATTCGTGCGGCTTGCACCACATTGGCGATATCGGGTTTTACGGCTCGAGCCGCAACGTCGGCGCCTACAAGGTGCCGCACTTCCAGGTGATCCTGGGCGGATCTCTGGAACGCAACGCCGCGAACTATGGCTTGGCGATCGGCGCGGTGCCGTCGAAGCGCGCGCCGGAAACCGTCGATCGGTTGCTGGGCTTCTACGCCGCGGAGCGAACGAATGGCGAGTCCTTCCGCGAGTGGGTGCTTCGCGTCGGCAAGAAAGCCATCAAGGAACGCTTGCAGGACCTGATGACCGTTCCTTCGCATGATGAGGATCCATCGTTCTACGTCGATTGGCACGACGACCGGGAGTACACGATCGGGGACATCGGCGTCGGCGAGTGCGCGGGCGAGGTCGTGTCGCTCACGCAGTTCAGTCTCGCCACCGCCGAGAGTAGAGTCTTCGACGCATCGTTGGTGCTGGATGATGCGCAGGCGACGGAGGCCCAAGTCCTCGACGCGTCTCGCCTCGCGTACGGTGCGATCGTCACGGCGGCGCAGGGGCTGATCAAGGCGCGCAACCCGGACATCGCGCCCGATCCGGACGTGGTGTTCCGAGCGTTCAAGGAAGCGTTCGTCGACAGCGGCCTGTTCCTCGACCGATTCGTGGGAACGAGTGAGTGGCAATACTATCAGGCCGCGCACGCCGCGCGAGGCGCGGCGCGCGATCGCGACGAGGCGCGCCGCCGGGTGGAAGAGGCGCAGCTGTTCATCGAGGCTGTGCATGCGTGTTACGGACGGCTGACGGCGATGGCGGTGCCTGTATGAATAGTCTAAACAATGTGAATGATGTGAATAATGTGCATGGGACGAACGGCGCGAGCCGTGTGAATCATGGAAGACCCGTCGGGCGCGTATGTGCGAAGATCTACTCGCCGAATGCGGCGTTTCCCGACGAACGGTTGGTTCCGATCTTCCAGCAGTGGATTCGCGACGGGGCGTTCGCCGGCGTGCTTCTCGACGTTGCGGATTACACGCATGTGCCGGATGGTCCGGGTGTCGTGCTCGTAGGACACGAGACGACGTTTTCGATGGATCGATCGGATGGGCGGTTGGGGCTCGTGGCGCAGCATCGGCGGCCGTTCGCTCGGGATACTGGTGATGCTGGCGACGGCGGTGATGCCAGTGGTGGTGTGGTTGCCACGCTTCAGGCGTTGTTCGACGTCGCCGATGAGCTCGAGCGCGCGATGGTCGACGCCGATGTTCGTCTCGACCGGACGCGAATCCGGGTTGAGAGCAACGATCGGTTGCGGGCACCGAATACGGATGCGGGGTTCGCGAGCTTCGCGCCGGTGATTGCCGAGGCGGCGCGGCGGGTGATGGGTGGCGGGGAGGTTGTGGTCGAGCGTGTGGCGAATGATCGGCGGGAGCGGCTGGCGGTGGATGTGTGGGTGGTGGGATCGGCGAACCTGCCGCTTGACCAGGACGTTGGGTGGTAACACACTTCGATTACAGAATGGTAAAGGAACTCTGCGCAGCCAAGAGTCCGGCCGACGCCTACACTCGGTTCGTATTCATGAACGACGATGGGTCCACTCGCGAGCTGCTGCCCGACGAGGCAGAGTATCTCGCGATGGCCTTCCATCCTGCTGATGGTGGTCGCCCGTACATCGAGGCGGCGGCCACAAGTCGCACACCGGACGGGCGACTGGGCGGCTTTCTGCGGCGTTCTGCCCTCGAGGAGGCTCGGTCCTGAGCGCATGCCTCCACTCGCGTCTTCCTGCGCGAGCTGTGCATGAACGACCATCTCACTGACCACCACCTGACGAACGCTGACGCTGACAAGCGAATTCCTGATTGTGCCGGCGGTTGCCCGGCGATCTTATTAGAATTCCTTGCCGCTAGCTCGAGCGGTGGCCAGCGACACCCGTTATGATGAACGCCGAGATCCGCCGTGTAGAGGGCCCCGACGAGTTGTGCGAGCAGGTGCCGTTCACCTTGCGTCTGGAGCGCGCATCGCCTGGCCCCGGCGGGGCAGAGTACTGGCTTGCCCGTCTTGATTCCCCATTGACCTTCTCGAAGAATGGGCGCGCGACTCAGATCCGCTGGGTGGTTCTCGCGCCTCGCTTCCGAGGCCAGACGATCTCGTCTCGGGGTGGCGAAATCGCCGTCGGCTTGGCCTACGTGTTGGATGACGCTCAGCTTGCGCTCGAGGCGCTTGATATGAGCAAGTGCCTCTACGTAGCGATTGCCGATGCGTACATCCAGCCCGTCGCAGGCTGACGAACGGTGAAGCTGACAAGGAAGTTGATGAATTGAGCCAGGCGTCATCCTGACACTTCTGCCGGGATCGGTGCGTAGAGCTCATCGAAGGACCGTCCGCTCCGCGTCGTCCGTCGTGCCGGCTCGCCCCGTGCCGCCGCACCAGTTCCTGACATCGTCACGCAGCGCTCATTCCCGTTGAATCGTTTGAATTGTGTGAATCGTTTGCTGAACCCCCTGCGAGATCACATCGGCCGGTCGCGACACACATGACGATCACGTTGCGCACTATTGGACTCGCGATGGCTTGGACGGCCGGCTGGGCGTGGGCCTTGCTCGCCGGTGTCGGCGGTCTGATGCTGCTCGTGCACGAAGGTCCCCTGCCGATTACCAATGGTTGGTTCGCGATGTTCTCGGGCGTCGCGGCCTGCCCCCTGACGGCGCGCCTCCTCGAGCGCGGGTTCGGCATCACCGTCTCTGGCTGGCTGCAGTTCGGCGTTGCTGTTCTGATCATGATCGCCGGTCGCATCGCGGTCGTCGCGGTGTTGCACCGGCCCTTTCTGCCCGGGCCGTGGCCGCTGAGACTGGGCCTCGTTTCTCTCGTGGTCTTCGGTGGGTACTTGTGGCAGAAGCAGCGCACGTATCGCGACGCCGAGCGACGGCGTTAGAGAGCACACGAGCATCTGCGTGATTCATCTCATCGGTCCGGGTGGCGCCGGCAAGAGCACGGTGGCGCCCGTGGTTGCCGCGCTCCTCGGCGTCGCGGCGCGCGACCTGGACCGGCTCTTCGACGCCGAACATGGGAACATCGACGCGTACATCCAGGCGCACGGCTACGCTGCGTACGCAGGAACGAACGTTGAGACGTATTACGCGCACCGGCCGCAAACGACGGCGGTGTTTGCGCTCTCTTCCGGCTTCATGACCTATCCGGAGACGGCGCACCCGGCGATTGCCGAGCTTCAGCGGCAGCTTGCTCGAGCCTCGACGACCGTGCTTCTTCTGCCATCGCTCGACCGAGAGACCTGCGTGGCGGAAATCGTTCGCCGCCAACAAACGCGGCCGCTCGCAATCCGTCGGTCACCGGAGCGAGACGAGGGCGTGATTCGAGAGCGCTTCGACGTATATCAGCGACTGTCGACGCCGGTCGTGACGACCATGCAGCCGGTCGAGGCAGTGGCGCGTGACATCGTTCGTTGCATCGCGCAGCGACCGGGGGATCCGGGTTCGACGCCGGTGCTCTCTCACGAACGCTGAAGCTGAGAACCAAACCGCCGCCGCTGTCGCGCCGAATGCACGCTTCCGCAGAAACACAGCGGTGACGGTCTGCGCGTCGGGTCGTGTTTAGCCTAGATGAGGCGCTCAGTCATCGGTGTCGCCGTCGCCGCCCTTGGCGGAGTAGGATGCAGTCGTGCGACCTCGCAACTGGCACCGGTTGTCTGCCCAGCGTCGGCGCCCGCTCCGTCGGCTCTACTCGCCGACCGTTTGAAACTCCGGCCGCCGACTTCAATGTTCGGCGCGCCGTACACTCTCGTGCTCGACGAACGAATCGTCGCGGTCATTCAGGATCCAGCGGATTCCGTCGAGGTCGGTCGGGCATTCCGGTCAATTGACCCAGCCACAATCATGGCCATCGAGGTCATTCGTGCGCCTGCCGCGCGCCAACGATATCCTCGCGCCACCGGCGACGTCCTTCACATCACGCGATGCCATCCGTTGGCATCCAGCCCCTCTAATCGATGAAGATCCGATTTATTCGTGTCACTGGACTGCTGACCGCGCACCTGGTTTTCGTGGCGCCGGCGAATGGAGTCGCACAGGTGACTCACGCGTTCGCGCGTCCGTCGAATCTCGGCGCGTCTCAGCAGGTACAGCCGCGGGCTCACGCCGACAACCATTTCGCGGAGGCCCTGGTCGTGTTGTCGCCACCAGCGGATTCGGCGGCGCATACGCATCGCCAGGCGGCGATGGCCGGCGGGGCGATCGGCGCCATCGTCGGCGGGCTATCGGCGGCCGCGTATGTCCTCAACGCCACGGCTTACAAATGCACGACGATCGGACCCGCATGTCCGGACGATCCGCACACGGTTCGCCGCGTTGTCGTCATTACCACCGGAGTCGTAGTCGGGGGCCCGGTCGGCGCGTGGATTGGCCGACGGATCGGAGGCTGGCTGACTAGTTTGAGATCACGACCAGCTCTTTAACGAACGCTAAAGATGTCAAGGGGGCCTGTCCATGACCACGGCGATCAGATCGGCCTTTGCCTTCGGCGGCGCGTTCCTTCTTGCTCCCGGCGGGGGCGGCGCCCATGCGCCTGGCGTCGCAGCAACTCGCGAGGTCGAGATCGTTGCGCACGACTACGCGTTTGTCGCGCCGACGGAACTTCCCGCCGGCCAAACGACGTTTCGGTTGACGAACGAGGGAAAGGTCATCCACGAGCTCGACATCGCATTGCTGAAGAATGGCACGACATCCAACGCGGTAATGTCGGCCCTGAATACGAAAACGCCTTTGAAGGCGCTGATCGAGACGCCAGTCGGAATCCTCATGGCGCGGGCCGGCCATCGGTCAACGGCGGGTTTGGCGACACAGCTCCTCACAGGTCGGAACTATCTGCTGATCTGCCGATTCCAGGACAGCGTGGGCGCGCCGGTACACTCGCGAATGGGGATGATCGCCGTCGTTCACGTTACACCGTCCACGACCGCGGAGGTGCTGGGCGCCGCAACAGACACCGTCCGTGGGTTTGAGTATGCTTTCAAGTCGCCGCGCACGCTTACGCCCGGACGTCACACGCTCACGTTCGTCAACGCGGGCAAGGTCCCGCATGAAGTGAACGTGGCGCTGCTTCGCCCCGGCATCACCGTGGCCCAAGCCCATGCGCTGCTCGAGCGGAATGGAGACGACGATGGTTTCGTCGAGGAATGGCTGGGCGTGCTGTTCGCGCATGCCGGCGCAGCGACGGCGGGGCAGTTGCGGCTCAACCTGCTCCCGAACAGAGACTACCTGATCTCATGCGGATTGGCGAACGATGATCGCGCGCCGCCACATTTCGCGCTGGGGATGTTGGGCCTCATGCGAACGACGCGGCTACCAATGCCAAAATCATGAAGCGCTATGGCAATCGCAGCGGTCATTCGGGCGTGGCCTTCTTCGATGACGGCCCGGACTTCATCAAGGTGCAGTTCGGCGAGACTGACACCGTCGTCTACGTCTACGACCATGTCATTCCCGGCGCGGCAGACGTCGCTCGAATGAAGGCGCTGGCCGTTGCGGGGCGCGGCTTGAGCAGCTACATCAGCCAACATGTACGCGACCGATATCGGCGAAAGGAAAATCGTAGCGTTACCGACTAGTGTGCGCTGCCGAACGCCGAGCCTGGGGATCGATTCTCGTCGCCGCTAGCGACGACGTTCGACGATCCGCATCATATTCCAGATGTCTTCCGATTCCGCACCGTATCGGCCCGGCGGCCCGATCGTTCTCTGCGCATATGACGTTGCGTGGTCGAGAACGTACGACACGGCGGCGCGTGAGCTCCGCTCACAGTTGGGCGACGTCATGATGCGGGTGCATCATGTTGGCAGCACGGCTATTCCCGGCATTGCGGCGAAACCGGTCATCGATATTCTGGCAGTCGTCACGGACCTGGACGCGCTGGATCAGCGCGCCGAAAGGCTCGTCACGATCGGCTATGAAGCGCTCGGCGAGTTCGGCATTCCGCGCCGCCGCTATTTTCGCCGCAACAGTCCGAGTGGAAGCCGCACGCATCAGGTGCACGCCTTTCCCGATGGCCACGATCAAATCGAGCGCATGCTCTTGTTCCGTGACTATCTCCGTGCAACGCCGACTGCCGCACAGGAGTATGAGGCTCTGAAGTATCATCTGGCGGCGCGATCCGGCGATGCCATCCAGCAATACGCCGAGTCCAAGACGGAGTTCGTTGAAATGATTCTCTCGAAGGCGCGGATCTGGGCGAGTGAGGTCCGGGCGCCGCAGCGGCCGGTTGATGAACGGCTGAGCTTCATGATTCAGAGAATTCTCAACGCGGCTCGTCGACGATCGGAGACACATCCTCGCCCTGTTCTCATCGCGTTGGATGGCCCTAGCGGCGCCGGAAAGTCGACCGTGGCTGTAGCGCTCGCGGAGACGGCCCGTTCGGCGGGGATAAGCACGGTCATCGTTCCAGGGGACGATTTCTTCGCTGCCGACATCACGGCCGCCGAGTGGGATGCCCGTGATGCATCCGCTCGAGCGCGCGACGCCATCGATTGGCGGCGCTTGCGCCAAGACGCACTCGAGCCGCTTCGCGACGGAAGAGCGGCGGAGTGGCGGCCATTTGATTTCGCCGCGGGAGAACGTCCGGACGGCACGTACCCCATGGCTGGGGCCGTCGTCAGGCGTGAGCCCGCTCCACTGATCATTCTCGACGGTGCATACTCGAGTCGGCCGGAACTGGCAGACCTTATTGATCTGTCGGTGCTGATCGAGGTGCCAGCCCTCAGTCGCGAACGCCGGCTAGCTCAACGCGAGGCGCCCGCGTTTCTCGCGGCATGGCACGCACGCTGGGATGCCGCCGAGGCGTTTTACTTTACGCACATTCGCCCTGCAGCAAGCTTTGATTTGGTCGTTGACGGCGGTGGCTGAGACGCTCCACTCGCCTCAGTCAATCGGCTTCACATCAATGGGCGGGGCGTTCGCTTTCGCCAGGAAGAATGCGGTGTATGAAGATTCTATCGGCGGCGATCGTGGTCGTCCTCGCGGTAGCCGCAGGCGTGAGCTGCAGCGACCCAGTCACGGTCTGCGGCGGCGTCGAGGTTATCGGCTTGACCATCCCCGACACGACAACGATCAAGATGGGCGCATCGACGCTCGCCATCGCCGGCGACGATTACGGTACTTGCAGCCCTCGGCCAGCGCGCGACTTCATTTGGAGTGTCAGCGACTCGACTGTTGTCTCGGTAACGCCACTCGACTCCGTCATCGCCAGTATCCATGCTCTGCGCCCCGGCCACGCCGCGATCACGCCACGGTATCGCGCAAGCGGTATTCCGGTCCCGTCGGTCGGCGTAACGGTCGTGCCGTAGACCGATTGGCCGAGCGTCACCGGCCACTCTCGCCGGCCATACTTCACCGAGGCCGAGGCCGGCGTCGTCCCGGCCATGTCTCTCCAGCTGCTTCGCCAACCGCCCGACGCATTGCGTAACGCTGCCCGCCTTCCGACGAATGCGTCCGTCGGGGCGCCACCGGCCGACGGGCTGTTTCCCGTTGTGGTGTTCAATCACGGATACTTGTCGTACCCCGCCCAGCACAGCGCGTTGTTGCAGATCGGGCAGGCGCTGGGCGCGATCGCGGCGTACGCGGCTCCGACACGGACCGCGCAGCTCGATGCATTCCGCGAGTACGCCAAGATTCTGCGAACCATATCGGCGGGGCGGCTTGCGCCGGTCCGGCGAGACGACGTTTACTTCGTGCTCGACCGGCTCGAGGAAAACGCGATTCCCGCCGCGTCGTCGGTGGCAGCGATCGTCGATCACGAGCGCCGAGGATACATGGGCAATTCGTTCGGCGCGTACATCGCGGGAATGTTGGCGCAGGGCGACCCGCGATCGCGGGGCGTCGTCCACCTCGACGGTGGATTGTGGTCGTACGAATTAGCCGACACGGAGCTTCGCACGCCGTTTGTGACACTCGCCTCCGATGTGTGGGAAGATTTTCGAAAGATGCCGGAGCTGCCGCGCGGTATGGGCCCCGGCGTGCGCGAACCCTTGGGCCCGCAAACTCCGTCGGCGTCGGATCTCGCGTACGAGCGATTTGCACGGGCCGGACTCCGCCCCGACGGATTCCGCTTCGTGATCCCCGGCATTCGACATAGTGGCGTGTCCGATCTGCCCGAACCGGCGGGCGCTCCGGTGCTGCGTGGCAAGCTGGGGACGGAGGCCGCGCTCACCACATTCACCGCGATTCAGAATGACCTCGTGCGTGGATTCCTCGACCGTTACGTGAAAGGCGCGCCATCCGACTTTCCGGCACGCGCACTCGCCGCGCATCCCGAGCTGATCGTTCAGGACTTGAGCTGGCTTCGCGACCGGGCCGAGGCGGAGCTGCATTAGGATTCACTCATATCCCCCTCGTCCGCGCCATCTAATGAATGCCATGACCGCGACCAGCGCGCGCGGTCACGGCGCCGGCGATGACGATTGCTGACCTCGCGCCGCTGCGACGTACGCGATGCGGCTCGATGCGTGGTGCATCGCGACGCTCCGCGCGTACGGGCAAACGCTCCCATGACCACGATCTGACGGTGTTGCGCAGGCTTTGCCCGCCCCTTCTATTTGGTCCGCTTGCGGCTCAGCGACGCGTTATGCGAAGATCAACTCGGAGCGGACATGGGACAGTTTTTCACGGCGGTGAAGCGCGGTCTCCAGGCAATGGGCGAAGCGCCGACCGGCGAGCGTACTCGGTGGCCGGGGAGGCGGTGGGCTGCGGCCACTGCGGAAATCGGCTGAGCTGATCTCGCCGCCGGATGATCGCTGGGAATGGTTCCGCAACATGCAACGTGGCAAGGAGTGTCATGGCAGTCTGGCAAGTGGAGTTCGCGATTATTCCACGGGGTGCGTTCGCGAGCACCGTTCGCATACCGCTCTCGCGGCTCCTCGCTACCGACTGGTGGGCCGCCGAGCGGCTGCCGTCCGGTCATGAGCGACACCTGAGCGGGCTGGCTACGTCCGGAGCTTCCCCGACCGCAAATGTGCAAACGTGGGGTGAGGCGGATGGCAATCGAATCGATCTGTGGATGGAGAAGGGAAAGCCCGCCCGGATGACTGCATGCGTCGACGTCCGTCGCCTCGACGCCACGTTCAGCGCCAAGTTGCTCCAGTTTGTGCGGACGGCCGACGCGATGCTCGTCCGTCACGATGGTCTGGTGATCGAACCGTCAGTGGGTGCCTTCGGCGCGGCGCTTCGAACATCCGAGGCCTGGAAATACGCGACGGATCCAGCTGCCCATCTTGCGTCATACTCCGACGAGGGCGACTCGAAATAGGCATTGCGGTGCTGACACCAAATTTTTCGACGGACGACGCGGTCGCGTGTCCCATCTCACAACTGCGACCCGCGCATGGGCTCGCGGTGCCGCTCGGCGGCCACGAAGATGCGGATCGGCACGACGCTCGGCTTCGTACCTTACGGAACCAGCATCGCCATCCGGTTCCGCCCGATTCCGCTGAACTGAATCACCGTCGCCCGATTCAAACGATGTCTCGTCGTCTTGCGTTCGTGAGTTTGCTGTTGTGCGCGATCGGGGCTGGTGCGCGCGGGCAGGCGGCGCCCGACCCGATCTTGTGCTGGTCCACGCGGAGCTTGGGCTCGAGCCCGCATCTCGTGGTCGACCTCCGGCTCAAATCCGGCAACGGCAACCGCGTGCCGTCCGACGATGATGCCCGGGCGGTCACGGCGCTTGGCGGCACCGTGCTTCACCGGTTCAATGTGGCCGTACTCCGGGCATCGCTGGATACCATCGCACTTCGGCATCTGCTTGCTGATCGCACCGGCGGCGCCGACGTCGCATATCCAGTCGCTGATACCGCGCGTCACGATGTTCGCGTTCAGATCTTCTACGTTCGCGAGCTCACTGCCGCCGATGACTCGATGCTCGTCACGATGGGTGCGACTGGACTCCGGCGGCCTCCGAACTCTCGAAACATTTCGGTGACCGTTCCGGATTCGGTGGTTCCGGCGATTGCCCGGCTTCCCGCCGTCACCTTCGTCCGCGCCCAGGCAATGGTTTGCGCGGTCGTGGAGGGCGCCAGGACGGTGCGTCGCCCCTACTGAATCCTTCGCGACGTCGCCGCGCGGTGAGGCGGCCGTGAGCAGATGAAACGTCAAAGTCATTAGCGTACTTGAATAACCAATCCCAATGCGACCCCTCCGCTATTCCATCAACGTCACGCTCGACGGATGCTGCGATCATCAGGGCATCCCGCCCGACGAAGAACTGGTCCGTCACCACACCCGGAACCTCGAGCGGGCCGACGCGCTCCTGTTTGGCCGCGTGATCTACGAGATGATGGAGACCGCGTGGCGAGGTCCGGTTCCACCAGGAACGAGGCCTGATTGGATGGAGCCGTTCGCGCGAACGATCGATGCGGCGAAGAAGTATGTCGTGTCGAGCACACTCGACCGCGTCGACTGGAACGCGGAGCTCGTGCGCGGAGATCTCGCGAACGCCGTTCAACAGCTCAAACGAGAGCCGGGAAAGGGACTGTTCGTTTCCGGCGTGAAGCTTCCGTTGGCGCTGGCCGAGCTGGGACTGATCGACGAGTATGAATTCGTGGTGCAGCCCAGACTCGTGGGCCATGGGCCGACGTTGTTCGCGGGGCTCTCGAAGTACATCGACTTGAAGCTCGTCAGTCGGCTGGAGTTTCGCTCCGGAGCGGTGGCGATGCGCTATGAGCCGCGTCCTCCCGTCGTTCCGTGAAAATGTTCCTGCGTTCGTGTATCGCACTGTCGTTAGCACTGTCGGTCGCGTCGGTCGTGTCGGCGCAGCAGTCCAAGCCATCGGCGCAAGTCGCCGTCGTTCTGCGATTGTACGCCGACTACGCGTGCGAGGCCGTCGTTGAACCGTTCTGCGACGCGCAGCACGAGCTCGTCGACCAGCCGCGCGCCGTCCTTGCCAGGTATTTCGACGACCGTCTTGTGCGCCTGTGGTTGACCGACCGAGCCCGCGCCGTCCGCACTCGCGAGGTCGGCAATCTCGATTTTTCGCCGATCTGGGATTCGCAGGACGCCACTGGCAGCGTGGTACGCATCGTACCGACCGCGGATCCAACGATCGTCGACGCCAAGGTGTACCACGGATCGATGTCCCAGGAATCCGACCTTCGGTACACACTCATCAAGACGACCGCGGGCTGGCGGATTCACGACATCGCGCGAGGGACGGATTGGTCCCTGGTCGCTCTTCTATCGAAATAGCGGTAGCTTCTCCGTCGATGGCGCGAGGCTGCGTCTTCCACCTCATGGAAGAACACCGTGGCGCACGTGATTCCCACTTCCTGGGTCATGTTTTCGGAGCCACCATCATCGTGCAGTACCCGCGCCCTTGAGCATAGTCATACGGCCGTTCTCCCCAAGCGACGCACTCGCCGTGTCGACGCTGATCGCGGTCACGATGCGTCGTTCGAACGCAACCGACTATCCGGCCGAGCGTCTGGAAGCGCTCATCGCGTATTTCACGCCTGAAAAGCTTCGCGTGCTGGCGCAGGAACGAGACTGCCTCGTTGCGGTATCGCATGACGAGGTGATCGGAACCGCTGCTCGAGACAACGAGGAGCTCGCGACGTTCTTTGTGCATCCGGACTGGCAGGAGCGAGGCGTTGGTACGCGGTTGCTCGATGAGCTGGAACGCAACGCGCATGAACTTGGAATAAAACAATTGCGCGTCGACGCGAGCATTACAGGCGCGAGTTTCTATGAGCGTCGTGGGTATCGGCGGACCGGAGCGATTCTCGCCGGGACGGCCGGGCCGCAGATCACGTTGACGAAGGAGATAACGAAGCCATTGGATGCCGACCGTTGACGCCGGCTCACGACACGCACTGCTGACAAGAATTTATCTCTCGCCCAACTCCCACTCGAGACCCGCATGACTCCAATCGCGTTGGCGCTGCCGATACTCGCGGCCACGGTCGTGGTGTTCGTCCTGTCGATGCTCATTCAGATGGCGCCGTGGCACAAGCACGACTTCGACAACGTGCCGGATGACGACGCGGTCCTGAACGCGATACGCCAGCTCAACATTCCGCCCGGCGACTACTGCGTGCCGAGCCCGCGTCTGCCGGACGGACGGCGCAATCCCGACTTCGTCGACAAGTGGGCGGCAGGACCGAGCGTGACGATGACCGTGATTCCGCCAAGCGCGAACATGGGTCGCTACATGGGGCAATGGTTTGCGTTCACGCTGCTCGTGGCGGCGATCGCCGGCTGGGTCACCTGTACGATCGTCGAGCGTTCCAACAGCAGGCACGCGGTCTTCCACTACGGCGCGATCATCACACTTCTCTGCTATTCACTCGGCGCGTGGCCGATCTCGATCTGGTATCATCGCAAATGGTCGACCGCGTTCAAGAGCGCGTTCGACGCAATTCTGTACGGTGTGGCGACGGGGTTGGTATTCGTCTGGCTGTGGCCGAAGATGTAGCATGGCCATTCGCCTCGCCGGCCGTGTTCAACGCGGAAAGGGAGATGCATCTCGATGGCTGAGTCGCTTCAACGCCGCGTATTCCGGCAAGACCGGCATGCCCATCTTTCCTGGTTCCCTGAACCTGGCGTTGTCCGCCTCCTTCGATTGGTTCGCGCCGGAAATCGAGTCGCGAACGGTTTGGTTTGACCGCAGCGAGTACGGAGGCGAGCGCGATATTCTGCTCGTTCCGTGTGTGTTGCTCGGTCTCCGTCGCGAGCCGGGATGGCTCTGGACGCCCACCACCGCGGCCCGAGAGCGGCCGGATCCATGGGTCATTGAGATCATCGCCGCCATCAATCTCCGTCAGACCTACGGACTCCGCGATGGCGACGTGGTCGAAGTGGAGTTGGTCGAAAGATTGGAGACGTGAAATGCGCGTTATCCGGCACCTCCCTCCGGAGATTCGAACCGAGCGCCTCGTACTTCGGCGCCAACATCCCGACGACGCGCCGCTGATCAAGGCCGCCGTCGACTCGAGTCTCGCACATCTGCAATCGTCCGTTGCATGGGCGCAAACAGCGCCGGAGCCACTGCCGACTTTGGCCGCACGCCTTGCCGCGTCTGCCGCAGCATTCGACGCCGGAACTGCGTGGTATGTCACGATCCCGCGAACGTCGCGAGCGAAGGCGTCCCGCGACGACTTGGCTTTCGCTGCGTCGGACTAGTCGCTGACGCCGTGTTGCCCGGCCGTCAGGCCGCCGATGGCTCGCCCCGCCCCGAAACGAAGATCTGGGTTCTCGAACGCGGCACATAGCCGTACTTCGTCGATCGCGCATTTGCCGAGGTTCCCGTCCATAGCGATATTCGCGCGTCTCCAATCGGACTCACACCATCAGCTCGAGCTCCACAGACGGCGAGAACGCCGGCGGCGTGCCGCTGGACTTCAACGGCCGCGTCGCGATCGTCACCGGCGCCGCGCGCGGATTGGGCCGCGCCGTCGCCGAGCGATTGTACGAGCGCGGTGCGGCGCTGGCGGTCAACGTTCGCGACGCGACTCGCGCCGAGTCATTGGCGGCGTCGCTGGGCGATCGTGCACTGGCGGTGCCGGGCGACATTGCCGCCGACGGAGTGCCCAACGAGATCGTCCGCCGCACGCTCGACCGCTTCGGCCGTATCGACATCCTCGTCAACAACGCCGCCTTCGCGCGCTCGACGCGCTTTCCAAATCTCTCGGCGCAGGAATTTCGTGATGCGCTCGAGGTGAACCTCGTCGCGCCATTTCTGTTCACGAAGGCCGTGCTGCCAACGATGCAGGCGCAGCGTTACGGACGCATCATCAACATTTCCTCGTCAGCGGGCCGCATGGTCAGCACGTTGGGCGGCGCGCACTACACGGCATCGAAGGCCGGGCTGCTCGGGTTGACGCGTGCCGCCGCGAAAGAGCTGGGCAAATTCGGCATCACGGTGAACGCGGTGTGCCCGGGCATGATCGACACGGAGCTGACGCACGAGAACGCGACACCGGACCTCCTCGAGCGTCTCGCCGCGAGCTATCCCGTTCCGCGGCTCGGGACCGCGCTGGAAGTTGCCGACCTCATTTGCTTCGCCGCGTCCGAGGCGGCGGGCTACATCACCGGAACGTCGCTCGATATCAACGGCGGCGATCTGATGATGTAACATTTCTATAATACTAATATATGAAAGAAAGTACACGCGTGCTCGTGGCGTTGGGCGCCGCGGTCGGCGCCGGCGCGCTCATCGCCGCGTCGGGCAGCAAGTCGTTGCTCGGCGTGGCCGACGCGATCGCACCGGTGGGCACGCTCTGGGTGAACGCCATTCGAATGACGGTCATTCCACTGGTGGTGGCGCTCCTCATCACCGGCATCGCGTCGGCGACCGACATCGGCGCGATCGGCCGCATCGGCGGCCGGACCATCATCGTGTTCGCGCTGCTGCTGGCCGGGACCGCGGCGATCGTCGTTCCGCTCGCGCCGTCGTTGTTCGCGCTGCTGCCGCTTCCGTCGACCGCGGGGGCGAAGGCCTTGCCGGCAGGCGCCGCCGAGGCGGCGACTCAACTGGCGGCGGGCGGGCAGAGCTCGAGTTTCAGCGCGTGGCTCACGTCGTTGATTCCGTCGAATCCCATCGCCGCCGCGGCAAGCGGCGCGATGGTGCCGCTCATTCTATTCACCCTGATCCTCGCCATCGCGATCGCGCGCAGCCCCGAGTCCACGCGCACACCCCTCGTTGATTTTGCGCGCGCCCTGGGCGACGCGATGCTACGCGTCGTGCGATGGGTCGTGCTCGTCGCGCCGATCGGTGTCTTCGCGCTGGTGCTGCCGCTGGCCGCGCATCTCGGCGGCGCGGTCGCCGGCGCGATCGGCGTGTACATCGCGGCATACTCGCTCGCGAGCATCGCGGTCGTAGTGCTCGTCTACCCGGTCGTGGCGGTGTTCGGCGGATTGTCCGTCGGCCGCTTCGCTCGTGCGGCGCTTCCCGCGCAACTCATCGCGTTCAGCTCGAGCTCGTCGATCGCATCGCTTCCCGCACTGATCGAGAGCGGTGAGCGCGGGCTCGCACTCCCGAGCCGCATCACGGGATTTGTATTGCCGTTCGCGGTGTCGACGTTCAAGCTGGCCGCGCCGGTGTCGTGGACGATCGGCGCGCTGTTCGTCGGTTGGTTCTACGGCATTCCGCTCCATGCGCGCGAGCTCGCGACGGTCGCCTTCGCCGCGGTGTTCCTGGCGTTCGCGGCGCCGGGCGTGCCGCGCGGCGCGTTCATCATGCTCACGCCGTTGTTCCTGGCGATCGGATTGCCCGCGGAAGGCATTGGCATCCTGATCGCCGTGGATGCGCTGCCGGACACGTTCGCGACGGTGCTCAACGTGACGGGCGATCTCGCGGCCGCGGTGCTGGTGGCGCGGGGCGATCGCCAGTCAGCGCCGCTTGCCGAGGCGTGATCGCGCGGGCACGGGTGTACGCTGTCTGGAGGGTTCTCCATCGTGGACGTATCATTGCCGGACGTGGTCAAGAAGGAGAGAATGTGCTCACTTCGCAGTCGATTGTTGAATGGTTCGCGCCGCCCGAGCTCTCGCGCCCCGACCTCCGGCAGCGCGCGCACACGCTCTGGACCCTGTCGTGGCGGTTCTTCGCGGTGATCACGCTGCTGCTCGGCATCGCGGTCCTCATCGAACCGTACACGGCGGCTCGGCGCGCCACCACCATCGGGGCGGTCGGTGCACTCATGGCCGTGTTGCATGCGATCAGTCGCGGAGGTCGTCCCGTGGTCGCGAGTTGGATGCTCGTGACCGGCCTCTCCGCCATCGTCACGCAACGCGCGTGGGTCACGGGAGGGATTCACTCGCCCGTGGCCGTGTTCTACGTGCTCTTCATCGTCATGGCGGGCGTTCTGCTTGGACGTCGCGGTGGACTCGCGACCGCCGCGGTGTGCGCAGTCGGCGCGATTGTCCTCACCGCTGGTACGGCGTTCGCCGGGTCGGCGCCGGGAACAGGCGTCGGCTCAGCGCTCGGAGGATTTGTCTTCGCGATGCTCGCGATCGGCCTCGCGCTCATCCTGCAGGCATCGGCGACCGCGGGAACACGGCGCGGAAGTCTCGACGTCGATGCCGTTCACATGGTCGTCGGCGACATGCGGTCGCCGATGCAGATCGTGCTCTCGAGCCTCGAGGTGCTGCGGCGGCGTCTCACCGGTGAATACGCGACTGACGTCGAGGCGGCGATCGGTGGAGTCCGAAGTCTCTGCGTCGCATCACCAACTGCCTGCTCGACGTCAGCCGGCTCCAGGCGCGGCGCATGCCCATCCGGCGGTCGCTCACTGACCTGTCCGTGCTGGCGGACGCGGTGGTTTCCGTCGTCCGCGTTGCCGACCCATCGAGTGACATCGCCGTCGAAACGCGCGGCGATCCGACGTTTCACTGTGATTTCGAGCTCACGCGGCGCGTCGTCGAGAATCTCGTGAGCAACGCCGTGAAGGTCACGCGGGTCGGCGGGCGGGTGCGCGTCGTGATCTCGGGTTCGCGGGAGCGCGCGTTCATCTCGGTCACCGATGAAGGGCCGACGATTCCGATGGACCAGCGCGCTCACGTGTTCGAGCCTTATCGCGGCGACCGGCTATGGAATGCCGCGGGTGATGAGGCGTCGGGACTGAGCCTGGCGTTCTGTCGTCTCGCCGTCGAGGCGCAAGGCGGAACAATCCGGATCGAGAACGGTACGCCGCGAGGGAACGTGTTCGTCGTCGAGCTGTTGCGGTCGCAGCGGTAGCCCTCCCCGAGCTGGCCCGTAGACTCACCCGGTCCGTGTCCATCGCCACGCATGTTTAGAGTATTCGCACGGATCATCGCCGACGCACTCGTCATCGCGACCACGTTGTTCGTCGCGGCCGGCACGCTCGCCTGGCAGCGCGCCTGGATTCTTCTCGCCGTCCTCGTCGTCGTGAGGGCGTTGAGCGCGATCGCGATCTTCCGCGTCAATCCCGCCCTCCTCGCCGAACGGGCGACCGTGCTCATCCACCGCGATCAACCCTGGATCGACAAGCTGGTCCTGTTCGCCTTCATGGGGACCGCGTTCGTCGCCGTGCCCGTCATCGATTCGCTCGACGTCTTTGGCTGGCACGTATTGCCGATTCCATCCGTCCCGGTCGCGAGTATCGGCCTGCTGTTGTTCACCTTCGGTTGGATACTCATTGCCATAGCGCTTCGCACGAACGCGTTCGCGGCGACGGTCGTGCGTCTCCAGCATGAACGACAGCACACGGTGGTCGACAGCGGCATCTACGGCTTCATTCGCCACCCCATGTACGCCGGCAATCCGTTGGTGAATGTCGGTCTCAGCGTGTGGCTGGGATCGTACGCGGCGGCGCTGTTCGCGGTCGTTCCACTCGCGCTCTTGATCGTGAGGATCGGACTCGAGGAGCGGTTTCTCCGGCGCGAGTTGCCCGGGTACCATGAGTACACGACGCGCGTCCCCTACCGGCTGATTCCGCGTCTGTGGTGAACCGCGGCCGCGACTAACCCGCCGCGGTTCGCTTCCTCTCCTGAATTCAGCAAACACTAATGTACGCCCTCTTCACGGCGCTCCCCTTCGTCGGCCACTTGAATCCGCTCATCCGACAAGCCGCCGCGCTCCAGCGGCGCGGCTGGCGCGTCGCGGTCGCCAGCACGAGGGAGATGGCCGCCCACGTCCACTCCGAGGCGCCCGAGGTTCCGTTCGTCGACCTCGGCGAGCTGGGCGGTATCGCCGGCCGAATGCGCGCCGCCGAAGAAGCCGCGTCGGCGGAGCCCGACTATCGTCGCGGCGCCCTGCATTTTCTCGCGCCGCTCTCGGAGATGTGGCCCGTGCTGTTCGATGGACTCGTGCACGCAATGTCGAGCGATCGGCCCGACGTCGTCGTCGTCGATCTGTTTACGTCCGCCGGGTTCTCCGCCGCCGAGAAAGCGGGTCTGCCGTACGTCGTGAACAATCCGTCGCTGCTGAACGCGATACCGACGGAGCTCATGCCGCCGAACTGGCGGGTACCGTTCGCCATGTCGCCGCGCTCCGTCCACGACGCGCGCCCGCGACACCGATTGCTCGAGCCGATCACACGCCACGCGATGCAACTCGCCGTGAAGCTCACGATCGGCCGACAGATCACGAAGCAGCGCGCCAGTCGCGGACTCCCGCCCGTGCCACTCCCCGAGTTGCTGCACGGCCGGACCATCGTCGTCAACGGCGCATTCGGCCTCGACTACGAGCGAACGCTTCCTCCATATGTGCACATGGTCGGTCCCATGCTGGACGAGGACGTG
The DNA here is from genome assembly GCA_035606695.1 of Gemmatimonadaceae bacterium. Lineage (NCBI taxonomy): Bacteria > Pseudomonadati > Gemmatimonadota > Gemmatimonadia > Gemmatimonadales > Gemmatimonadaceae > Gemmatimonadaceae bacterium. Next base: position 26,672 of record DATNEW010000026.1, read on the forward strand.
CCGCCGCTTCCGGAAGCACTCGACCGCTGGCTGTCGGACGGCATGCCCGTGACGTACGCGAATCTGGGAACCGTCGTTCGCGCGTCGGTCGAGCAGGTTCGACGCATGGTCGAAGGCTTCGACGCATCGGGCATGCGCACGCTGTGGGTGGTGAAAGACTCGCTTCGCGAACGGCTCCCGAAGACGATTCCCGCGTCGATCTGCGTCGTGCCTCGGGTACCGTCGCCCCGCGCCGTGCTCTCCCATCCGAACGTCCGCGTGTTCGTCTCGCACTGCGGCATGAACAGCGTGTACGAGTCGATGGCGGCCGGGACGCCCGTGGTTGGCATCCCGATGTTGTCCGATCAACGCGACATGGCCGTGCGCGTTGCCGACGCCGGCGTTGGACGCTGGATGGACAAGAGCCGATTCACCGCCGCGCAGCTGGCATCGGACATCGCGCGCGTCGCTGGAGACGAGGCGTATCGCCGGCGCATCGCGCCGCTTCAGGACGCGTTCGCGCGTGCCGGCGGAGTCGAACGCGCCGTCGATCTCATCGTGACGAGTGGGGAGTCGTGACGTTTCATTTACCGCCAAGCATAGCGGAATGAAATACCGACGACTACAATGATCCCCACATGCCGGGTACACATTCCGTAGTTGGACGAGAGCCGTCGCGCTTCACTCCCTCCGTCGACGCCGTCCCGATCGCTGAATTCGTCTCGTTCGATTGGCCGGCGCCCGGTCCAATAGATCTGACGACGCACGACCTGCCACACGCATCGTCGACGATGGAGTGGTGGTACGTCAACACGCATCTGTCGTCGGCCGGGACGGGTCAGCGCGTCGCGCTGTTCGCTTCGTTCTTTCGCGTCGACGTCAGTGAGAGTGGCGCGAGCGAGCGCACGTTCGGGCACTTCCTCACCTGGGCATTGATCGACGTCGACGGCCAGCGGTTCTTCCCGCACACGGCCCTCGACCCGCGGTCGCCCGCGATGGCGGTCGCCGAGATCGACGGCACCGAAAGCTCGCGCGACGATCTCCTGCGCCGTGCGTTGCGCGAGGTCGTGGCACGCGGAACGGTGCCGCTGCCCGATCGCCTGCTCGCGTCGGATGCCCGGGTGAATGTCACGCGCCTGGACCTCGACTACGACGGCAATCGCTTCGTGTGCGATGATGACGGCTCGTACGTGCTCGAGTTGCGAAGCGGCGACGGCCGCGAAGGATGCCGGCTGCGCGTGACGCTCGAGAAGGGCGTCGTCCGACACGGCGACGACGGTGTCGTTCGCGGCGTGGACGACGAGCGGATGTTCTACTACTTCTCGCCGCGCTGCCGCGTCGACGGCGCCGTGCTGCTCGACGGCGCGTGGATCGACGACATGCGCGGGTCGGGCTGGTACGATCACGAGTTCGGCGAGAAGCAGACGATCAGCGTCGGCGGCGAATCCGCGCTATCAGAGAACGCTAAAAAGGCGACCGTCGGCTGGAACTGGCTCGCGGTGCAGCTCGACAACGGCTATGAGATCAGCGCCTACGACCTGTTCGATCGCGAGGATCATTCCGTGTCGCGCGGACGTTGGGTGATCGTCGTCGATCCGTCCGGCGAGCGCCGCTCGTACGCCGACTTCGCGCTCGACGCGCACGGGTCGTGGACGAGCACCAAGACGTTCAACGAGTATCCGACGTCGTATTCGCTGCGCGTTCCCGAAGCGGGCCTGTCGCTCGAAGCGCAGGTCGTCATGCCCAATCAGGAAGTCATCACGATCATCTCGGCGCCCGCCTTCTGGGAAGGCGCCGTCTCGATCGCGGGCACGATGGGCGGCGCGCCGGTGAGTGGCGTGGGGTTCGTCGAGCGCAGCGGCGCGAGCGTCGTCGACACCACCGACGCCTTCTTCGCGTCGGTCGGCCGGGAGACGCGGCGCGCGATCGACGCGCTGCTGCCGGATCCACTCCCCGCGTCCCGCGCGCTCGATCTCATCGGCAGCCACGCGCGCCCGCATTTCCTCGACGGTGTCGATCTCGAGCAGTTTTCGCGCACCGTCGTCCGGCCAATCCGTGAGATCATCCTTCGCGGCGGCAAGGCGTGGCGGTCGTACGGCGCGCTCGCCTGCATGGATCTCGTCGGCGGCGACTCCCAGCCGTTCGCCCACTGGCTGGCGCTTCCGGAATTGCTCCACGTCGGATCGCTGATCATCGACGACGTGCAGGACGCATCCGACGTGCGGCGCGGCGGGCCATCGCTCCACAAGCTCTACGGCGATGCGCTGGCGATCAACGCCGGCTGCGCGAGCTATTTTCTCGCCCAGCTGCCGATTGGCGCCTCCAATCTTCCCGCGGAACGTCGTGTTAGCGTTTATGAATCATACTTCGAGTCCATCCGCTCGGCGCATGCCGGCCAGGCGCTCGACATCGACGGACTCGCCGCGCTGTTGCCGAACGTCGTCGAGAGCGGAGAGGGGGCGCTCCTCGAGCGCCGGGTGCTCGCGATCCACCGGCTGAAGTCGGCCGCGCCGGCCGGCGCGCTCGCGAGAACGTCGGCGTTCATCGGCGGCGGCACGGAAGAGCAGGCCGACGCCGTCGGCTGGCTGTTCGAGTCGTACGGAGTGGCGTTCCAGATCATCGACGATGTGCTCAACCTGCGCGGCTTCGATGAGAATCGAAAAACCAAAGGCGAGGACATCGCGGCCGGCAAGATCACGGCGCCGGTCGCCAAGGCGATGGGCCGCTTGCCGCGCGACGAGCGCCGCCGGCTCGCCGACATCCTCGCCGCGCGTTCGACCGACAAGCGCGTGATTCGCGAAGCCGTCCGCCTGATCGACGAATGCGGCGCGCTCGACGCCTGCGAGAGCGATGCGCGCGAGCTCATCGAATCGGCCTGGCAACGCCTCGACCCGGTCGTGCCGGACTCGCAAAGCAAGGTCCGCTTGCGGGCGTTCGGCTGGTTCGTCCTCGAGCGCCACTACTGACGTACGCTTGCCGTACGCTCTCTTCGCCGCCATTCCACTCATCGGCCACCTGAACCCACTGATCAGGCAGGCCGAGGAGCTCGGAAGGCGCGGGTGGCGCGTCGCGATCGCCGCGCACAGCGAGCGGCGCGCGCATGTCGCATTGGAAAGTCCGGCTTTAGAGTTCGTTGATCTCGGGCCGCTCGGTGCAATTGCCGCGGAGCTGCGCCGCACCGAAGAGGCGGCGTCGCGCGATCCCAATTTCGTCCGCGGCACCCTGCGCATCGTACGTGGACTCGGCGCCGTGTGGCCGTCGATGTATGACGGGCTGCTCGCATCGATATCGAGCGATCGTCCCGACATCGTGATCGCGGACCTGTTCTCATCCGCCGCCATGTGTGCCGCCGAGAGGGCGGGCGTTCCGTTCGCGGTGAACAATCCCGACTTGCTGGCGTCGCTGCCGGTGACGTTGCTGCCGCCGGCGGACCAGGTGCCATTCCTGTTCTCCGGCAAATCCATTCGCGACGTCGGTCGCGGCCAGCGAATGACCGGGCCAATCATCCGTCGCATAGCCGCCCTGGCGACGACGCTGACGGTGGGACGCGACCTCAACGCGTACCGTGCATCGCGTGGTCTGACCCGAACGACGCCTGACGCGTTACTGCGCGATCATCTGATTCTCGTCGACGGCGCGTTTGGATTGGAGTACGAGCGCCCGTTGCCGCGCGACGTGCACATGGTCGGGCCGATGATGCCGGACGTCATACCGGCGCTGCCGGATGATCTCGCGCGGTGGTTGGCCGATGGCCCGCCGGTGGTTTATGTGAATCTTGGCACAATGGCTGTGGCGACCGACGCGCAGCTCGCCGCGATGCTCGACGCGCTTACGAGCGACCGCTTCCGCGCGTTGTGGATTCTCGCGGCGCCGCAGCAGGCGCGATTGGCGCGCGCACGTTCGGCGTCGGTCCGCGTCGAGTCATGGGGACCGGCGCCGGCCGCGGTGCTGCGCCATGAGAATGTGCGCGTGTTCGTGTCGCATTGCGGGATCAACAGCGTGCACGAGTCGATCGTCGCGGGCACCCCAATCGTCGGCATTCCGATGTTCGCCGATCAGCGCGACATGGCGATTCGTGTTGCCGACGCCGGCGTCGGCGTCTGGATCGACAAGCGAAAGCTCGAGCGCGACGCGCTGCGCTCGTCGATCGTTCGCGTGATGGACGACGCGTCATTCGCCGCGGCGATTCCGAAGATTCAGGCGGCGTTCGCGCGGGCGGGCGGAGTGCGGCGCGCCGCGGATCTCATCACGCAGCGGCTGGCCGAGTCGCGTAGAGCGTAGAGATTTGCAGCAGCTCGTGGAGCTTCCAGTCTTCGCGGGCGCGAGTAACGTGGAAGCCGTGTGATTCGAGCAAACGCGACATTCGATCGAACCGGCCGTCGACGTCGTGGACCTCGATCACGAGCTGATTGATGCGCGGCCAATCCGCGCCGCCGATTCCGGCGAGCACGTCCTCCTCGGCACCCTCGACGTCGATCTTGAGAAGATCGATATGCGACTCGCCGCTGGTCGCGAGTGCCTGTGAGAGCGTGATCAACTTGCAGCGCGGGCGGCGAAGATAGATTCGGCGGCGGAGACCGAGCAGCGCGAGGAATGGCGCCATCGCGATCAGGACGAATGGACGCCAGACGCGCGAGGCGAGTCCCGCGGACAAGGCGGTCAACGTCCTGCTCGGCGTCACGGCGGACGCATCATCCAGCGCGGCGGCGAGCCAGGTCGCGCCCGACACGCCGGGCCGGCGGTCGAACACGCGTGGGTGCATGGAGGCCGAAATCGTCATGAATCGATCGACCTCGAAGACCGCGTCACCTTCGTGAGCCGCCACGCCGACGTTGTAGACACGGACTGAAGGCGCGTGTTCGGCCGCATTGCGCTGGAGCGCCTCGAAGAGTTCCGGAATCGGTTCGAAGGCGTGCACGCGAACGCCCGGCACGACACGCGGCAGGTGAATGGCAAAGAGGCCGACGTTGGCGCCGACGTCGAACACGACCGCGTTCGGCTCGAGAGCGATCCCGTGCGACAGGTAGGTCGACTCGGCGACAACCTCGCGGTAGACGACGGCGGCCTCGACGGCGTTCGGCGCCCACACGGCTTGATGATTCGGTAATACTACTTTCTGCATGATTCGGATGATGCCCGGCGCGAGAGTCGTTGGACTCGAGACGTGCACAACTTAGGTTGCGACGAGGCGCGGCGCTAGAAAACGACGATGACCCGGTCGACGATCCACTCTTCGCCTCATCGTCATGTGACGCCTTGCGCGAGGTCGCCGGGAGCCACGAGCACCATACGTTGTTGAAGAAGGCGCGCCAGCAGCTTGGGACCGTGGGGTCGGGCAATCACTACGTCGACGTGTTCGCGGATGAAACGGGCGCGCTCTGGGGCGAGCGTGTGCGCGAAACCGAAGTGCTGCTCGATCTCTCGAAACCGCTTGGCGACGCGTACTGGCGTTTGATGGAGCTGGTGGGCGCATACGCATATACGGGCCGCGAGTGGGTCGCGCGTCAGGTCGTTAGCATTCTTGGCGGACGCGAGATGGAGCTGGTTCACAACCATCACAACTTCGCGTGGAAGGAGCGTCATGACGATCGCGATCTCGTCGTGGTGCGAAAGGGCGCGACGCCGGCGTTTCCGGATCAGCGAGGCTTCGTCGGCGGATCGATGGGCGACGACGCCGTGATCATCGAGGGTGCGCGTGATGGCGACGAGTCGCTGCAGCGCGCATCGTTGTACTCGAGGGTGCATGGGGCGGGCCGAGTGATGTCGCGTACCGAAGCGCGTGGGAAAGTGCGTGGGTGGGGAAAGAACGCGCGCATCATTGCGGCGCAGGGTGATACCATCCGCGTGCTGCACACGCTGCGTCCGATCATCGTGGTGATGGCGGGCGAGAACGAAGTGGATCCATATAGGGATTAGAGTTCGCGAACATAACGGCCGCCGACGCGGATCAGTGTGCTGGGCGACCGGTCGTTTTCCCGGAGGGACTCGTGGTGGGCATTACAGTCCGACGCTTTGCCGCTCACGAATGGCCGTTGTATCGCGAGCTCCGGTTGCGTGCCCTGGCCGACTCGCCCGACGCGTTCGGCAGCACGCACGCGCGTGAGTCGGCTCGCGCTGACGCGGAGTGGGAAGATCGACTCCGCGTTGGCGTAGCTGCCGAGACGGAGATGCCTGTTGTCGCACTCGTCGATGAGATGCCGGTTGGTCTGGCGTGGGGCCGGCAGGATGAGCATGATGTATCCGTCGCGCACGTGTTTCAGGTGTGGGTCGCGCCGGAAGCTCGTGGCAAGGGCGCCGGAAGTCTCCTGCTGAATGCCGTCATCGCGTGGGCGAAGGGACTCGGGGTACGCACCGTGCGGCTCGGGGTGACGGCGAGTCACCCCGCGGCGTTTCGGTTGTACAAGCATGCCGGCTTCGTCGAGGATGGAAACGCGGAACCGCTTCGCCCGGGATCGTCGATTCTGTGTCAGCCGATGCAACTTGCGCTTTGAGCCACGCACGCCGGATCACACGCCTCGAGAGTCGCCCACGGTGTGACAAAGTCATATCCTGTCGGTCGTACACGGTGAGTGGTGCGACGTTGTTCATTGTCGATTAGCCGGTTTCGGATTCATGGCACTTGTCACGCTGCTCCGCGGTGTCAATGTCGGCGGCCATCAAACCTTCCGCCCCACGCGTCTTGCGCACGAGCTTCGCCGATTCGACGTGGTGAATGTCGGCGCAGCTGGAACATTCGTCGTGCGTCAGCCCGGGTCTCGCCGCGATTTCCGTGCGGCGCTCGTCAAGCAGCTTCCCATCACGACCCAAATCGTCATGTGTGAGGGCCGCGACCTCCTTCGTCTCGAGAGCTCGAATCCGTTCGGAGAGACGCCCGCGGACCCGGGTGTCACGCGGTTCGTGAGTTTTCTCTCGAAACGGGGCGGCGCGAGCCCAACCCTTCCCCTCTCACTCCCGCCTGGAGAGAATTGGTTGGTGCGCGTCGTCGCGTCGACGGACCGGTTTGTCTTCGGGGAGTATCGCCGGCACATGAAGACGATCGGGCATCTCGGGCAGCTCGATAAACTTTTCGGTGCGCCAATGACTACGCGAAACTGGAATACGATTCGTGCGATCCAGCGCGTGTTGCGGGACACGTGAAGGCCGACGACTTGCTGCGCTTCATGCGCACCCAACGCCTGGCCGTCGAGGCATCGTGTACGCCGGACGGCGGACCGCAGGCGGCGTTGGTTGGAATTGCCGTGACCGATGCGTTCGAGATCGTCTTCGACACGCTGGACAGCACGCGCAAGGCGCGAAATCTTCGAGCATCGCCCCGCACGGCGTTCGTGCTCGGCGGGTGGAGCGGCGCCGACGAGCGCACCGTTCAGTTCGAGGGAATCGCCGACGAGCCGCACGGAGCGGAGCTCGAGCGGATCAAAGCATCGTACTTCGCCGCGTGGCCCGACGGTCCAACGCGCGAATCGTGGCCGGGCATCACCTATTTTCGCGTTCGGCCGAGGTGGATTCGATTCACCGACTTTACCGGTGCGTCGCCGGACGTTACGGAATTCACGGCAGACGAGCTCGCGGCATCCCCTCACTCTCGATGACGCACGACTCGTTGTCGGTGCTCGCGACGCGGTTGAGTCGAAGGATTGCCTGGCGGTTGCGTCTCGCGCGCTGGGGCAAGCTGCTCGTGCTTCCAACGTTTGTTGCGGCGTTTTACGCCGGACGCTGGAATGAACGTGCCGCGCTTCTCGGATTCGGCCTGTTCCTCCTCGAGGTCCTCGCCATCATGCTGGGCGAAGCACAGCGTTGCCCACTCTGCGAGGCGTCGCTCGTGATCGGGCGAGGCCCGCAGGAAGAATTCGTGGGGACCTGCCCGGATTGTGGGTATCCAATCGATTGATGACGGCATCACAGTTTCAAACGCTATTTCGCGCGATCGCGGCCGGCGACATCACGCATATCCACCGCCTGCTCGCCGCGGACCCTCGCCTCGTCGCGGAGCCAACGCCAACCGGCGCGTCACGAGCGGAGCCGGCTGCGTTCTATCTCGAGCGCATCGAGCATTACGTCTACGCCGGCGACACGGCGCTTCATCTTGCCGCCGCGGCGTATCAAACGAGTCTTGCGTGCGATCTCCTGAAACGCGGAGCGCGGGTTGACGCAAAGAATCGGCGAGGGGCTGAGCCGCTTCACTATGCTTGCGACGGCAATCCGGGATCGAAGCGCTGGAATCCGGACGCCCAGGCAGCGACCATCGAGTGCTTGCTGTCGGCCGGCGCGAATCCAAACGCCGTCGACCGCGGCGGCGTTGCGCCGTTGCATCGCGCCGTGCGTACGCGTTGCGCCGCGGCGGTGCGCATACTTCTCGAGCACGGAGCGAACGTCCGGCAATCGACCGGGCGCGGATCGACCCCGATGGATCTGGCTCTTCGGACGACCGGACGGGGCGGCAGCGGCAGTAGTGAAGCGCGCGCACAGCAGGCGGAGATCGTTCGACTTCTCGCCGGAAACTGACGTGACACACTCCGCGGCATTCGGTGCCAGGCCTCGTTCGTTCACGACGATCGCTTGTCGAACGGTTTTTGTCCGATGTCGTTGCCACGCGGGGGCCCCGTAAGCAAAAACTCACAGGCACACCAATTTCAACCAAACCGAGCGGCTCATGCCGAACGACCTCCTCAAGAAGATGGTTGATCAAAACCGGATGACGAGCGCGTACTCGTTCGACCGGATCACCGACGACAATGCCTCCACGAGATTGACGCCGAGCGCCGCATCGATCGGATTCATCTTTCGGCACATCGCCGAAACGATCAACCTGTTTTGCCAGTTCCTCGGCGTCCCGACGGATGTTCAAAACACGACGATCGGCCGGACGGATGAAGGGCAGGGCACGGACATTCAACAGAGCCGCCGGCTCGTCGAGGAAGGGTTTGCAAAACTCTATACACTCGTCGAGACACGCCCCGATGACTATTGGGGCGGCGACATCGAGACGCCATTTTTCGGGACCATTCCGCGAATTCGACTGTTCGCGCATACGCTCTTTCACAACTCGCATCACGCGGGGCAGATCGCGTTGACCTTGTCGCGAGGAAGTAAACCGGAGTCGGGAGACCCCAAACAGTGAGCGGCGCGCGTCTAGCGGGACTGTCGAGCATCGCGTTTGCGATACTGTTCATCCTCGAGCCGCGCGAGGCTCGCGCGCAAGCGGCATTTGCGCCACCTGAGACGGTCGTCGTGAACAGCGGCGGCCTCCGTCTCAAGGCGCTACTCTGGCGCCCGAGCGGCCCCGGTCCGTTTCCCGCGGTCGTGTTCAATCACGGCGAGGCGCCGCAGGCCATGACCGCCGCGCAAGCCGAGACCGTCATCCGGTCCGCGTTGGGTCCCGCGTTTCAACGGCACGGTTACCTGTTGCTCGCGCCCTTTCGGCGCGGCGAAGGATTGTCGCGCGGTGAAGGTACGTCCATCCAGGAAGCTGTCGCGAAACGCGCGGCGGCCGCGACGGACTCGGGCACCCTGCACGATTCCTTGCTCGCGACCGAGCAGCTCGATGACGTGCGCGCCGCGATCGCATATGTCAGAACCCGCCCCGATGTGAATCGCGATCGCGTCAGCGTCGCCGGGCATTCACAAGGTGGCGTGCTCGCGATTCTGGCGGGCGCCCGCGACAGCACGCTCTACAGCGTTCTCGATTTCGCAGGTGCCGAGCGAGGCTGGAATTTCCCGTCGATTCGCCGCTTGCTCACGGACGCCGTCGGGCGGCTGAACGTCCCGCTGCTGATGGTGCACGCCGCGAACGGCAATCCACAGCCCGGCATCGCAATGCACGAAGCGTTGAAGGCGCGCGGAAGACCGAGCCGCCTTCTGGTGTATCCGCCGTTCGGCAGTACGTTCGAGGAAGCACACCGGTTCGTGCTCCTTGCCATCCCGAAATGGGAGACCGATGTGTTCGCGTTCCTGGAGCATCGATCGTGACGTTTCGCGCGTTCGGCGAGCTCGTTGCGTTCGGCGCCACGACCGATGGCGGTCGTGCCGCCGACTTTGTACGAGACTGTTGGTCGAGGAGCTCGGGCGATATGGCAACGCCGGAGTGCTATCCATGGCTCGATCAGGACCCGGCCGGCGTGTGGCAGGCGCCGAGTGGCGCGCGGGTCGCGTGGTTGAAGGATCCGGATGGCAATCTGTTGTCGGTGGCACAGTATCCGGAGTAGGCGGAATACCAGAACTGTAATGAAGCGCCGAACGCTTTCGGCGAATGAGGGGTCGAACAGCTATCGCCGGTCGCACCCCTCCTTCAATCCGCCGGAACGGACCATGATGAAGATGCTCCTGTGCTCGGTCGCGCTCACCCTCGCCTGCGCCGCGTCAATGCCAGCGCAGGATCTGACCTGTCGCGGAGTCGCGTACGACGTGCCGGGCTTGAACGACGGTGTGATCAGCCTGGACATGCGTCGCCGGGACGGCGAATGGAAACCGATTCACGGACGCATCGGCGATGCGGGCTCCCTGCATCCAACGTCGACCGTCACCCGGCACGACTCGCTGATCGTGGTCTTCGACGAGCTGCACGCCACGTTCGCCGGGCCGCTGACTGGGAACCAAAACGTGATCCGCGGCGCATGGACGAAGGGCGGAACGCGTATGCCGCTGAATGTTCGGTGTCGAGCCGATGCGCCGGTTCTCGACACGACGCATCACACGGTTCGCTATGTGGCTGTCGAGAAGGGTGTGCAGCTCGAAGTGCTCGACTGGGGAGGCACCGGACGACCGGTCGTGCTGCTTCATGGTTTGAATGCCACCGCGCACGTGTTCGACGAGTTCGCGCCGGTGCTCGCGAAGGAGTATCACGTTTATGGCATCACGCGCCGAGGTTCCGGCCGATCGAGCATGCCGGACAGCGGCTACTCGTTCAATCGCAAAGGTGATGACGTGGTGGCGGTACTCGACTCGCTGCACCTCGCCCAGCCGGTGCTGGTCGGCCATTCCGCTGGCGGCGGGCCATTGAGCTCGGTCGGATCTCGCTATCCCAAACGCGTCGCAGGATTGGTGTATCTCGACGCGGCGTATCCGAACGCGTGGATCGACACGTCGCGGCTGAAGCTCGATTCCGGTTTGACGGCCGATGATCTCCCGAAGTGTCCATGCTCCCCCATCGAGCAAGCCGAGTCGGAGCCGACGGTCAAACACTTCGACCTGCCGCTGCCGGTGCTCGCGATCTACGCGATGCAGCCGGACTGGGAGACGAGAACGTTCGATAGCCGGGCACCCGACTGGACGCCCGCGGCGCAATCGCGAGAGTTCGAGCGCGGCGTGCCGACGGCGCGCGTCGTGCGCATTCCCAACGCGACGCACGAGGTCTATCGATCGAATCAGGCGCACGTGCTGGAGGAGATGCGAAAATTCATTCGGTCGCTGCCGCCGGTGAAACCATAACTGGCGTCACTTCCGGTTCTCGCCGTATGGCTCATAGCTTTGGGAGCATCCCCCGAAGCCTCGCCGCACTACCATGCTCTTCATGATCATCGAGCACTTCCACGACGGCGACCCACGCCCCGTCTACGCGCGGTTCCGCGAGCGCGGCCGGCTCGCGCCCGAGGGCCTTCGCTACGTCAACAGCTGGGTCACGAGCGATTTGACGCGCTGCTACCAAGTCATGGAATGTGACGATCGCTCGCTGCTCGACCAATGGATCGCGGCGTGGGATGATATTGTTCAGTTCGAGGTTCACCCTGTCATCACGTCGGCCGAGGCCGCGGCGAGGGCATGATCTAGGCGCGAGAGCTTGATCTCCGCCCGCACCTCGGCCTGACTATTCAGAGAACTCTCATGACCGAGTGGCAGCCATACCGCGAGCCGATTCGTGTAACGCTCCTCCGAACGCTGAGCATCGCTCTCGTCGCGGGGGCGATCGTATCGATGTCGACGGGCGGCCTCAAACGATGGCCCATCCTCACGGTCCTGATGCTCTGGCCGTCATTTGGCGGGCACTGGATCGACCTCTTTTTTCTCAACGTGCTTCGGTCGCAGCTTCCTGCGCGTCGCGCGGCCCAACGACTCGCGAGAGTCGCGGTGTGGTTCGTCGGCGGCGTGATCCTCGCCGCGGGCGTACAGCTGACGGCGCGGCTGCTGTTCGAGCGGCCGCGGCTGGCATGGCTGACCTGGGCGACCGCGGGCGCGGCGGGCGCAGCGTTCGTCGCCATCGAGCTCGTCGCGCACGCGGCGCTGCATCTTCGCGGCCGAGCGAGCTTTTATGATGGACACGGGTGACGCTCGAATATGGGATTACTCGATGAATGGAGCCGGCGCGCACTCCAGCGCCGCGAGGGGAAGGTCGAGTTCCTCGGCGAACAGAGCGGGTCGGTCGAGGATACGTTCAAGCGCGATCTGATTTTCGAGTTCGCGACACGGCCGGATATTCGCCGCGCTTACCTCGCGCGCGCCGGCTTCGAGTCGCTGAGCGAACCGTCGATTGCGCTGTGCATCGTGTCGGCTCGCCCCGACGATCGATCGCTGGTCGTACGGGTGGGCGAGATCGCCAAGCGTCGCTTCGCGAAAGACGTCGCGCTGGACATTCTGTTCCTGACTCCGGAGCAGGACGTGGACATCAAGCGCGTGTGTTCGCCGTTTTACCGCGGCCCGGCGTAGCTGCAACTTGGAGCGGCTCGAGGGTTATAAGCCGTCACACTTTTCGTGAAGCGATGATGACACAACCTCCGGACCATCCTGAACGTGTGGGGGAAGCGATCGCGCAACACCTCCTCGCGCGCGCCGCTACACTGGACACCGACGGGTTCAGTCTCGACCAGTTGCGCCAAGCCGCCGCCGAAGCAGGCATCTCCACCGCGGCATTCGACGCGGCCGTCGCAGAATGGCGTGCGAGGAGTCGGTCATCGTCGCGGCCGACGCTCGAAAAGCGCCTGACAGGCGCGTTGCTGCGGAACGCGGTGAGTTTCGCGGCTACGTGGGTGGCAATGACCGCGCTGATCAGTCTGCAGCGGCTGATTGTTGGACCGGCAGTCATGCCGGACCTGATAATCATCACCAGCTTGGCGGCGGGCGCCATAATTTCCACGCGCCTTCGCGCACGAGTCGCGACCATCCTCCTCGGCGGACTTGCGGTGTCGCAGGGCGCCGAATTGCTGATGGCCCTCGCGTCGGGGAGGCCCGAGATCCACGGCTTTGGCGCGCACATGGCATTGATGATCGCCGGTGTGGCCGGGGTTGGCATTGGGATTCGGCTCTCTCGGCAGTCGACGCCTGAGGAGTCGGGCGACCGTTGGGAGGAGGACGTCGCCGGTTCGATACCCGACGATGCCCGATCGCGCCCAGCGAGCCACGAAGATATCAGAGCTGAAATGAGAGTTATAGAAGCACTTGCCTGAAGATCGTCATCCTAGACTTGCACCGCATCGTGAGCGCCATCCGCCGCTGCCGCGCCGACGAACAGCCGACCATTCTCGCCATCATCAACGCCGCCGCCGAGCGATACCGCGGTGTCATTGCGGCCGATTGCTGGCACGAGCCGTACATGCCTGCCGAGCAGCTTGCGCGCGACATGAGCGCGGGCGTGAGCTTCTGGGGCTACGAGGATGCTGACGGCGAGCTGGCTGGCGTCATGGGCGTACAGCCCGTGCTGGATGTGACGCTCATCCGGCACGCGTACGTGAGGTCGGATCGTCAAGGGAAGGGCATTGGAGGCATGCTGCTGCGCCATCTCGAGACGCTCACCGATCAGCGTATTCTGATCGGAACGTGGGCGGCCGCGAGGTGGGCGATTCGCTTTTACGAGTCGCACGGCTACGCGATGGTCCCCGCGACTGAGACGCCGGCGCTGCTCGGGAAGTATTGGGACATCCCGCCGCGCCAGGTCGAAACGTCCGTCGTGCTGGCGAAGCCGGCGCGGGGATGGTCTTAGGCGGCGATGCGTGCCTTTGTGCTGCTGTTATGTGCCATTGCGAGCGGCGTTGGCTGCGTACATCGAGTGAGCTCCGGCAGCGATCGCGTATTTGAATATTCTCATGTAGCGTTTAGCGGCTCCGCGACAATCGAATCGCCGCCGAACGGCGAATCAAAGCTGGTCGTGTTCGCGCGCCTTCGTAACCTGACGGACACGACGATCATGGTCGAGTCCAGCGTCAGCGATTGTGAGCCGCCGATCGTATTCGTCAATACGGTCACGAACCATCGATTTGTCTGGGGGCACGTTGCGTGGCGTCGACAGCACGTGCCGGTCGCGCCGCCGCTGAGCGTTGTGTGCGTGGGGACCGACTTGATCGTAACGCTTCGGCCTCGCGGTGACGGTGAGCTCGGGCGGCAGGGCTACCCTGTTCGCATGATCCGCGGCGACTCGATACCTGCTGGGAGATATGTGATCGGGATTCCGGTTCACATCGATCGCTGGGAGAATGGCTTCGTTCGCGACGATACACTCCGCATCTGGTCCCAGCCGAGCGTACTTCCGTAGTCCCATCACGCATCGCTACGTTCGTGAACATTCTACTTCACCACGACCGCTCGGCCGCTCATTCACCGGGCTTCCGATGGCACACGTAACGGGTCTGTTCTGGCGCGCCCTTGCCGCGTTTCTGATTCTTCCCGCGACAATCGGCTTGGTCATCCCCTGGCTCCTGGCGCCGCCCGGTGTGCCGATTCACGCGACCGGAATTTTCATCCTGATCGCGGGATCACTCTTGCTGCTCTCGTGCGTCCGCGAATTTTACGTGGCGGGACGGGGCACGCTCGCGCCGTGGGCACCTCCCCGGCAGGTCGTCACGAGCGGGCCGTATCGATTCTCGAGAAACCCGATGTACATCGGCGTCGTACTCGTTCTCGTCGGCTGGGCTATCGCGTTTCAGTCTGCGACGCTAGGGATCTACGCCGCGTGCATCACCATTGCGTTTCATTTGCGCGTGCTGACCTACGAGGAGCCGTGGCTCATGCGAACGCACGAGCGCGAGTGGCTCGCGTATCGCGCTCGGGTGCCGCGATGGTTGGGATGGCGAGCCATGCGACGCATTAAAGATTCTGAACGAACGACATGACCGCACTCACGCAGATCGTCCATGCGCTCGATGAATTCTTCGACGTTCCGAATTCGGGCGCCGATCCCGCGTTCTCGCGCTTCCTGCCCGCGGTCTATGGAGCGGCGCCGCGTCCCTGGACCTCGTGGGTCGAATCCGCATTCGCCACACACTTCAATGGCCTGATGCTGCGCGGTGATGAGACCGTCCGCACCGTGTTCCTCGCCGCGTTTCCCAGCGAGCACGTCCTCGACGCACTTCTCGATCGCGCCGAGTCGGGCGACCTCCTGTTCGTGCATCATCCCATCGACTTGAAGTCGGGCGATCCGCGCGGCACCTGGGGCAACTTTTTCCAGCCAATCGCCGACGAAACACTCGCAGCCCTTCAGGCGAAGCGCGTGTCGATCTATTCGTGCCACGCGCCGCTCGACTATCACCCCACGCTCAACACGTCCGGCTCGATCGCGCGCGCACTTGGCGCCACTGTGACGGGTCATTTCTTTCCGTACGGCAGCGGTCACGCCGGCGTGATCGCGTCGATGCCGTCGACCCCTGTCGAACTTCTACAGGAACGGTTGCGACATCTGTTCGGTGTTCCGTATCTTGACGCGGCCGGCGCACGCACGGCCGATATCGAACGCCTCGCGATCGTCGCCGGTTCGGGAGACCGCGTCGACGAAATGCAAAACGCCGAACGACTCGGCGCCCAGGCCTACGTGACCGGCGAGATTCATTCACGAATCGATACCGAATACGGTCGTCGAAAGTTCGCCGCCGTCGAAGGCTTCGCCGAGTCGACGCGTATGGCGCTGTTCGGCGTGTCACACGCGGCGTCGGAGTTCCTCGTCATGGATCGTGAGATACAACCCTGGTTCACGGAACGCTTCGACGTCGCAACGGTTCCCCTGCGCGAGGAGCATTGGTGGCGATGATGTGGCGCCGTACATGGTGCACGGTCGGCGGCTCCATCGCCCTGGCGACCGGCTCCGCGCTTCGGTACCCCGGCGGTACCGCGCGCGACCCCACGAGGCTGCACTATTCGCTTTCACAGAACTTTCTCAGCGATCTCGGAATGACGGTCGCATACGATCACGCGCCCAATCGGCTCGGCGCGACGCTGTTCGTGGCGAGCCTGCTGCTGCTCGTCGCCGGATTGGGGACGTGCCTCGTATCGATCGTTCGAACGCTCCTCAACGATGCGGGAGCGCGCCGGTGGGCGCGAATGGCCGGCGTGTTCGCCGCGCTCGCGTGCGCGGGATTCACGGGGGTCGCGGTCACGCCGGAGAACCGCGTGATGCCGATCCACGCCGGCTTCACCCGGTGGGCGTGGCGCATGGTTCCGCTCGCGGCCGCGTTTCTCGCGCTCGCGTCGCGTCAGTCCAAGATGTTTCGCGGTCGCGTCGCGATCACGTGGGCCATCGCCGCCATCGCGCTCGCCGGGTACGTCGCGGTGATGGTGTGGGGACCACGCGTTTCCGAGCCACACGGCCTCGTCGTGCAAGTGATTGCGCAGAAGGCGGCAACCGTCGCGCTCATTGCCGCGTTCCTCATCGTCGTGCGCGACACCGAAACGATTCTTCACGCCCGGGCGTAATACGAGTGGCGGGTCCGCGGAGCCGAGTCGTTTGGACACGGAGGAGCGAATGGGCGAGACACGTCGTTATCGCGGTCTGGTTCGCATCAGTCTGACGGCAGGCGTTGCGCTATCCGCGGTCGCCGTGAGCTTCTTTGTCGTGGGACTCGCGAGCGGACTCGTTCCCGCGTCCGTCTTCGGACCGCGCGAGGTCGTCGCGATCGCGGTCCGAGCGTTTTGCGCCGGCGTGGTCGCGGGCGGACTGTTCTCGGCGTTTGCGATGCGCGGCGGACGAGGACACACTCTGGCGACGCTGTCCACGTGGCGCGTGGCGCTCTGGGGCGCGCTCGCCACCGGAAGCATTCCGCTGCTTCAGGCGTTGGGCGGCATGGGATCCGTTCCGCTGTCCGTTCTCGCCGCGGCGACCGCGCTTGCCGGCATCGGCGGTGGTGTCGCCAGCGCATTGATGTTGCGACTCGCTCGTCGCTCGACGCAACGACTCGCCGAAGCGGAGTTTGTAAAACTCTAATGGCAACGAGTCTCGTTCGACGCGGTCAATATGTCCAACCGTAGCGGGCTGTCGATCGGCGAAGTCGCGGAGCGCGCGGGTGTCGCCACGTCCGCGATTCGCTACTACGAGCGTGTCGGACTCTTACGCGCGCCGAGTCGTGAGAGTGGCCGCCGCGTGTACGACGAGGAGGTTTTCGAGTCGCTGGCGCTGATCGCCCTCGCGCGAGACGCCGGCTTCAGCGTCGCCGAGACGAACGCGCTGATGCACGGCTTCGATCGCGCGACACCGGCCGGGCCGCGCTGGCGCGCGCTCGCCGGGCGCAAGCTCGAGGAGATCGCGGAACGAATCGAGCGAGCCGAACGCATGCGCGTGCTCATCGAGCGCCTCATGCGCTGCCAATGTCACACGCTCGGCGAATGTGTGCGGTCTCGGAAGGCGGCGATGACGGCGGCAAAACTCCCGATCACTTGACTTAAACTGCACTTTAACTCGTACCGTGCTCCGTCGGCCTCATTTCATCAACGGAGCACTGTATGAGAATCAGAGTACTCGTATTCGTCGTCCTGGCGTCGCTCGCACTCCCGTCGGCGCCGATCGGTGCGCAGCGTCGGCCCGAGCCGCCCGAACGCAAGACGGCCGCGACGACGGTGGCAGATACGCTCTTCGCCCAGGAGCGGGCAAATTTCAGGCTGGCGCTCGACGGCTCGGTTCGGCGCAACATCGTTTCTCTCGCCGAGGCCATGCCGGCCGACAAATACGGCTTCGCACCGACCGTCGGGGAGTTCAGCAACGTTCGCACCTTCGGCGCGCAACTCATGCACCTTGCCGCCACGAACTTCATTCTCGCCGCGGCCGCACTCGGCCAGGCACCGCCGGCGGACGCCGGTGACGAGGCGGGGCCGGACACGGTGATCACGAAGCGCCAGCACATCGCGTATCTCGAGCGGTCGTTCGACGCGCTCGACAGTGCGATCGATGCGATCGGCGATCGGCGCATCCCCGTTCGATCATCGCCCATCTCGCCGTTTCAAGGCAACACGGCCACCCGCATCTCGCTCATCGCCGAGGCGATGATTCACGGATACGATCATTATGGGCAGATGGTGGTGTATCTTCGAATGAATGGACTCGTCCCGCCCGCCAGCCGCCGGTGACGGAGCGAGCGACGTAGATTTCTCGTTGTCGTATGGTTGCAAGGTCGCAAGGTTGCAAGGTTGCAAGGTTGCATGGAGGCGATCCCAATGGCCACCGTTCAAGTCAGATACATCGTGCTCGACGTCGATGCCGCGATCGACTTCTACGTCAAGCAGCTCGGCTTCGAGCTCAAGATGCATCCCGCGCCGACGTTCGCGATGCTCTCGCTCGGCGATCTGCGGCTCGTCCTCAGCGCGCCAAGTGCGGTGGGCGGCGGCGGGCAGTCGATGGCGGATGGAACGCAACAGACACCCGGCGGATGGAATCGATTCGCGATTCAGGTCACCGACATCAGCGCGACCGTCGACCGGCTGCGCAAGGCCGGCGCCCGCATGCGCAATGAGATCGTCACCGGCGTCGGCGGCAAGCAAGCGATCGTCGAAGATCCATCGGGCAATCCGGTCGAGTTGTTCGAGCCGACGGCCGACGCGGCGCGGCTCGAGAAGTCGTGAGTTACACTGATTTCGTGCCGGCACCGGACGGGCCGCACCGCTTCGCCGCGGAGAGCGAATCGCATTTGCTCAGCATGGACGTGGCGCTCACGGCGCATCGTATTCCGCACACGGTGCATCGCGAACATACGGAGAGCATCGCCGGGTGCAGTCTGTATGTCGCGGTGAGCGCGATCGACGCCGAACGAGCGAGCCCGGTCGTGCGCGACGTGCAGCATACGCCGCTGCCCGGCGCGGCTTGGGACCAGCGGCGCTTTCGAATCTTCGCGATCGTGACCACGATTGTGGTGCTTGGCGGCGCGCTGCTGGTCCGCTATCTGTCGCGGAGCTGATCGCGACGTGTCGCTCGCGCTCGCATGCCCATCTCGAATCCACACGGACCTGAAGCATTCACGATGACACCAGCAAAAAAAGCGAGCGCGACTGAATCCGAATCAGCCTCGGCGCTCATCTCGAAACGAATCGCCGAGTTGGGCGACTGGCGCGGCAAGACGCTCGCCCACATTCGGAAGCTGATCAAACAAGCCGATCCGGCCGTCGTCGAGGAGTGGAAGTGGATGGGCACGCCGGTGTGGTCGCACGACGGGATCATCTGCACCGGTGAGTCCTATAAGAACGTCGTAAAGTTGACGTTCTTGAAGGGTGCGTCGCTCGACGATCCAGCGCGCCTGTTCAACTCGAGTCTCGACGGCAACGCGCGGCGTGCGATCGACATCCACGAAGGCGAAGCGATCGACGAGTCCGCGTTCAAGGCGCTCGTCCGCGAAGCGATCGCGCTCAATGGGTCGGCGAAGACGAAGACGGCACCGAAGACGAAAGCGAAGAAACGGAAGTCGTAGGGCCCGGATATGACCTCGGTCAGCTGTGCAAGATCGCTTGCCTCGAGCGTCTCCATGAAGATCCGGAGACGTCATGAGATTCTTTGCGTTCGTCATCGTCGCTGCCGCAACCGCGTTCCATGCGCCTCAGCCGCGTCTCGTCCCACACGAACCGGCTGCGACGCCGGCCTGCGCTTCGCTCGATCGAATGCCGATCGTTCGTCCCGATACCACGCGCGGCGATCACATGCCCGTTGTTCGAGTCGACCTTCGGCGTCTCGAGCCAATGCCGACGATGAATCCATGCGATTCGTTGCATCGCGAGGCGCGTTAACGGCAGCGTGCCGTGCGTAAGCAATACTACTTTCGTGATTCCCCGCGAGGCTTGCTGGCATGGGATGTCGATCGCCTCGTCGCGCGTTCATGTGACCTGCCGGTGCGTGCCGTGCAGCTCAGTGCCATTCGGGAGCTCGACGAGCCGATCCTGGTCGACGGCAAGGCGCCGACATGGCGGACGCTTGCCGAGCACATGGCGCTCGTGCTCGCTGCTGACTTGGCGTTCCCCATCATCCTCGCCGCGAACGGCGACGTGATGGACGGCCGGCATCGCGTTGCCAAGGCGCTGCAGGACGGACACGCGACAATCGACGCGGTCCAATTCGCCGAGGACCCGCCGCCGGACTTCGTCGGTTGCGACCCCGGCGAACTTCCATACTGAACTAGCGCATGATCCGGAGCATTGATGGCGACCTTGCTGGACCCGCGCGATCGCGCCGCGATCGAAACGCGACTCGCGAGCCTCACGCCCGATCGAGAACGGCGGTGGGGTCGAATGAATGCCTCGCAGATGGTATGTCACCTGACTGATGCATTTCGCGGCGCACTCGGCGAACGCTCGAGCCCGAACACTCCGCGACCCGCCGGACTCCTCGGACGCACGCTCGTCAAATGGATGGCGCTCTACGTGCCGGCTCCATGGCCGCGCGGACTGCCCACGCCACCGATCGCGGACCAGGAGCGCGGCGGTACCCGGCCAACGACGTTCGATCGCGATGTCGAGATGTTGCGCGCGGCGCGCGATCGATTCATGCACGAGCTGCCGGCGATCGCGCAGCGGCCGCACGTGTTTTTCGGGCGGCTGAGCCAGGCGCAGTGGGCGCGGTGGGCATATCGGCACATGGACCACCACTTGCGGCAGTTCGGGGTGTGATGCGTCGCAGGCGCTGGATCGGTTTTATGTTGATGCTCGGCGGATGTCGGGGACATATGCATCCACCGCTTGCCGGCCCGCACGGGCCATACCGTGTTCAACAAACTGTAACACTCCGGCCGGCCGACGTCGGCGATGCGAGACTCGAGCTCCTCGAGGATGCGCGTATCACACCGTCGATTCGCGCGGTGTTTCAGCGCGGTCTGCCGGACGATGCATGCGCTGATTCGCCGGCCGATTCGTTGCGTGCGTTCTGTGCCGCGATCGTTCGGCGGCCGCTGCTGCCGGCGCTGCTTCGCCTGATAGATGGGCACGGAACACCGCTCGACAGTGTCCCGCTCGAACGTTCCATCGGCGACATTGTGCTTGCGATTCCCGCCTCTGGTGCTCGGCCCGCGGTGTTCGGCGTCTCCGTCGATCTCAGCGCCGAAGCCGGGTCGTATTCCGGGCCGTTGCTGCAGTTGCTCGATCCGCGCGACCGCCGCCTCCGCTGGCTGCGCGCGCGAGATGTCGCGTCTGATTCGACGGTCGACGTCTTTCTTCCGACGACGCTCAAGACCGGGTGGAAGATCATTCCTGCCGATGGAGGAGCGGGCCCAGAGATTCTCCTCGTTGCGTGCAGGCCGGCATTTGGCGAGAACGGCAGCGATTTTAAGATTACATATACTCGATTCTTTATGGAGCGCGGGGGCTGGCGCCGCGTCCAGCGAACGGTGCCCGGATTCTGGGAGAACGAGGGCGACTTTCCGGTGCGATCGCTGTTTCCGTGAGCGGAGTCCGGCAGCTCAGGGCGAGCGCCCGATCCGGGTGCTGATCACCGGATTGCGCCGCACGGTCTTGTCGGCCTAATTCAAGTGCATGAGCCCTGACACGCGTTCCGCGGGCGTACGCCGCGTTGCGACGCACCCGCGCCGTAACGCTCGCTGAACGCGAACGGCCGCTCGGTCCTCGTGCTCGAGATTCGCGACGCAGACTATCGTTCGCTCGCGACGTACGGATCAATTCCGGCCGCATTCGAGGTTCGTGAGCGCGTCGACCTCTCCGCGCTCGACGTCGCATCCGGAGCCGTGCCGACGCTCCCGGTCTCGACGCCCTGGATCAAGAACTACGATGCGATGCCCGCGAACGATCCCGCGAGTTGGTCGTCGCACTACGACGTTCGACGCTGGTTCGTGTTCGCGGCGTTTGACGCGGGCCGCCGTGTCGGCGGCGCAATCGTCGTAATCGACTCGGATGCCGTCGTCGCACTCGGCGGGCGGCCGAACTACGCGCTGCTCTGGGACCTGCGTGTCGCGCCGGAAATGCGTCATCGCGGCGTTGGCCGAGCGCTGCTCGTCCGCACCGAACGCGCCGCGCATGACGCGGGAGCGTTCGGCATCGACGTCGAGACGCAGGACATCAATGTTGCTGCGTCTCGTCTCTACGCGGCGGCCGGCTATCGAATTCGAGAGATCTCGAAAGAGGCGTACCTCACTGCACCGGACGAGGCAAAGCTCATCTGGGCAAAAAGGCTTCCCGCGCCGTAACGCCGAACGCTGCGACTGTGGCGACTGTCGTTAGTCGCCGCGCTCGAAGCGGTAGCCGACCTTCCAGACCGTGAGGATGTGCCGCGGCTCTTCCGTATCATCCAGCTTTCGCCGCAGCTCGGCCACATGGGAGTCGACCGTTCGCGTCATGATGAACGCGCCGTAGCCCCACACTTCCGTCAAGAGATCGGTGCGCGACGCGACGTCGCCGTTGCGGCGAACGAGGGCGAGCAGCAGCTCGTACGCCTTGGGCGTGAGCGCGACCGGTGCACCGTTCCGCGTAACGGTGCGCGAGCCCAGCTCCACGACGACGTCGCCGAACGTGAGCGTCGCCGGTTTGTCATCACCGGCATCTCGCGCGGTACGCCGCAGCAACGCCGCGACACGCTCGAGCAACTCGAGCACGCCGAACGGCTTCGTCACGTATTGATCGGCGTCGAGCCGGAAGCCCCGTACCTTGTCCGATTCTTCGGCCCTCGCGGTCAGAATGATGACCGGCACGCGATTGCCGCTCCCGCGAATCGCCTGAAGGACCTGGTAGCCGTCGAGCTCCGGCAGCATCAGGTCCAACAGCACGAGATCGGGATTCCACTCGGTCGCCTCCACGAGAGCCGATCGGCCGTCGCCGGCGACGCGCACCTCGTGGCCTTCGAGCGTGAGGTTGTACTCGATGCCCTTCGCGAGCGCGGCGTTGTCCTCGACGACGAGAATGCGCGCGCTCACGACGCGGTCTCCGTCGCGGCATCGACGGGCAGCGTGATCACGAATCGCGCGCCGCCGTGCGAACCTGTTTCCACGCGCGCCGCGCCGCCGTGGGCCGCGGCAACCTCGCGCACGATCGTGAGGCCGATCCCGCTGCCGCCCGTGTGATGTGCGCTGCGGCCGCGCGTGAAGGCCCGCCACACGGCGTCGCGCTCCGTCTCGTCGATGCCCGGACCCTCGTCGTCGATCGCGATCGCCACGGAGCCATTGTCGCGCCGTACGGAAACTTGAATGGTCTGCCCCTCGGGGCCGTATTTCACGGCGTTGTCGAGCACGTTGAGCACCATGTGTCTCAGCGCATCCGGGCGCACACGCAGCGGTGGCACCGCGTCCGACTGGACGACGATGTGCGCACGGCGATCCGCCGCGAGCGGCGCGAACTCGCGCACGATCGTCTCGACTTCCGCCGTCGCGTCGATGGGCGAAGCAGCCGTCGCGTCGGAGGTCGCGAGCGTGGAGAAGCGAAGCGTCTTTTCGACGAGGTGAGAGAGGCGCGTCGTCTCGCGCGCGATGTTCGACAGCGCCCAGCGCCGCTGCTCTTCGGTTTCCATGCGCCCGAGCTGAAGTGTCTCGGTGTAGAGGCGCATCTGCGCGAGCGGCGTACGTAATTCGTGCGATACGCTCGAGACGAATCGCGCGCGCACTTCCGTCAGCTCGCCGTCGCGCCGCAGCTGCGCGACGGCGACGATCGACAGCGCCGCGGCCAGCGCGAGCAACCCGAGCACGAAGGGCAGGCGAGAGCGCGGCAGGCCGCCGATGATGAGATCGCCCGCAAGCTCGGGACGTATGAACGCGTCGACCGAGAGAAGTCCCGCGCGCCACGGAAGATCGACGCGTGCCACGAGCCGCGATTCGATCGCCGGCGCCGAATCGAACACGGTGTGTCCCGCGCGATCGTGCACGCGTACGGCCAGCACGTCCCGATTGTGCCGGCCGGCGGTGAATGTCGCCGGCAACAAGCCTTTGCCGTCGAGAACACCGGCCAGAATGCCGCGAAGCGAAGCCATGGAGTATTGCGCCGCGTACAACATCGTGTCGCCGCTCGCGGTGGGCATCAGCGTATATGCCAGCACCTCGGGCTCGCCGCCCGCATCGCCTACGACGAGATCGAAGCCGTGGTCGGGCTGGCCGAGTCCGCGCGCGCGGCGCGTCAGCGTGTCGATGAGCCATCGGCTCTCATTCGGGCTCGGTGTCCGTACGTCGGCGCCCTCGATCCCGCTGTCGAGATGATCCTCGCCAATGCGCAACGCCAGGAAGGTCTCGGGCGGCGGCCCGAGTCTTGGCCGCCGACATGCGCACGCGGGATCGCGGGGTAGATAGAACGCGAGCTCCTGCGCCGTGGGCACGCGCCGATTCATGTGTAATTCGTCGCCATGATTGACCGCGCCGACGACTTCGCGTTCGATCTGCATGAGCGTGTCGGACAGCCGCTGCGCGAAGCTCCACGCGGCGAAACTGGCGTAGTCGTGAAGCGTCCGTTCGGCGAGGCGCTGCTGCGAACGCACCGTTCGCTGTGCCTCGACCGCCGCGATCGCGGTCAGGGCAATGCTGGCCAGCAGCACGACGAACGGCCAACGAAGATGCGGGAGACGCAACCGCGTCATGCGCGGCGGGTGGGGCTCATGCGGACACTAATGTACCAGGCGGCGCCGGAAAATCGCCCGGAAAAGTGTGTTGGAACTGTGAATTTCAGCGCAATTTCTTGGCGGAGGCCTTTCCGGCCGTTCCAGCCTGGCCGACGGTGGGGGCCGAGAGGGTGGAGTCCGTCCGTTGTCGCGCCAGCCGCTGATCCATCGACTGAAGCACGCTGCTGAACGCATCCGGTTTGATGCTCACGTCGCCTTGAAACGGATGCTCGAGCGCGCCGACCATGAGAATACTGAAAACGAGCATCGTCGACACGACCCCGGTGACGGCGTACTGCGTCGCCGCGACGCGCGTTCCGAACACGAACATGAAGGCAATCGTCACTGCCCCGCCGCCGAGCAGCAGGCCCCACATGAGCGACGGCAGCGCCGCCGTCGCTTCGAGCATGCGAAGCCGTCTCAGCATTCCGAGCTCATTGAGCTCATGAATGGATTGCTCGTAGAATGCCGCTTGCTTCGGGTCGTTCGTCGCAGTCGGAACCGCGTAATACGCGTTCCAAAGATCCTCATAAGAGTTCGCCGTCGTGGCCTCCGCGCCTTTGCCCACGGCCATGTTCGGCCATTCCTTGTCGACGACGTTCTTCGTGTACGTGTAGAGCTTGTCCTGCACCAGTGTCCGTGACGATGCCGGAAACACCTGGGCATCGCGCCACAACTCGCTCAGGTGCGTGGCTTCGTTCGTCGCGGTTTTGTCGGCGTCGCCGAACTGCTCCCACACCGCGATGATCGTGAACGCCAGGTACACGCCGTAAATGAGGCCGAGGACCTGGTACATCAATCCGCCGAACTCGTGGTTGTCCTTCATTTTCGCGTGCGGCGCATGGCGGCGCACGATGTTCACGGCAAGCATCGTGACAGCGAGCGTCACGAGAACGATTACGAGTCGCTTCGACATCGTGTCCATCGCGTTCCCCGGCGGAGTCTTCGCCGACGACATTAGCAAAAGACACGCGGTTGCGGAACCACCACCGCGCCGGAAAAGACGAATCTTTGCAATCCGGCCGGATTGCATTGCCTGCACGGACGCGTCCTCCGTCGTACTGTCTCCCGCCGTGACGACCATCGATCGCGATCCCCACCGGCTCTCGAGCGTGTTTCGCCGCGTCGAGGAGGGTGTGTCGCCCCGAAGCTCGTGTACTGGCCGCTCGTCGTCGGCGCGTGCTTCGTGGTGACGCTTATCTTTCTGTATTGACGGCCGCGGGCGCCGATGCGGACGTGGCATGGCTCGAGCGGACGCATCGTTGACTCGCATCCTCTCAACTGACTTTCCCCGAGGGCCGCGCGACCATGTGCCGCAACATTCGAACACTCGCCAACTTCGAACCGCCGGCGACCGATGATGAAGTCCGCGCATCGGCCTTGCAGTTCGTGCGCAAGTTGAGCGGGACGCATCATCCGTCGCGCGCTAACGAGGCCGTGTTCAACCAGGCGGTCGAGGAAGTGGCCGCCGCGGCGCACCGGCTACTGACGTCGCTCGAGATTCATGCGCCGCCGCGCGATCGCGAGGTCGAGCGGCAAAAGGCGCAGGAACGCGCCCGCAAGCGCTTCGCGTGACCGCGGTATTTCGATGAGCTGGTTTCGGTACGCCGCACCCGGCAGCCGCCCCGGTGACCTCGGCGCATGCTGCCCGGAACTCCACGAGACGGTCACGCGACGAGACGGCGTCGTCCGTCTCGATGCGCGAGGCATCGTGCATGTGATTGTCGGTGTCGACAGCCGCGCGACACTGCCGATGTACCACTGTCCGTTCTGCGGATTCGAGGTCCAAAGTCGACGCGCCGTCGAGAGAATGTCACGCGACGGCGCCCCATAAATCGAGTCGCGCCGCTACGCCTCGACCGAAAGACTCGGCAGCGCGCGCTGGATCTCGACGAGCTCGGGCTGGCCGCCGAATTCACCACAGATCGTGACGTCGAACAGATAGCGGCTGCCTTCGGCGTCCGTCCACGGAAAACCGCGACAGACCACTGGATAGTACGACTTGTCATGAATGGAGCAGGCACCGTCGCGCAGCATGACGCACCGCTTGTTGCGAACGCGCGTGCGCCACTCGCCCCATCTCGTCCGGTACACGAGGCCCGGTCCGTGATCCGCTTCAATCGCGGCGGCCTCTTCATCCGACACCGTTGTCCCATAGGCACAGCACGACGCGTTGTGCGGACATGGATAGCACGGCAACGACGGCAACGACGGCAAGGACGGCAGCGGTGTTCGACGATCGGCGCTCATGTGGTTGATATAATAATCGAACGGCGTCATGATGCGGGAGCACCCCGCGCGACATTCCGCGCCGTCATTTCATTGAGGATAGTATGATGGCTCGCCATTGGAGGGTCTGTTTTGCCCTGAGCGCCACCGCTACCGTCATCGCCGCGTCGGCCGGCGCGCAGAGCCAGACCATGCCGCGGCAAGCCGACCGCGACCTCGCCCGCTCCATCTACAAGGAAATGGTCGAGATCAAATCCGGATACACGACGGGCGCCACGACGCCGGTCGCCGAAGCGGCGGCACGCCGCCTCAAGGCCGCCGGATTTCCCGCGTCGGACATCTTCATCGGCGGCGCGAGTCCGGCCAAAGCCAATCTCGTCGTGCGATATCACGGCACCGGTCACGCGCGTCCGATCCTGCTGCTCGCCCACACCGATGTCGTCGAGGCGAACCGCGAGGATTGGAGCATGGATCCGTTCACGCTCACCGAGAAGGACGGCTACTTCTACGGGCGCGGCACCGGCGACGACAAGGCGCAAGCCGCGGTATGGATCGCCAATCTCATCCGCTACAAGCGCGAAGGATTCAAGCCCGACCGCGACATCATCGTCGCCCTCACCGCCGACGAAGAAGGCGGCGGGTCGTACAATGGCGTCGCGTGGCTGCTCAAGAACAAACGCTCGCTGATCGACGCCGAGCTCGCGCTGAACGAAGGCGGATGGGGCGAGTCGGTGGCGGGGAAGCCACTGTCGAACGATCTCCAGGTGAGCGAGAAGTACGTCATCAACTACCGGCTCGAGGTGCGCAACAAGGGCGGTCACAGCTCGCTGCCCGTGGCGGACAACGCCATCTATCATCTCGCCGGTGCGCTCGACCGGATCTCGAAATTTGGATTCCCGCTCAAGACCAACGACGTCACGCGCGCCTACTTCCGCGAGATGTCGAAGATCGAGACGGGACCGATCGCCGCCGATCTCGGCAAGGTCGCGGATGGCGATGCCGCGGCGATGGCGCGCGTCGCGAGCTCGACAACGGCGTGGAATGCCACGCTGCGCACGACGTGCGTCGCCACGCAGCTCGAGGGCGGCCACGCGAAGAACGCATTGCCGCAGCTCGCGGCGGCCAACGTGAATTGCCGTGTGCTGCCCGAAGACGGCGTTGCCTACGTCACACAGACGCTCGATCGCGTCATCGCCGACACCGCGGTCAAGCTCATCGTCGACGGCACGCCGCAGCGCGGACCGGCGTCGCCCATGCGCAACGATCTCATGTCGGCCGTGAGCACCGTGACGAGCGCGATGTGGCCCGGGGTCGCGACGGTTCCCATGATGGTCATGGGCGCGACCGACGGGCTCTACCTGCGCGCCGCCGGAATTCCCACTTATGGTATTCAAGGATTCTTCTACGACCGCGACGACATCCGCTTTCACGGCCGCGACGAACGCCTCAAGGTGAAGTCCTTCTATGAGGGGCAGACGTTCCTGTACGATCTCGTGAAGCGACTCGCCGGCGGTCCGGCGACCTGACCACGCGCATACCACACAACGCGTGGGCCTTCACGTCGTTCTCGTTCATCCCGAGATCCACTGGAACACCGGTAACGCCGGCCGCAGCTGTCTCGCCGCCGGGGCCACGTTGCACCTCATCGAACCGCTCGGCTTTTCCCTCGACGAACGCGAGGTGAAGCGCGCGGGCCTGGATTATTGGGAGCACGTCGACCTGCGCGTGTGGCCGAGCTGGGAGGCATTCGAGCGCGAGCTGCCGGCGCTCGGCGAGCCATTTTTCTTCTCGACCAAAGCCAAACGGGTGTACTGGGACGCTCCGCTCGGCGGCGCCGCCGACGTCGTGTTGGTCTTCGGACGCGAAACCGGCGGCTTGCCGGCCGACCTTCACGAACGCTATCATGAGCGTTTTGTAACGATGCCCATTCTCTCGCCCCGCGTCCGCTCACTCAACCTGTCGACGAGCGTGGCGGTGGCGCTGTACGAAGTGTTGCGACAGCGGCGCGCATCCGCGTGAAACTTCCGGGCGCGAGGCTTGTACTACGTCGAAACCTGACTCCAGGAGTCGAGCATGATGATGCACCCGGCGCTCCACCGCTTCCTCGGATATGCACTCGTGTCGATTGGACTCGGCGCCTGCGGCGACACGCCGGCCACTCCGCCCTCCGCCGTAGCCCCTTCGGCTTCGGCGGTACGCATTGCGCCGTCGCCCTTGCGCATCGCCGTGGGGGCCGACAGTCAGGCGATCGCGATCGTGACCGACGATCGAGGCACCATTCTGTCGAACCAGGACGTCCGGTGGAGCTCGACCAACGTGTCGGTCGCGTTCGTGACCGACGGCGGACTCGTACAGGGGCGCGCCGCCGGCACGGCGATCATTACGGCGATCGTCGGAAACCACATTGGCCTCGACACCGTCACCGTGGTGGGACCCACATCGTGATCGGATGGTTCCGCGCGCGATGTGACCTCACGCCATGAGCGTCCCCGGCGAGCTGCGCACGGCGCGCCTGTATATGCGACCATGGCGCGCCGACGACGCGGCTCTGCTTCATCCGGTGCTCGTCGCCAATCAGGCGCACATCGCGCCGTGGATTCCACGCCGCGTCTCCGACCCCGCTACCGTTGCGCTGCTCGCCGAGCGGCTCAGCGGGTTCGCCGCCGACTTCGCGGAGGATCGCGAATGGCGGTACGCGCTCTTCACGCCGAACGAAGCAAAAGTCCTCGGCGAAGCCGCGCTGTTTCCACGCTCGGAAACATCGCGCGCGTCATTCGATGAATCCGATCGCGTCGAGCTTGGCTACTGGTTGCGCCAGGACGTCACGGGTAACGGTTTCGTCACGGAGGCGGTCGAGGCGCTGCTGCGTGTGGCGTCGAGCATCCCGCGATTCACCCACGCCGAGATTCGCTGCGACGCGCGGAATGCGCCCAGCGCGGCGATTCCGCGCCGCCTGGGCTTCGCGCTGCCGAACGACGAGGAAGGCGAGGGCCGCCTTCAGGTCTGGACGCTCCCGCTCGTTCGCTGAGCCGCGCATCGCTCCTTGCCGGACAGCGTCGAACGCACGCATACTGCGAGGCATGCCGACTCAGTCTCCCTCGCCGCGGCGCGCTGCGCACAGCCTGCATTCGGACTATCGGCCGTCGGACGCGCAGCGCGTGTACAGCTCCGAGTCGGGCCGCACGTATCGGCTCGACCGGTTGATCGGCAAGGGCGGCTTCGGCGAAGTCTTTCTCGCGACGCCGACGCCGCACGATGATCTGCCGCGACAAGTGTGCGTGAAGATCAGCGACCGCTTGTCCGCGTGGCTGCGCGAAGCCTACTTCGCCGAGCTGCTCGCGCGCGAGCCGCGCGCATTGCGCGTGTTCGATCGCTTCGCCGACGTGCAAGGCACGCAGATGCGTTATTGCCTGGCCATGGAATACGCGGAGCACGGCGACCTGGGTGCGTGGTTGGCGCGAACGGGCGCACAGTCCGAGCGGTTCGTGCGCCGGGAGATCGCCGCGATACTCGGCGCGCTCGATGGGTTGCATCGCGGTCAGGCGCTGCATCGCGATCTCACGCCGTTCAACGTGTTCGTGTGCGAGGGCGAGCAACTCAAGCTCGGCGACTTCGGCATTGCGACGCATCAGCGGAGTCGCCGCGGTGTGACGGCGGAGGCATTCAATCCGTTCAACGCGCCGACCGAGATCGCGTGGGGACGGGTGCGCCGTTGGCAGCAGCGCGACGACATCTATCAGGTCGGGCTCATCGCCGCGTTGCTGTTGCACGGCGACATCACGAGCCCAATGCGCAGCAAGGATGTCCGCACGTTGCCGTGCAGCGATCATCTCAAGGAAGTCATTCACCGCTGCCTCGGCGTCCGCGGCAAGCGTTACGAAGCCGCCGGTGATTTGATCGCCGCGCTTCGGCAACGACCCGAGGAAGTTCGGCTCGCTCGCGTGCAGAGCCTGAAGGCAATGCGTCTCTCGTTCACCGGATTTCTCAGCCGCCCGCGCAGCGAAGCGATGGCCGCCGCGAAAAAAGCCGGGGCGATCGTCCAGTCGAAGCCCGGCCAATCGACCGACATTCTGGTGCGCGGCCGGCCCAACACGCAGCAGATCGCCGGCAAGGCGGGCGGCACGAAACTGATGGATGTGCGGCGACTCGCCGCGCGCGGACACATGGTGCGCGTCATCGGCGAGCGTCAGTTCTGGCGACTCGCGGAAGCCGGCGCGGCGAAGCGACAACCTACTCGACGGCGCAACGCGAAATGACGCATCAATACGTGCACAGCGCGGGTCTGCCCAAACCCGTTGGTCCGTATTCGCCGGGCATCGCGTTCGATCGGTTGATCTTCGTGTCGGGCCAGGGCGCGACCGATCCCGAAACCGGCAAGCTCGCCGGCGCGGACGCCGCGACGCAGACGGAGCAATGTCTGCACAACGTGCGAACGATTCTTCAGGCCGCCGGTTCCGATCTGCAACACGTGCTGCGCTGCGGCGTGTTTCTCCTCGACATGAAGGAGTTCGGGGAGATGAATCGCGTCTACGAACGCGTGTTCGGCGAGCATCGTCCCGCGCGCACGACGATTCAGGCAGCCGCGTTGCCGGGCGAGGGGCTGCGCGTCGAGATCGACTGCATCGCGTATCGTCCTTGAACGTTGAACGTTGAACGTTGAACGTTGCGCGTTGCGCGTTGAGCCTTGAGCCTTGAGCGTTGAGCGATGGACGATGGCGATGGCGATGGCTGAACACAGGAGCCCAATCATCCATGTGTGCAACAGTGGGCGCCTATTCAACTCGTAGAAAAATTTGATTGAGTTGGCGCGTGACGCGCGATAGCTTCCAATCGTTCGTCCCTCCCCCACCCAGTTTTGCCCAACATGTTGAACAGCCGATCCGCCGTTGGGTCGCGGCGCGTCAAGTGCGTGATGACTTCCGCACTCGCGCTGGTGATGTCGTGCAGTGAACGCTCGGCAACCGAGCCCGCGATGAACGCGGCGTCCTTCAGCGCCTCCGTCGCCGCCGAGCGTCCGGTGTTCCTGAGCGAGCCGGTGCTGATGAGTATTCCTACATACGACGGTTCGGGCCAGAGTGTGCATCCCGACGTCGTGGCGTTCGGATCGGCATGGCACGGGGCGAGGTACTGGCTCACGATGACGCCGTATCCGAAGTCGGATCAGCATCTCGAGAATCCGTCGATCCTCGCGAGCGACGACGGCGAGTCGGTGCGCGTTCCGGGCGGGGTCGCGAATCCTGTCATCAAGGCGCCGGGCAAGCGCAAGGATTACAACTCCGATCCCGAGCTCGTATACGAGCCGCAGAGCGACCAGCTCGTGCTGTTCCACCGGTTCGTCGAGGCGAAGACGAACACCATTCACGTGGCGACGTCGCACGACGGCGTGACGTGGACCCACTTGCGGGCCCCGTTTTGGGAGCGGGCGCACAACCTCGTGTCGCCGACCGTCGCGCCGCGCGCCGCCGCGCCGGCCCGCATGTGGTACGTCAGCGCCGGCAAGGCGGGTTGCGACGCCAGGTCGACGACGGTGATGCTGCGCACGGCGACCGACACCACCGGCCGCGTCGTCGATACGAAGTGGGCTGGCGCGACGCGTACGGACTTGAGCATTCCTGGATATAATATCTGGCATATCAAGGCGCGCTGGATTCCCGAGAAGACCGAATACTGGATGCTCATCTCGGCCTTTCCGGTGAACGGAGACGGATGCAAGACCGACGATCTCTTCTTCGCGCGCAGCACCGACGGCCAGCACTGGACGGCGTACGCGCAGCCCGTCCTGCGCCACCAGGATCGCGCCTGGACCGCGGCGACGGTCTATCGCAGCAGCTTCCTCTACGACGCGGCGAACGATGTCCTGGAGCTGTGGATTTCGGGACGGGGCACCGACGGCACGTGGGGCATGGGCCACGCTCGTGCTCGCTTCAGCACGCTGCTGTCCGCGCTCGAGCGCAACGTGCAGGTTTCTCCCAATTCGCGTGTCGTGTACACAGCGCCGGCACTGCAGCCCGGCGATTTGCCGTAACCGCTCCAACTCACTCGACGCGCACGCGACCTGCGCAGTAGGAATACAATGCGTGTGCTGTTTGTCGGCACCAACCCTGGCGGCGGCGGTACCGAGAGCCATTTCATCTCGCTCGCGCGTTCACTGGCCGATGCCGGACACGAAATCATCGCCGCGGTTCGTCCAGATGACTTCATTCACCGCGGCCTGGCCGACCATCCTCGCGTGCGCCTGGTGCCCGCGGAGTTCAGAAGCCGCCGCGATCTCCGCACGATTCGCGAACTGTCATGCTTGATGCGATCCCTGCGGCCCGATTGGGTCGTTGGTGCGTTCAAGGCGGAATACTGGGGACTCGCCGTCGCCGCAAAGCTGGCCGGCGTGCGCCTCGTCCTATTCTCGCATCTCGATCAGCGCATTCGTCCCGCCATGGTCCATGACTTCGCGCGACTGGTGCGCGGCATCGTCGTGCCGTCCGAATATTTGCGGCGACGAACCATCGAGCGCGGCGTACGCGGGGACCTCGTCGCGGTTCTGCCGAATCCGATCGACGTCGATCGATTCACCGTCACGTCCGACCTGCGCGCACGCGCTCGCCATTCACTCGGACTCGGCGACGACGATCTCGTCGTCGGTTACGTGGGTCGTTTCGAGCCGGCGAAAGGCGTGATGACGCTCGCGAGCGCGCTCGGTCAGACCATGGCGCGCATTCCGCGCTTGCACGCGTTGTGGGTGGGGCACGGCAAATCCGAATCGGAGCTGCGAAGCCTGACCTCAGCGACTTGCTTCGAGTCGCGGCACCATTGGTTGCCGTGGCTCGACGACGTGTCTCCGGCGTACGCGGCCATGGACATGCTCGCCCTGCCTTCAGAGGGCAGCGAAACCTTCGGCCGCGTCCTCGTCGAAGCACAGGCCTGCGGCGTACCCGTGCTCGGCGCCCGCAACGGCGGCATTCCTGAAGCGCTGTTCGAGGATCGCACAGGATGGCTCGTCGCGCCGGGCGACGTCCCGGCATGGGACCGCGCGATCGAGATGCTCGCCGGCAACGACGCGAGGCGCCATCGCTTCGCGGAACGTGGCCGACGGTTCGCGCTGCAGTTCGACAGCCGTCGCATCGCTGAGAAGTTCCCGCGCGTGCTGGCGTCGTTCGATGGCCGCCCGGTCGTTGAGTCGCCTCGCGTCGAGCGGCTCGATCCGGTCGTCACACTCGCACGAAAAGCCGTCGCCGACTGAGTCGCGATAGCACCAACCACCACGCGGCAAGAAACAGCAACGCCCACGCGAGCGACGCGGCCTTGGGTGCCAGTCCGACGTTCTCGATTTGACGCGTCGTCCATTCGTCGAGCCCAATTCGTCCACCCGTCGCGCGCAGTTTGATCGACGAATGAAGAATTCTTCGCGCCAGCTCCGATCCCGCGTACGCAATGAGCGGATTCGCGCCAAACGCAATGAATGGCTGTGACCAACGTGCACGCGCGCGGCCATCGAGCAGCGCGCCGAGGATCCCGAGCAGCACCGCGCCAACACCAGCGGTGTACACGACGTACGATCCCGTCCACAGCGGCTTGTTCAGCGGGTACACGAAACTCCAGCACCAGCCAACGACCATCGCCGCCGCGCCCACCACGAACAGCGGGCGTAGCCGTTGTTCAGGCGTTCGCGACAACGTCCAGCGGCCGCACACCACGCCGAGCAGCACCGTCGCGACCGACGACACGGTCGAGAGCGCCCCTTCCGGATCCCATGTCAGGGCGCTGTCCCACAAATGATTCCCCAGTCCCCAGCGCGTCCAGTCGAAGAGCGCGCGGTCGGTGTGCGCGACGATCGTGCGCGCGGGGTGATCGAGCACCGCGGCACCGATCACACCTTCGCTGGGAACCGGAACGACGGTGAGCAGCAGCCAATAGCCAATGAGCAGCGCCAGTATACCGATTGCGATCGTCCGCGACGAAGCGCGCCAGGCGATCAGCGCCGCCGCGAGATACGCGACGCCAATGCGCTGCATCACGCCGGGAATGCGCAGCAACAACAACCGCTCGGCCATTCGGTCGGGCAAACCCGGATGCGTCGTCCACGGAATGTCGCCCGATTGATAAAAGGGAAACCAGTTGAGCGCGACACCGATTCCGACGATGATCGTGGCACGACGCCAGATTCGCGCGCGCGCGGCCGCGTCGTCGCCGCGACGCGCCATCGCGGTGAGAGAGATGGTGGTCGTGATACCGACGACGAACAGAAAGAAAGGAAAGACGAGGTCGGCGATGGTGCAGCCATGCCACGCGGAGTGCTCGAGCTGCGTGTAGACCGCGTCGTGATTTCCAGGATTGTTTACGAGGAGCATTCCGATGACCGCGAGCCCTCGAAACGCGTCGAGCCCGCGCCAGCGGCCGGCCATGGCGGCGGTGCGCGTGCTGGACGAGGTGGTCGGGAGGTCGGCAGATTGCATCGGTAGGCGGAAACTTGGGACGCTCGATCACACTTCGCCAAACATGGATTTCAATCTCCAACAGGGCATCGCCGTTCTCGAGCGCACATCCGCGACGCTCCGCGCGATGCTCCTCGGGCTGCCCCGCGAATGGACGGAAGCCAACGAAGGTCCGAACACGTGGAGCGCCTACGACATCGTCGGGCACCTCGTGCACGGCGAGCGGACTGACTGGATTACCCGCGCGAAGATCATCCTGGCGCAGGGCGTCGACACGCGGTTCACGCCGTACGACCGCTTCGCGCAATTTCGGGAGAGCGAAGGGAAGTCGCTTCCACAGCTGCTCGACGAATTCGCGCGCTTGCGTACCGAAAATCTGACGCAGCTTGCCGGTTGGAGACTCACCGACGCGCAGCTCGCGTTGGAGGGCGTGCATCCGGAGTTCGGCGCCGTGACGCTGCGACAACTCTTCTCGACATGGGTTGCTCATGACCTCGGCCACATTGCGCAGATTGCCCGGGTAATGGCGAAACAGTATCGTGACGCGATCGGTCCGTGGCGGGCATACTTGCCGATCATGGAGCGATAATGTTGTTGGAATCGTCCTTGCCACTGCGCCGGGAAGGTATGCAACGGACCCCGCCGCCTCTCGTATCGCCCGACGGGCGCGCCGTGCGAGTCGTGCATCTCGTCGCCGAGCTCGCTCCGTTCGCGCGAAGCGGTGGATTGGGTGAGGCGATCGCGAGCCTGGCGCGATTCCAATCCGCGTCCGGCGTTTCGACGGCGATCGTGATGCCGCTGTACGATCGCGTGCGCGACGTCGTCAGCGACATGGAGCCGGTCGGCTCGACATTTCACGTGCAGGTTGGTCCGCGTGCCGAGCGCGTTCGGCTCTGGAAGCATCGCCCGCAGGCGCACGAGGCATTGGCGGCGACCGACGTCTATTTCCTCGAGGCCGACGAGTACTTCGCCCGTCCGTACATCTACGGACCGCCGGGCTCCGACTACCCCGACAATGCACGGCGCTACGCGTGCTTCGCGAAGGCGGCCGTGAGTGCGCTGCCGTTGATCGCGCCGGGCGCGCCGGTGTTGCTGCACGCGCACGATTGGCACACGGCGTTGGCACCCGTCTATCTCCGCTTGATGCCGCCCCTCCTGAATGTCGGCACCGTGAAGTGCGTGTTCACCGTTCATAACGCCGGCTTTCAGGGACACTTTCCGCCGGCCACGCTGGCGGACATTGGCTTGCCGGCGTCGCTGTTCAACATGCGGCAGCTCGAGTGGTACGGCATCGTGAATCTGCTCAAGGGCGGGCTGGTCTTCGCCGACGCGGTGACGACGGTCAGCCCGACGCACGCGCACGAGCTGCGCACGGGCGCCGGCGGCTTCGGACTGGACGGTGTGTTCGTCGCGCTGCGCGACCGATTCAGCGGCATCCTGAACGGCATCGACCAGGCGGCGTGGGACCCGGCCACCGATCGAGTCCTGCCATCCAACTACTCATTAGAGGATTTGAATGGCAAGTACGCCTGCCGCCAGGCGCTGCAGCTCGAGACGGGCCTTCGCGCCACGGACGAGATGCCGATCGTCGCCATGAGCGCCCGGCTGGTCTCCCAGAAGGGTCTGGATCTCATTCTCGGCGATCCGGCCTACTTCGCCATCGACGCCCAATTCCTTTTCCTCGGCAGCGGCGAGCCGCGCTATGAAGCCGCACTGCACGCGATCGCGGACCGCGCGCCCAACCGCATCGTCGTCGAGACGCGCTTCTCCGAGGAGCTCGAGCATCGCCTGCTCGCCGGCGCCGACGTGTGCCTCATGCCCTCGCAGTACGAGCCGTGCGGCCTCACGCAAATGCGCGCGCAGCGCTACGGCACCATTCCCGTGGCGCGACGGGTCGGCGGTCTCGCCGACACCATCGAGGACGGCGAGACCGGATTCCTGTTCGACGAATACACCTCGTCGGATTTCATGCGCGCCGTCATGCGCGCGGTCGAACAGTTCGAGGAGCCCGACGGCTGGCTGCACATGATTCGCTCCGCGATGTCCCGCGATTTCGGGTGGGAGCGTTCGGCGGCCAGGTATCTTGCGCTGTATCAGCGCGTCATCGCGAGCCACGGAACGCGATCGGCCGCCTCGGTCGTGTGAAGGAAAGTTTCAAAACCAGTCGTCATCCCGAGTGAAGCGAGGGATCTAGCCAGCTTGGTAGAGGGACGTCACTCTTCCTGGACGAAAACGCCCACCGGGTACCCGCTCGCCTTCGGCTCGGAATGACGGGCGTTTTGAAACACACCCGAACTCATGACACACATCGTCGGCCTGGTTGGTGGGCTCGGTCCCGAGTCCACCATCGACTATTATCGCCGCATTCTCGAGACGTGGCAGCGCACGGCGCCCGACAGCGCGCCGTCGATCGTGATCGACAGCCTCGACGTGCGCCTTGCGCTGAGGCTCGTCGAGACCGATCGTGCCGCGCTGATCGAGTATCTCCTCGAGTCGCTGCGCCGGCTGGGCGGCGCCGGTGTCGATTTCGCCGCCCTCACCGCCAACACGCCGCACCTCGTCTTCGATGAGCTCGCGGCTCGCTCGCCGGTGCCCCTGCTCAGTATCGTCGAGGCGTGCGCCGACGAAGCACGCAAGCGCGGTCTCACGCGGCTTGCGCTGCTCGGCACGCGCTTCACGATGGAGGCCCCGTTTTACCCGAAGGTGTGTTCACACCGCGGTATTACCGTGGTAATACCGGATGAAGTCGAGCGCGCGTGGGTGCACGAGCGGTACGTCGGCGAGCTCCTGCGCGGCGACTTTCGCGACGAGACACGCCGCGGCTTCGAGGCGCTCGTCGAACGGCTGCGCGACGCCGAACAGATCGACGGCGTCATCCTCGGCGGCACGGAGCTGCCGTTGTTGCTGGGATCCGAGCGCATTGCCGGTGTTCCGGCGCTCGATACGACAGCGCTCCACGTCCATGCGATAGTCGAACGGCTGCGAAGCGCGCATATTCCCGCGCCATGACGTCATCGCCCGCCTGGGAAGAACGCTGGCATCCATTGCGCGAGGAATGGGTGATCGTTGCCGCGCATCGTCAGTCGCGGCCGTGGCTCGGCGAAACGATTCCCACGTCGGACCAAACGCTGCCCGCGTACGATCCGACGTGTTATCTCTGTCCCGGCAACGCGCGCGTGAGCGGCCGTACGAATCCGCGCTACGACGGCGTGTTCGTATTCGACAACGATCATCCGTGCGTCGGGCCCGCCGCGCCTGACGATTTCGCGCCGCCCCCCGCGCCGTACGTGGCGCGCCGTGCCGACGGAGTAGCACGCGTGATCTCGTATTCGCCGCGACACGATCTCACGCTCGCGCGCATGCCGGTGCCGGAGATCGCCGCCATCGTCGATACCTGGCGTCGCGAGACGCGCGATCTCGGCACGCGGCCCGAAGTGCGGCAGGTGCTGATCTTCGAGAACAAAGGCGACGTTGTCGGCGTGTCGAATCCGCATCCCCACGGGCAGATCTACGCGACCAACTTCACGTGGAAGACGTTCGACACCGAGCTCGAGGCGCAACATCGCTACGCGCGCGAGACCGGACGCGCGCTGTTCGCCGACATCATTGCCGCCGAACAGCAGGACGGTCGCCGCGTGCTGTTCGAGGACGAGCACGCGATCGCGTTCGTTCCGTACTTCGCCCGATACGCGTACGAGGTCTACGTCGCGCCGAAGCGCGCCGTCCCGCACGTCTCGGCGCTGTCTGATGCGGAAGCCGAGTCGCTTGCGCGGGCGCTCAAGGATGTGACGGTGCGCTACGACAATCTGTGGCGGCAGGCATTTCCGTACGTGATGCCGGTACATCAAGCGCCAACCGACGGCGGGAATTATGAGAACTATCATTGCTTCGTCGGATTCCTGCCGCCGCTGCGCCGCCCAAATACGCTCAAGTATCTCGCGGGGCCCGAGATCGGTGGCGGCAATTTCCTGAGCGACACGTCGCCCGAGGAGAAGGCGGCCGAGCTGCGATCGCAGCCCGCGAGGCACTACAGCGAGGTGACAGCGTGATCCGCGAGCCCGACGCGCTGCTCGCTCGTCTTCGCGCCATTCACGCTGCCATACGCGACGCCGTCGTCGCCGCGTGCGAGCGGGAGAACATGGAGCAGCTCGCCGCTGCCGTTGCCGATGAAGGTGGCGATACGATCTTCGCCATCGACCGAATCTCCGAGGATGTGCTTCTCGAGCATTTCGGTGCACTGGCGAAGGAGTGGCCGCTGGTGCTGATCGCGGAAGGCCTTGGCGCGGACGGACGAATGGTGTTGCCGAAGGGCACGCCGGCGCGCGAGGCGGAGCTTCGCGTCATCGTCGATCCAATCGACGGGACGCGCGGGCTGATGTATCAGAAGCGCCCAGCGTGGATTCTCACCGGTGTCGCGCCGAATCGCGGTGGAGAGACGACGCTCGCGGACATCGGGCTGGCGCTGCAAACCGAAATTCCCCTGGTGAAACAGCATCTGTGCGATACGCTCTGGGTCGTGAACGGCGCAGCCGGTGGCGAGCGACTGAATCGAATCTCCGGCGACACGTCACGCCTCGATCCGCGCCCGTCGCGCGCGACGACGATCGCGCAGGGGTACGGCGGACTCGCGCGCTTCTTTCCCGGCGGCCGCGACATTCTCGCCGCGGTTGATGACACCGTGGTCGAACGCGTGCTCGGCCGCCCGCCGGCGGGGCGCGCGATGGCGTTCGAGGATCAATACATCTCGACCGGCGGGCAGCTTTACGAATTGATGATGGGTCACGACCGGTGGATCGCCGATTTGCGGCCGCTGCTCGACACGCGGCTGCGCGCCAAGGACCGCGCGCTCGGACTGACCTGTCATCCGTACGACATCTGCACCGAGTCGATCGCGCGTGCGTGCGGCGTGATCGTGACCGATGCCGAGGGCGCGCCGCTCAACGCACCGCTCGACGTCACGAGCGACGTCGCGTGGATCGGATTCGCCAACGGCGCGATTCGCGAGCAAGTCTGGTCCGCGTTGCCCGGCGTACTGCTCGAGCATGGCTTGCACACGAGCGTGGACGCCGCGGGTA
Organism: Gemmatimonadaceae bacterium; assembly: GCA_035606695.1. Taxonomy (NCBI): domain Bacteria; kingdom Pseudomonadati; phylum Gemmatimonadota; class Gemmatimonadia; order Gemmatimonadales; family Gemmatimonadaceae; species Gemmatimonadaceae bacterium. Next base: position 67,063 of record DATNEW010000026.1, read on the forward strand.
TCGCGCGCTTTACGGCGACGGTGCGAGCGCACGCCAGTGATTTCGTCGAGGATGCACCGATCGTCATCGCGCGCGCCCCAGGGCGGCTGGATGTGATGGGCGGGATCGCGGACTATTCCGGCTCGCTCGTTCTGGAGCTGCCGCTCGCCGACGCAACGTATGTGGCCGCGCAACGCACGAATGATGCGCAGATCTGGGTACGCAGCCTCACGACGCGCGGTGTCGATGTCGACGCTGCCGCTTCGATCGCCGTGTCGGCAATCGCGCCGAATGGCCAACCGATCGACTACGACGCCGCGCGTGAGCTGTTCCGCGCGAATCCTCGACAACACTGGGCCGCGTACGTCGCCGGCGCGCTGCTCGTCCTCGCGCGTGAACGCGGTCTCGTGATTCGCGACGGCCTGCGCCTGCTCGTCGACTCGACGCTGCCGATGGGGAAGGGTGTCGCCTCCTCGGCCGCGCTCGAAGTCGCGGCGATGCGCGCACTGGCCGGCGCGTACGATCTCGAGATCGACGGGCAAACGCTCGGCATCCTCTGTCAAAGAGTTGAAAACCTCGTCGTCGGCGCGCCATGCGGTGTGATGGACCAGATGACGGCGGCGTGCGGCGAGGAAAATCGCCTGCTCGCGCTTTTGTGCCAGCCCGCGGACGTGATCGGACACACCTCGCTGCCGCCAGGCCTCGAGTTATGGGGCATCGACTCAGGCATTCGTCATGAAATCGGCGGCGCCGACTACGGCGCCGTGCGCGTCGCGGCGTTCATGGGCTATCGCATTCTCGCGCATGCGTTCCAGATGCCCATTGTCGACCGCGGCGACGGGCACGTCGATATCGACGACACGCGTTGGCATGGCTACCTCGCGAACATCTCGCCCGGGGATTGGCGCACGCTGCACAAGATGATTCCCGAGCAGATGCGCGGCGACGAATTCCTGGAGATGTTCCAGGGCATCTCGGATCGCGTGACACGAGTCGATCCCAATCGCGAATACGCCGTGCGCCAGGCGACGGAGCATCCGATTCTCGAGCACGAGCGCGTGCGCGAGTTCAGCTACGCGCTCGATGCCGGCGCTGCGTCGGAAGCCGAGCGAGCTCGGCTCGGCGAATTGATGTATGCCTCGCACGCGAGCTACAGCGCGTGCGGATTGGGCTCGAGTGGAACGGATCGGTTGGTGGAGATGGTGCGCACGTCGGTGGGTGACGGACTCTATGGCGCCAAGATCACCGGCGGGGGTAGCGGTGGCACCGTCGCGGTGCTCGCGCGTGCCGGGTCGCGCGCGGCGATCGAGCGGATTGCGAATGAGTACGCTGCCGAGACCGGGCGCGCGGCGATGGTGCTTGGTGGCGCGTCGAATGGCGCGATGCGGAGTGGGGCGCGCGTATTGTCATGATTCGCTCTAGCCACCTCCCGTCACGCGTGTTCTAATACCTCATGCCCGACTCGTTCTCCCGCCGCGATTGGCTCAAGACCCTCGGCGCCGCCGGTGTCGGCGGCGCGATGATCCCGGCCCTCTCGCTCGATGCCGTCGCGTCGACACCGCTGCCCTCCGCACGGCAGCCGATCACGCAGTACGCCCCCGGCGACATCGTGGAGCTGTACTCGACGAGCGACGTGTTCATTCCGCCGCGCGGCCGCTCGTTCATGAAATTCAGCTTCGACTTTCCGGAGCCGGCGGTCGTCTTCGGAGATCATCGCTTTAGCTTTCTGGTATTCACGGATGAGAATACCTACGCGCTCGACCGCACGCGGATGACGGCGCGCGGCGACGCGAACGCGCTCGAGCTGACCTGCGACGGCTTTACCTGGGCCGGCGGCCAGGGGCACGCATCGGGGACGCTCACCGCGAGGTTCACGAAGACCGGTGACACCATCGAGTGGCACGTCAGCGCGGAGATGCAGCACCCGATCAAGACGGTCACCACCGTCATTCGCGACGTGCCGCGCGGCCTCGTCTCGCTCGGCGGCGGCCAACTCACCGATACGCGCGACGGCGACATCCTCGGCGGCTATACGTTCGGCGCGGGTGACCTGCACAACTTCGGCGTCACGAGCATGACGACGCCTATCGCGATCGTACAGAAAAATGATGGTGATTTTCTGTACTTCACGACGCTCGACACCCGCATGCGCCCGAAGCGCTACTACTTTCAGGCGGGCGAGCACGCGTTCCGCGTCGAGGCGATTTACGAGCACGACGCATGGCGCAACGACCACCGCGTCGACGTGCCAGGATGGCGCCTTGGCCACGCGACGACGTTCGAGGGCGCGATGCAGCCGCACATGACGCATGTCGAGCAGGCGTTCGCGCTGCCGTCGTGGGACACGCGACCGGACGTGCCGGACTGGATGCGCAACCTCGCGCTCGTCACGACGCTCCACGGCATGCACTACACGGGCTTCATCTTCAACGACTACGCCCACCAGGTCGAGATCCTGCGCTGGATGGCGACGCAGATTCCCGCCAATCGCGTGCTCGTGTTCCTGTCGTCGTGGGACGGGCGCTACTACTGGGACTATCCGAACTACACCGTGCCCGCGCGCATGGGCGGCGAGCGCGGCTTTCACACGCTCATCTCCGAAGCGCGGAAGCTCGGCTTCAGAATGATGCCGATGTTCGGCACGAATGCGGCGAATCGAAAGCAGCCGGTGTGGCCGAAGATCGAAGCCGGCGCGACGTACAAGATCGACGGCGACCTGTACAATCTGAATTGGGTCGACTGGAACAACGATCGCCACCAGGACGGCTGGCTCACCTACATGAACCTCGGCGCCGACGCGTGGCGCAACTGGCTCGAGGGACGCATTTCCGACGTGATCGATCGGTACGGGGTGGATGCGTACTTTCTCGACATCGTCGGCGGTCACGTCAACAGCACGACCGGCGACATGCACGAAGGCACGAAGCGCCTGGTCACCGATCTGCGCGCGAAGTATCCGAAGGTGGCGTGCGTCGGTGAAATGCCGTACGATGCGTTGTACGAGTTCATTCCGATGTACCACGCCGGCGGCGGCGCACGCTGGCAGAAGTACGCGCGCTTTTTCTCGCATTTGAGCGCGCCGGCGCCGGGAAGAGGGTCGAGCGGTGTTCACGAGTCCGGCTTCGGTCGGTTCAACACCGAGACGTTGGGTCTTTCGCCGAATGCGATCCCGACGCTGCAGGTGGTGGACGACACGTTCACGAAGTATCGGGATACGATGGCGGCGATTATTTCGCGCGCGAAGGCGAGAGCTGGAATCTGATCGGATCTGGTCGGACTTGGTCTGATGTTGTCGTGGTTCTTGTAACAACGACCAGATCTGACAAGATCTGACCAGATCGGGAAATCGGAGTTTCTATGACGAAGAGACGGGACTTCTTGAAGGCGTCCGCTGCGACTGCCGCCGGCGCGATGGTTGGATCACGCGGATCCGGTCTTCCAGTCGCGAACGCCGAGACGGCGACTCCGACAACCGCCGATCGTCTCCGCGCCCACCGCGTCCCGCTCGACAAAGTCCGCCTCACCGGCGGTCCACTCAAACAAGCGCAGGACTCCGCCGCCGCGTATCTGTTGTCGCTCGATCCCGACCGCATGATGGCCCTCTACCGCACGCGCGCGGGATTGACGCCGAAAGCGCAGCCGTACGCCGGCTGGGACGGACCCGGTCGCAATCTCACCGGACACATCGCCGGGCATCATCTCTCCGCCGTGAGCTTGATGTACGTCGCCACCGGCGACGCGCGCTTCAGGCAGCGCGCCGACTATCTCGTGCGCGAGCTCGACACCGTGCAGCGCAAGAATGGCGACGGGTACTTGAGCGCGCTCGAAGGCGGTCGCGAGGCGTTTGCGGCACTCTCGCGCGGCGAGATCAAGTCGGCGGCGTTCGACTTGAACGGACTCTGGTCGCCGTGGTACACGCTGCACAAAACGTTCGCCGGCCTGCGCGACGCCTACCGCTACACCGGCAACAAGACCGCGCTGGGCGTCGAGACCAAATTCGCCGGCTGGGCCGACCGCGTGCTCGCACCGCTCGACCAGGCGCAGCTCGCGCGCATGCTCAACACCGAGCATGGCGGCATGAATGAAGTGTTGGCCGATCTCTACGTCGACACGCGCGACCAGCGGTGGCTGACGCTCTCGCGCAAATTCGAGCATCACGCATTCACGGACGCGCTCAAGCGCCACCAGGACAACCTGCCGGGCAAGCACGGCAACTGTCAGATCCCGAAGCTCATCGGCTCGGCCGCACGCTACGAATACGTGGGCGACGGGAGCGATCTCGTGGCGGCGTCGTTCTTCTGGGATCGCGTGGCGCAGCATCACAGCTACGCGACCGGCGGCCACGGGCTCGCCGAGTATTTCGGCTATCCCGATGAGTTGAGTCATCGCGTGGACGGGCGTACCTGCGAGTCGTGCAATGTTTACAATATGCTCAAGCTCACCCGGCGCCTCTTCTCGTTCCGGCCCGATCCGCTCTACGCCGATTTCCACGAGCGCGCGCTGTTCAATCATGCGCTCGCCTCGTTCGATCCGGCGGGCGTGCGCATGTCGTACATGGTGCCCGTGGGCCGCGCGGTGCAGCAGGAGTACCAGGACATGCAGAAGGATTTCACCTGCTGCGTGGGCACGGGGATGGAGAACCACGCGCTGCACGGCGACGGCATCTACTACGAATCGCCCGCGGACGGCACCGTGTGGGTGAACCTCTTCGCGCCGTCGACCGCCGAGTTGCGCTCGGGCGTGCACCTCGCGATGGAGTCGACGTTTCCCGACGGCGACAAGGCCAAGCTCACGATGAGCGTGCCGCGGCCGTCGCGCACGTTCGCGCTCATGGTGCGGCGTCCGGGTTGGGCGGGCGACGCATTCGCGATCTCGGTGAACGGTCAGGCGGTGACGGTGCCGACGCTCGCGAGCGAGCGTGTCGGCGGCGCGGGCGGCCGCGATCTCGGCTTCGATGATCCCGCGCCGAGCTCGTACGTCGAGCTGCGTCGCGAGTGGAAAACGGGCGACGTCGTCGAGATCGCGCTGCCGAAAACGGTGCGCCTCGAACCAACGCCGGACGATCGCACGATCTCCGCGATCATGTGGGGCCCGCTGGTGCTGGCGGCCGATCTTGGCCCGCGTCGCGACGGGCGCGGCGCGCCGAACGGGACGAACGCCGTCGTCGCACCGGTGCTCGTTGCCGATCAACCGGTGACCGCGTGGGTGTCGCCGTCGGGCGCGCGCGCCGGTGATTTCCACACCGCCGCCATCGGACATACCATCGCGCAGCCCAACACGGCTCCGACCGAAGTGAGCTTGACGCCGTTCTATCGCACGCACGGCCGCACGTACAGCGTGTACTTCGATACGCTGTCACAGGCGCAGTTCGACGCACGCGTGGCGTCACATGTCGCGGAAGCCGATCAGCAGCATGCGATCGAGGCGGCGACGATCGCGTACGTGCAGCCCGGCGACACGGCGGCGGAGTCGAAGTACAACTACAGGAGCGACCCGGCGGAGCGGCCGGCGGCGCGGATTGGCCGTAACACGTCGCGCGGCGGGACCGGGTGGTTCTCGTTCGATTTGCCGACGGATGCCGCCGCCGGCGATGCGACGCTCATCCTGACCTACTTCAACGACCTGGGTTTGCCGGTATTAGCAAACTTTAATATCATTGTCGACGGGACGACGGTTGGGCGCTACATGCCCGATCACTCGGCCGGCGGATTCTGGAGCGCGTCGTACGCGGTGCCGGCGTCGCTCATGGCGGGAAAGAAGAGCGTGACGGTCACCGCGCAAGCCGCGCCCGGTGCGCGCATCGCGCCCATTTTCGGAATTCGGCTGGTGCGCGGGAAATCCTGAACCTGGGTCATCCTTTCGCTTCGCTCAGGATGACGAGCGGCGCTACGTCAGCTCCAGTCCCGCCGTATCGGGATTGTCGCGATGGATGCGCGGGCCGCGGCGACGGTCGACGATCTCGCTGCCCGCGAGCAGCATGCGCAGCGCATCGACCGAGAACTCGACCCATTCGGGCGGGTAGGGCGCGAGCCGTCGCCGTTCCACGCCGCCGTCAAACACGAGCCACCCGTTCCGGAATTCCGCCGGCAGGAAGTCGGGCCGTCCGAGGGCGAGCGCATCGCGCGACACCTCGTAGACCTGCCACTGTGCTCCAGTTTCGTCGTCGAAGAGGCGCATCGGGCTCTGGTCGAGAATGCTCCAACCGGCTGCAAGTTCCGCTCCCTGATTGTGACGCGGATTACATGTTCCGGTTGGGACCGCTGGGCGCTAAGGTCCGGACACCATGAGCCCCTCCCGCCTCGAAGCATTCAGCGACGGCGTCATCGCCATCATCATCACGATCATGGTGCTCGAGCTGCGCGCGCCGCACGGCACCTCGTTCGCCGATCTCGCGCCGCTGCTTCCGATCTTCCTGAGCTACGTGCTCAGCTTCGTTTATCTGGGGATTTACTGGAGCAATCACCACCACATGCTGCACGTCACGCATCGGGTCGACGGCGGCATTCTGTGGGCGAATCTCCACCTGCTGTTCTGGCTGTCGCTCGTGCCGTTCGTCACGAGCTGGATGGGCGAGAACGGCGCGAAGCCGGTCCCGACGGCGACGTATGGCGTGGTGCTGCTCATGGCCGGCATCGGCTACTACATCCTGCAGATCGCGATTCTCAGGCGCGAAGGTCCGGACTCGGTGCTCGCGAAGGCGCTGGGCCCCGACGTGAAGGGCAAGCTCTCGCCAATTCTCTACATCCTGGCGATTCCGGCGGCGTTCGTGCGCCCCTGGATTTCCTGGGGGCTGTTCATCACCGTGGCGCTGATGTGGCTCGTGCCGGATTCGCGGATCGAACGCGCGGTCGAACGTGCTCCCGCCGCACCGCTCGAGAGTTAATCGTAGTATAATTATAGTACTATAATTAGCATTTATTGATTGATGTCGCTGCCCGGCGCGATCCGCGGCGGCTCGCCCGGCGCCAGCGGGCGCGACGCGTCGCGCTCGGCCATGACCTTCGTCACGAACCGCTGACCTTCGCTGATCCGCTCGACCTCCACCGCGATCGAGTCGATCGCCTGCTCGAGCCGCTCCATGCGCGACTCCACCGCGCGCAGCTCGGGACTTCCGGGCTTGCCGAGCGTCGTCATCTTCTCCTTGTGCCGGAAATAGGAGATCAACGACAGCGTCCCACCGATGGTCAGGAAGACGATGGGCACGATGATGATTTCTGGCTCGATCATGGGCTCGCGTCGGTGAGAGCGAAGGCGGGGCTGCTCTCAGTACGGTAGCTGAACGCGCGAGTTTCCTCCATCCTTGTTGACACCCCCACGCTGAATCGTCCGTAGACAGTAGATCCCAGCCGGAGATGTCATGATTTTCGCCGTCCTTTGGACCGCCGTCGTCGCCATGATCCTCGGCGCCATCATGGGCCGCGCCTACGAGCGCAACGCGTGGCAGCAGCGGCTGCTCGACCGTACCGGCTTGCTTCCCGACGCGCCCAAGCGCTTGTCCGATGCCGTGCGCGACGTGCGCACGACGGCGAACTCCGCGCCGCAGGATCTCGCGCAGGCCGTGGACGCCATCGCGCTGGAAGTCGAGCGAATTGGCGAGGGCCAACGCTTCCTCACAAAACTGCTCGCCGAGCGCGACGCGCGGATAACTCCGCGAGGCACGAACTCGCCGGCGCCGGGTAGCCTCCGTTCGCCGGTTCCGCCGGCGAGCTAACAGCGACGTCGAGTGCGTTGCGTCACGGTGTGCGATTTACCCGTTGACCGATCATTCAAGCGACTTAGTTTGCACGCTCCCTCGACACGCTGGGTTGCTCCATGTCACCGTTGTTTCCAGTTGCCGGCACGTCACCCTACGTGGTCACGACGGACGACGGCACCATGTTTCACTGTCAGCCGCACGAGATGAGCGGCGAGACGAGTGATGCTCACGGTGACGGCGACGACGGGCGCAGCGCGCGCTGGATCTTCATCGACACCAAGCGCGTCCCGCACGTGGGCCCGGTCTACGACGGTCAGGTCGCGCCGCAAACGCTGCAGCGATTGCTCACCGAGTGGTGGCGACAGGCACGCTGTTGACCTTCGTGGGGCCGCTGACCGGATCGCGCGAGACGATCCAATTCTGTACGAGCGACACCAGCGACCCCGCGCCCATCGATATCGCGAACGCGCTCGACGCGGACCACAGGAACATCAACGTCAGCCCGCCCGACAGAATCCACACCACGCTCGGCGTCGGGCGTCCGGGTACACCCGGCGTGGTGGCGACGATCGCGATGCTGAGGCTCGTCACGAGCCCGGTCAGCAGCAGATCGGGACGCGCGAGATCGCCAATCCAGAAAAATCGCACGCCCGCGCCAAGCCCGCGTCGGACCGCCGTGTACATGGCGCCGAGCAGCGGCGCTTGCACGAGCAGCGAGAGGGCACTCCGAGGCGTCACGAGCTGAATGCCATGTGCGCGATGCAACGCGCTGGTCTCGGCCATCATGCGCGCAGGGTCCTTCTCGTAGCGATTGCGAATCGCCGCAAGCTCGGGCTCGAGCGCGGCGAGCTTGATTTGTTTCGCTCGCACCTCACGCGCCAGGCGCAGCGTCAACGGCAGCAGCGCGACGCGAACCGCCGCGGAGACCAACAGAATGCCGGCGCCCAGGCTGCCGCCGCAGAGGTGCGCGACGGTAAACATCGCGACGCGAACGACGGTGACGACACTGTCCCACATGGTGAGTCCTCGCTGATTTGGCGCCGATGAGCCACTACGGAGAGCGCGGAGGGGAAGTGTCACTCTCCGGCCGCAATCGGCGGCTCATTAGCGCCTCGCCCGCACCGGCCTCATATTCCACCGATCGCCGACTCTCACCGGAGCCCTTCCATGAAGTACATGCTCCTGATCTACAACGACGAAAAAGTCATCGGGTCGCTGCAGGCCGAGGGCAAGTTCGACTCGCTCATGCGCGACTGCTTCGATCATGTCGACGTCCTCGCGCGCCAGGGCAAATTCCTCGACGCGCAGCAGCTCGACCTCGCGTCCACCGCCAAGTCGGTGCGCGTGCGCGGCGGCAAGGTCACCGCGCTCGACGGCCCGTTCGCGGAGACCAAGGAAGTCCTCGGCGGCTTCAACATCATCGAAGCCGACAGTATGGAGGAGGCGATCGAGATCGCGTCGCACTTTCCGTGGGCGCAGACCGGGACGGTGGAAGTGCGGCCGATTCGCGACATCAATACGGTGCGCGAGAACGTGCACACCGGCCAGGCGGCCTGGGCGAAGCAAGGCGCGTAGCGTCGTTCGACCGAGGCCAGCCGCTCGTGAATTGAAGCGTACTGACGCGTAGCTGACGGCTTCTCGAGCGGCAACCTTCTGCGGTCGCGGAGTGACGAACGGAAGTGATGGCACGCGCGCGGCACTCGCGTGGCACTCGCGTGTATCACAAACGTGGCTTCGCCGGCGGAGCATCTCGCCGGCCCTCATTCCAAGACATCGCGAACATCGCAGGAGAGCAGCTCTCATGAATCCCATCAAGCGCCATCGGTGGGGCAAACGCTCCGCCGCTGCCGTTACCGCCGCCGCGGCCATTGTCGCCGTCGCGGCCGCCGAAGCACCTGGCGTACTGCACGCCTTTCCCGCAGCGACCAGCATCGACAGTACGCTCGCCAAGCGCCCCGTCGTCGCGCCGAACTCGTCCGTTGCAAAGCTCGATGAGCTGAGTGACGCGTTCGCCACGATCGCCGCCCGCATCAAGCCGAGCGTCGTGTATATCACCGCGCGTGAGGCCGCCGAGCCGGTCGCAAATCGCCAGCGTGGCCGCGGACAACGCCAGCAGGCGCCGAATCTCGATCAGCTTCCGCCCGAGTTCCGCCAGTTCTTCAAGGATATGCCCGGCATGGGCAGTGGTCCGCAGAGTGACGATCCGGCTCCGCGTGGCGGCGGCATCGCGTCGGGCTCGGGCTTCATCGTCTCGACCGACGGCTACATCCTCACCAACAACCACGTCGTCGACGGCGCGAGCGAAGTGCGCGTGCGCCTTCTCGATCGCCGCGAGTTCAAAGCGAAGGTCGTCGGCCGCGATCCGAACACCGACGTCGCCGTGATCAAGATCGACGCGAACAACCTTGTCGCCGCGCCGCTGGGTGACAGCGATGCCTCGCGCGTCGGCGAATGGGTGCTTGCCGTCGGCAACCCGCTCGGCGAAAACCTCACGTTCACCGTGACGCAGGGGATCATCAGCGCGAAGGGCCGTTCGCTTCAGCTGCCCGGCCAGTCGCAGCAGAGCATTCAGGATTTCATTCAGACCGATGCGGCCATCAACCCGGGCAACTCGGGTGGTCCGCTCGTGAATACGCGCGGCGAAGTGATCGGCATCAACAGCGCGATCGAGAGCCCCACGGGCTACAACGCCGGCTATGGTTTCGCCGTGCCGATGAACATCGCGCGCTCGGTGATGAATCAGATCATCAAGTCCGGTCACGTCGAGCGTGCGGCGTTGGGCATCCAGGTTCGTGACGCAAGTGTCGACGACGCGGCGTATGCCGGACTGAAGGAAACGCGCGGCGTGCTCGTCGAGGATTTCGGCGATGCAACGTCGCCCGCGGCGAAGGCCGGCATCCAGGCTGGTGACGTGATCCTGAGTGTCGACGGCAAGCGCGTCGACTATGTCGCGCAGCTTCAGGAAGCGATCGCGTTCCGGAAGCCGGGCGACGTGGTCTCGGTGCAGGTCGCGCGGAAGGGCGGACAGCTCGTGACGGTGCGCGTTCCGTTGCAGCGTGTCGGCGGCGCGGATGTGAAGACGTCGAACGACGACATGTCGAAGCCCGACGACTCGAAGGGTTTGGCGATGCGCTCGCTCGGCGCGCATGTGATGGCGCTGGACGTGAACACGGAGCGTCAGCTCAAGCTCCCGTCTGACATCAAGGGTGTCGTGGTGACGGGCGTCGATGACGGCACACCGGCCGCGAGCCATCTCGTGGGACCGGACGAAGGCGGCCCGGACATCATCATGTCGGTGGAAGGCACGCCGGTGACGACGCCCGAGCAGCTTCGCGCGGCGTTGTCGAAGGTGAAGTCCGGAGACATCGTGAGTCTGCGCGTGTACAATGCGCCGGCGAAGACCAAGCGGATCGAGCGGGTGAGACTGGGTAGCGAGTAAGCAGGACCGTTCGCCGAGAGATCTTCAAAAAAGGTCGATTACCACGGACGACGGCGGACGAATTCGGAACGGCACGGAGAAGGCGTTACGAGTAACGGCGGTTGACTGCCGTTTCCGCCTTCTCCGTGCCGTTCCGCATTTGTCCGCCGTCTGTCCGTGGTGAGCTTCTTTTTTTTGACTCGCCTGGTAGAGTGGCTTCCTGACGGAACCGGACACCATCTCCCCCGGATTATCGGGAGGTTCTATACTCCAGCCCTAGCGGCCAGACCTCTCGAACCTCCCGGAGCTCCGTTCATGTCCGTTTTTCGCTCTCTCCTCGGTGCGTGCGCGATCGCCTGCGCCCTCACGGCGTGTCATCGCTCGTCGTACTCAGCGGATGATCACAGTGCCCACGCGGCGGGCGACATGGCGATGTCGTCGACGCCGACCGCGGGGCAGGGCATCGCCGGCTTGCCGCCGAGTAATAATTCCGCGCCCGCGCGGCTCGCGAACTCACCGCGACATGGCGAGTGGGTGAAGATCGCGTGGGAGCCAGGCTCCAAAGATTCGCTGATGGCGTGGATCGTCTACCCGATGACGAACCGCGCGCATTCGCCCGTTGTGGTGGTCGTGCACGAGATTTTCGGGTTATCGACGTGGGTGCGCGGCGTAGCCGATCAGGTTGCGGCGGAAGGATTCATCGCGATCGCGCCGGATCTCGAGTCGCGCGTGCGTGGCGGCCCGAGCACCGAAGAGCTTCCGCGCGACTCGGCGACCAAGCTCATTCAGGGTGTGAACATCGCGGAACGTAACCGCGGCATCATCGCCTCGGCACGCTATGCGATGATGCAGCCGTCGGCGGCGCCGAAGTACGCGGTGATCGGCTTCTGCTGGGGCGGACAGACCGTGTGGGGGCACGCGGTGCAGGGGGGCACGAATGGGTTCGTGGGCGGCGTCGCGTACTACGGCGCCTTCCCGTTCATGAACGGCGGCCAGATCGCGGCGGATTCGATGGCGAAGATCAAGGTGCCGGTGATGCTGCTCTCGGGGTCGCTCGACTCGCGCATCACGGCGTCGATGCCGGCGATCGATTCGATCATGAAGGCGCAGGGCCATTGGTATTTCGGCAAGAACTACGAGGGCGCGTCACACGGCTTCGCGCGCTCGCAGAATGACGTGCGCAACCTGCCGCCGAACCCGACACAGCAGCAGATCGACGCGGCGAAGAATGGTCCGATCGCCGACCTCGCCGCGATCAAGGATGCATGGCCGCGGACGGTAGAGTTCTTGAAGAAGAATCTGGGTATCTGAGAACTATAATGACGGCCTGGCGTGAGATCGTCGCGTCCTCGCTCGACTGGGAGCAGGCTCACGCCAGCCTCGATCACGCCATCGAGGGTCTCCCGGCCGAGCTGCGCGGCCGGCGGCCGGACCACTTCCCGCACTCGGCGTGGGAGCTGCTCGATCACATCCGCCGCACGCAGCACGATCTCCTCGAGTTCATGACGAACGCGAATTACGAGGAGCCAAAGTGGCCGGACGACTACTGGCCCTCGTCACCGGCGCCGGAGGACGGCGCCGCGTGGCAGAAGGCGATCGACGACATCCATCGCGAGCGGAAGGCGATCGCCGCGTTCGCCACGGACGAGTCGCACGATCTGACGCAGAAGATCCCGCATGGGAACGGGCAGACCTATCTACGAACGATCATCGTCGCGGTGGATCATGCGGCGTATCATGTGGGACAGATCGTTGCGGTGCGGCGGTTGCTGGGGGTGTGGAAGTAGCGAGGCTCGTAACGCACATGGCGTCGCTGTCTCGAGCAACCAGACGTTGTCATCCCGAGCGATGACACGCTGTCGCGCTAGTGGTCCCGCAGCCATACCACGGCCGTAGACGTGCGGCGCGAATTCGCACACCCGCGATCGCGCAGCGTATCGCTCCAATCAGAACCCGGCGGATAAAACTCGACTGACTCCACGTCGTCCACCTCGAATGCCTCGAGCGGCAGCGCGGTCGACCGATCGCCGTTGATGACGACACACTGCGCTCTCACGGGACACCGACTCCCCGAGCGCATCTCCGCGCTCGTTCCGCAGAGCGCGTACGCGAGCACACGATTGCCATTCTTCTCCAACTCATCGTGCGTGACCACCGATGCGCGCCCGGTCTTGAACGCAATCCGCGTCGACGTCTGCGCGAACGCCGTCTGCATTCGCCCGAACCCGCTCGCGGTCTCGTTCGCCTTGCTCAGCGGAGTGAGAATGATCTCCGCTTCGTCGCCTTCATCCGGCGCCAGAGCCACGCTCGTTTGCGCGAATGCATAACCCTCCTTGCGCGCGATCACGAGAAACGTCCCGGAGTGCTGCGTCGGCAGCGTGAACTCACCCGCTGAATCCGTGACAACGGGTTTGGCGCTCGTTCCAAGCAGCTGCACCTGCGCTGCCGGAATCGGCACGCCCCACGGCGTGCGCACCGTGCCCCACACGCCGGTGCGCTTGGCGACTACGCGAAACGTCGCGATCGATTGCGCGAGCGGGGTCAGCACGATCACCACGTCGACGTGCGCCGAGTCGCGGAACATGACCTCCTTATCCTTGGGCTCGTATCCCAGGCGGCGAACGTGAACGACGACGTCGCGCGGCCTGGACGTGGAGATCGCGAACGCCCCCGCATCGTTCGTCGTCACGACCGTTGAATCGCCCGCGACAGACACCTCCGCGCGCGAAACGGCGTGGCCGGCGGAATCCCGGACGGTGCCGTGAATCTGCACCGGCGTCTGTGCGCCGAGGATGGCGGGGAGGATCGCGGGGTAGATCGCGGCCAGCGCGAGCGCCGCCGCCATCCGTATGAGCTTGCTAAACGACGTTGTATTCCCCAGCGCTCGCATCTGCCGTCACCTCGCCGTTGCCGTCGCGGATGAATCGCCCGTACCGCAGCGGGTCCACGTCGATCGTCGTCGCGCGACCGTCGAGAATCTCTTCGGCCATGAGCAATCCCGCCGCCGGTCCATGCATCAGGCCGTGTCCGCTGAAACCTGCGCACACGTACAGCCCACGACCATTGGACAACCGCCCCAGAATCGGCTGGTCATCGGGCGTCACCTCGTACAACCCCGCCCATTCCGCCGAGATCTCCGCGTCGGCCAGCATCGGCATGCGCGCCATGGCGTTTTCCAGATGCACCAGCCGCCACGCATCGTCCACCCGGGTGTCATACCCGGGCAGCTCGTCACGGTTCGACATGCCGGTGAGCAGGCCCGCGCCCTCGCGATGAAAATACAGCGCGCGCGAAAAGTCGATGATGAACGGAAAGTCCGCGCGCAGGTTCGCGATCGGCGCCGTCACCGCGATCTGCCGGCGAATCGGTTGAATGGGCAGCGGCACGCCGACCATCGTGCCGATCGCGGCCGACCACGCACCGGCCGCGATCACGACGGTCGGCGCCTCGTACCTGCGGCCGTCGCTCGTGCTCACACACCATACGTCGTTGCCGACATCGTCAATCGCGATCACCTCGGCGCCCGTTTTCAACAGGGCGCCGAGCCGGCGAGCGTTCGATACGAATCCCTGGAGGAGCCCGTTCGGATCGACCAACCCGTCGCGCGGACACCACGAGCCGCCGATGACGCCGCTCAGCTCGATCTCCGGCGCCAGCCGCGCGATCTCGCCGACGTCGACGATGCAACTTGGCACGTCATGAGCATTCTGTAACGCGACGTTTCGCCGGAATTGCGCGAGATCGCCCTCGTCGTCGAGCAGGAACAGGTAGCCGCAGCGCTTGAGACCGAGCGGCTGGTCCATCTCGTCGGCGAAGCGCTCCATCATCGCGATGCTCAGCTTCGACAGCTCGATGTTCACCGCCGTCGCGAACTGATAGCGAATGCCGCCGGCGTTGAGCCCGGTCGAGCCCATGCCGAACAGCTCGGACGACTCGAGCACGACGACGTTCGTGCATCCACGCTTCGCGAGGTGATACGCCGTGCTCGCGCCCATGACGCCGCCGCCGACGATCACGACGTCGGCCGTCGCCGATGCTCCGGTCGCTGATGCTCCGGTCGCCATCCTACGGATCGCGGATGCTGCCGCGCACTTTCGCGACGATCGTCTCGGTCAGCTCGGTCACTTGGCGTTCGCTCGCGCGGTAGAAGCGCTTGAGCAGCACGCGCCCGAATCCCCACACCCCGAGGGTGACGCCGACCCCAAGGAACGCGCAGATCGCGTCGATGTTTTGATGCGAGATCACCGCCCAGGATGGGCCGGGCAGGTACATCAGCGCGTCGAGCGCTGCGCCCACGGCCGGTCCCGCGACCGCGCCGAGCAACGCCGTGACGCCAAGCGTTCGCCGCGTCAGACGGCGCGTCCCCTGCGTAACACGAACGGTGGAGACGCCGTCGAGCGGAATGATCGAAACCTGCGTGCTCTTCGACCGCCAGTAGATCTCGCGCGTCTTCGCGGGTGCCGAGCCCATCTCGCCGATTGCTTCCCGCACCGTGTTGAGCACGCGATCGAAGTCGCGCGCGGCAAGCTCGCCTTGCACGACGCCTTCGCGAACGATGCGCGCGGGAATCCCCGTCGCCCACGACTGAGGCAGCCGGGGCGCGGCGATCGCGGGCACACCGGCCAAGCCATGTTCCACCAGCGCATGATCGACATACTGCGTGTCGATACCGGCGACGTTCGCCGCGCCGCGAATCTCGTCGATGCGAAAGCCGGAGGTGCGCGCGCGATCCTTCGATGCGTCGCGCGCTCGTGGAATGGCGTCGGGACGCGGTTGAATTCCGGTGAGTGCCTGGAGCTCCGCGGCACGCTGCCATACCGCGTGCGCCTCGGTGTCCGAGATCAATCGCGGACGCGGTGATGGAAGGTTCGACGAATCCGATTGTGCGATCGCGCTGTCGACCGCCGCCAGCAGCTCCTCGGCGCTCGCGAACCGGTCGGCGGCTTTTTTCGCCAGCAGACGATCGACGATGGCCGCCAGCGCGGCGGGCACCGCGGGATTGATCGACGCGACCGGCGGCGCCGGTTTCGTGACGTGCGCCACGAGCACCGCCGACGCGATGTCGGAATCGAATGGAAAGCGGCCGGTCAACGCGAAGAATCCAACGATGCCCAAGGAGTAGAGGTCGCTGCGCGCGTCGATTGGTTCGCCGGAGACCTGTTCCGGGCTGACGTAGTACACGGTGCCCAGCAGTTGGCCCGTCGCCGTGAGCGGCTGCGCATCGGCCAGCCGTGCGATGCCGAAGTCGGTGACCAGCGCGCGTCCCGTCGCGCGATCGATGAGAATGTTCTCGGCCTTGATGTCGCGATGCACGATGCCGCGCGCATGCGCATGCGAGAGCGCCGCCGCGACGTCGTGCAGGTACGTCGCCACGAGGCGCGGCGGAAGCTGGCCCTGCGCGCGCACGTGCGCGGCGAGTGACTCGCCGTCGACATATCCCATGACGAAGAAAACATGGGTGCCGACTTCGTCCGCGCCGTGAATGGGCACGATGTTCGGATGCGCCATGGCGCCGGCCGTGCGCGTCTCGCGGAGAAACCGTTCGCGCACCACCGGGTCGGCGGCGAGCTGCGGCAGCAAGGTTTTGATCGCCACGAGGCGATCGAGCCGCTTGTCGCGCGCCAGGTAGACGAGTCCCATGCCGCCCTGGCCGATCAGTTTCTTGACCGCATAGTGCGAGGCGATCGCCTCGGCGAACGGCCGCGACACGTCGTCGAGCGTGCGCGGGTCGGGGGTGGGGACCAGCTCGAGAACTGTCATGATTCTTTAATTATCATTCTATAATTGAGCGATGATGGCGGGGCGACAAGTCAACAACGACGGCCGCGCCGGGAAGTTTCATTTCGTGAGCTCGAGCACCGGGGCGGCGGTGCTCAACCAGCGGCGGTACTGCGGCAGCCGTCCGTGGACCGCGTCGTAGAAGACGCGCTGAATGCGCTGCGTCATCGGACCGGGCTGGCCGTCGCCGACCGCGCGGCCGTCGACCTCGCGAATGGGCGTGACCTCGACCGCGGTGCCGCAGAAGAATGCCTCGTCGGCGGTCTGGACGTCGGCGAGGGGCATCGGGCGGATCACGATCGGCAGATTGAGATCGCGCGCGATCTGCAACACCGTATCGCGCGTGATGCCGGGCAGGATCGATTCCCCGATGTCGTTGGTGATGAGCGTGCCGTCGCGCACGATGAACAGGTTCGCGCCCGAGCCCTCCGAGATATCGCCCTTGGCGTTGAAGAGCAGTGCATCGTCGTAGCCGCGGCGAATGGCCTCCTGCACCGCGAGCACCGAATTCGTGTAGTGGCCGCTTGCCTTGATGTGCGGCGGCAGCGTCGACGATTCGATGCGCTTGACCGTGGACACGGTAACGCGGACGCCTTGCTCCGGGCCGCCTTGCAGATACGCCCGCCCCGGCACCGCGATGATCGCCACACTCACCGGACAATCCTTGGGCCACACCGAGAAACTGTACGAATCGAAGAACGCGAGGGGACGGAAGTACGCGTTCTCGAGCCGGTTCGCGCGCAGCACGTCGAGCGCCGCGTCGCACAGTTCTTCGACCGAATACGGAATTTTCAATTCGTAGAAGCTCGCCGACGCGATCAAGCGCTTCATGTGCGCCTCGAGGCGGAAGATCGCCGGACCGTCCGGCGTGTCGTACGATCGCATGCCTTCGAAGACGCCGGTTCCGTATTGCAGCGCGTGCGCGCTCACATGCACGTTCGCTTCGGCCCATGGCAGCAGCTCGCCGTTCATCCAGATCGAGTCAGTCTTCGTGAAGGGAGCCATCGGCCAGCCTCGAGGGGAGTTTGAGGTGGGAGTATGTCCGCTGGGGGGCGACGCCTGCAAGTGGGCCGCGAGTCGCTGCGGGGCCCGGGCCGCGCACTCGGAATGACATGGCCGCGCGTAAGTCGTCCTTTCGAGGATGACCGTCCTCTTCATCGCCGCGATTTTTCTCAACTCCGCGCTGCTCTTTTGGCTCGAGCCGCTCTTCGGCAAGACGGTGCTGCCGCTGCTCGGCGGCACACCCGCCGTGTGGAACGCGTGCATTCTCTTTTATCAAACCGCGCTGCTCGCGGGATACGCGTGGGCCCACGCGGCCGACAAGATCGGCATTCGCCGGCACGCGTTGATGCATCTCGCGTTGGCTCTCGCCGCGCTTGCGTTCATGCCGTTCGCGGTCGCGCGCTCGCTCTTGCCGCCGCCGAGCGATCGTCCGCTGGGTTGGCTGTTGATGGTGTTGGTGTCGTCGGTCGGGCTGCCGTTCGTCGTCGTCGCGGCGAATGGGCCGCTATTGCAACGCTGGTATAGCCGCAGCGGGGCGAAAGGCGCGCGCGATCCCTACTTCCTCTACGCGGCGAGCAATCTCGGCAGCTTTGCGTCACTGCTGCTCTTTCCGGTCGTGCTCGAGCCGAATCTCACGCTCTCGCAGCAGGGGCGCGGGTGGCGCGTCGTCTACGTCATCACGTTGCTATTCGCGGGTGCGGCCGCGCTGGTGCTTCGTCGCATGCCGGCGCGCCTCGCGCCTGATCCGACGCCCGCCGCGAACGATATCATTCCGATCAGACGAAAGCTCTACTGGGTCTCGCTCTCGGCCATTCCGTCGAGTCTCATGCTCGGCGTGACGACGTACATCGCGGCGGAAGTGGCGTCCATTCCGCTCGTGTGGATCGTTCCGCTCGCGCTGTATCTCGCGACGCTCGTCGCCGCGTACGGAGCGACCGACAAGCTCCGGCGCGCGCTCGACGGCGTGTTCGCGCGCGAGCTGTCGGCGCGCGCCGCCATCGCGACGATCGGCACACTCGCTCTCTTCGCCGTTCCATGCGCGATCGTCTATGTCGAGTGGGGGGCGCGCGGCGCGGTGGTCGTCGCGCATCTCATGCTGTTCACGATCGCGGCGCTCATCTGCCACGTGCAGCTCGCGGCCGATCGCCCGTCCGCGGCGCATCTCACGAACTACTATCTCTGGTCGGCGGCCGGCGGCGCGCTTGGCGGCGCATTCAACACGCTGATTGGTCCGGCGCTGTTCACGAGCGTTCTCGAATACCCGATCGCGCTCACCGCGGTACTCACCGTGTTGCCCGCGCGCGGAAGCAAGCGGCCGAGTGCGGCGTGGTCGGATGTGGCATGGGCGGTCGTCATCGGCGTTGCAACGACCGCGATCGCCCTCGTGCTTCGCTGGTCGCACGCCGAGCTTCCATTCTCGCCGCGCCTGCTGCTTGGCGTGCCGGCGCTCGCATGCCTTGGATTCTCGGGGCGACCGCTGCGCTTCGGCGGGGGACTCGTCGCGGTCGTGCTCGCGAGCGCGGCGTTTCCTTCGGAGATCGGCAATGTGCAGTACGCGAGCCGAAATTTCTTCGGCGTGCACCGTGTATTGCTCGACGAGCGCCACGGATTTCGCTGGTTGACGCATGGCGTCACCATTCACGGCGGCGAGCGGCTGCGCGATTCGTTGTCGCCCAAGCCGTTGACCTATTACACGCCCGTCGGCCCCGTGGGCGACATCTTCCGCGCGTACGGCATGAGCCGTCCGAACATGCGCATCGGCGTCATCGGGCTCGGCGCGGGTGCGATGCTTTTCTATGGGCGCCGCGATCAGGACTGGACGTTCTACGAGATCGATCCAGGCGTCACCGAGATTGCCGAGAATCCGCGGTATTTCGGATTTCTTGCTCGATCGCGCTCGAAGTATCGTGTCGTGGCCGGCGATGCACGGCTCTCGATGCAGACGGAAACCGGTGCGCCGTACGACATGCTCGTGCTCGACGCATTTTCATCCGACGCCATTCCGACGCATCTCCTCACGCGTGAAGCGCTGCGATTGTATCTGTCGCGTCTCGCGCCCGGCGGCCTGCTCGTGATGCACATCTCGAATCGATTCTTCGATCTGAGCCCGGTGGTGGCGCGATTGGCGAGCGACGCGAGGCTGGCCGGCGCCATTCGCGTGGATGGATTACCGGACGATCTCGAGGACACGGGAGTCTTCGGCTCGCGCTGGGCGGTACTCGCGCGCGATCCTTCGCAGCTCGCGCCGCTCGCCGCGCTCGGGTGGCAGCCATTGGTGTCCGGCGGCCGGCTTCGTGTCTGGACGGACGACTATTCGAGCGTGCTGCCGCTGCTTCGGCGGGGGGCGCCGTGAGGCGTGAGCTCATGTCATCCCGAGCGGAGGCGCGCAGCGCCGCAGTCGAGGGACTCTCGTCCCGACGGAGGAGCCGGATGCAGCGCTCCGCTCAGCAAGGGGTCCTTCGCTTCGCTCAGGATGACAGCTGCGCCTCGACCGCTCCCGTGGCCTGCTCGACGAACCGCTTCGTCTGCGCCAGCAGCTGATTCGCTTCCTGCACCAGCCCCGCGCCGCGCGACTTGTCGTCTAATGAGTGAACGTTAATTCTAATATTATAAACAGCGCCCCGGCATGCCGCATCGGCGAGCAGGGCCGCGACGCCGGCGTCCGAGACGGCATTCGTGTTGCCTTTGGTCGCGCACGTCGCCGCCAGCTCCGCGACCGCCGCGCACGCACGCGCCGTCTCGAGCGGCACTTCCGCGGCGCCGAGGAGCGCGTCGGTGATCGCGGCCTGTCGCTTGTGCGCGGCGTCTTCCGGCTCCGACGGCAGCTTGTACGCCGCCGTCACCATGCCATACGCCTCGGCATCCTTGGCGACGAGCGCGGACAATGTGTTGACGAGTCGCGCCGCCTCGAGCCCGATCTCGCGCATCTCGGCGTCGACGGCCGCGTATTTCTTTCGGCCCATCGTGAGGCCCGCGACCATCTGCGCCAGCGCGGCGCCGAGCGCGCCGGCGTGCGCCGCAACGCTTCCGCCGCCTGGCGCCGGCACGGGCGACGCGACCGCGGCGACGAATCCCGTGAGCGACTCGCCACCTTGAACAGCCGAGCGCACCTTGTGCTCGAGCACCATCTCCGGCTTGAAGTCGCGCAGTTGAATGTGTCGCGCCGCCGTTTCGAACAGCGCACGTTCGGGCACGAGTCCGACGATCTCACTCCACGTCGGCGACACGCCCTGCGCCTCGGCCTCCATCTTCACCATGTCGTACGCGCGGTACAGCGGTGTCTTCTCGGTGTCGACGAGGTTCATCGACACCTGCGCCTGCCCGTCGACCTCGAGACCGAGGCCTTTCACGTAGCGCAGTCCGCCCGACGACCCGCGCACGGCCTTCGCGACATTCTTCGCGACGCCCAAGTTCGACGCTGGTCCCAGGTACACGTTGTACGCAACGAGGAATGGGCGCGCGCCGATCGCGACGGCACCGGCCGTTGCGTGAATCCTGCCCGGGCCAAAGTCCGGCTTCCGCGATGCGGCGCCGGCGTTCATCTCATCGCGAATGCCTTCGAACTCGCCGCGGCGTACGTCGGCGAGATTTTCGCGCGCTGGGCTCGACGCCGCGCGCTCGTAGAGGAAGACGGGAATCTCCAGATCGCGGCCAACGCGCTCACCCAGCGTGCGAGCGAGCACGATACAGTCTTCCATCGTCGAGCCTTCGAGCGGAATGAACGGCACGACGTCGGTGGCGCCCATGCGCGGATGTTCGCCCGTGTGATGCGTCAGATCGATGACGTCGCGCGCCTTCGCGATACCCGCGAACGCCGCGTCCACCGCGCGCTCGACCGGTACGACGAACGTGATGACGGTGCGATTGTGCGATTGGTCCGACGACACGTCGAGCACCGCCACGCCGTCGACGGCGGCGATAGCGTCGCGGATTTGGGCGACGATCTCAGGGCGACGGCCTTCGGAAAAATTCGGGACGCACTCGACGAGCTTCATTGTTCTCGGGGGATCGGGGAATCAGAAACTTAGCGAAACCTCGTGTCATCCTGAGGAACGCAGTGACGAAGGACCCCTTGCTCAGCGGAGCGCTGCGTACAGCTCCACCGTCGGGACGGGGGTCCTTCGACTCCGGCGCTGCGCGCCTCCGCTCAGGATGACGCGGAGGGGCGGCGCTGCGCGCCTCCGCTCAGGATGACGCGGCTCTTTCGCGATGCTGCCGCTACCGCACCGCCTCCAACAACCACTTGTGCATCGCCGGATTCCCGGCGACGAGCGACGTGTGATCGATCGGGATCGGCTCGCCCGTCATCGTCGTCACGACACCGCCCGCCTCGCGCACGATCAGCACGCCGGCGGCAATGTCCCACGGCGCGAGCTTCATTTCCCAGAAGCCTTCGAATCGCCCGCACGCCACG
This sequence comes from Gemmatimonadaceae bacterium, assembly GCA_035606695.1. Classification (NCBI taxonomy): domain Bacteria; kingdom Pseudomonadati; phylum Gemmatimonadota; class Gemmatimonadia; order Gemmatimonadales; family Gemmatimonadaceae; species Gemmatimonadaceae bacterium. Next base: position 89,350 of record DATNEW010000026.1, read on the forward strand.
TCGGTGAGGTCGAGTGACGCGGCGCCCGGACGACGGATGCCCGACGTCTCACGCATGATCCTCGGCAACGTTCGCAAATACTCATCGAATGGCGCGCCGTGCTTGAACGGAAAGCCCGTCGCGATGAGCGAACGAATCGGCTCGTCGATCGTCGACACCGCGATCGGCTGGCCGTTGCGCCGCGCGCCGCCGCCGGTCGTCGCCGTGAACAACTCGCCGTTCGCCGCGTTGAGCACGGCCGCGGCCGCGAGCTCGCCGTCGATCAGCGCCGCGACCGACACGGCGTACCACGGAAAGCCGTGCAGAAAGTTCGTCGTGCCGTCGAGCGGATCCGCGACGAACAACAGCCCGCCACGATCCGCCACCGACGACGACATCTCTTCGGCGAGCAGCTTCGCGTCCGCATGCCGATCGCGCACCATGTTGCCGATCGCCTGCTCAGCCGCGCGATCGACGTCGCTCACGAAATCGCCCGGCGACTTCGTTTCCCACGTGAGTGTTGCGCGCTCGTCCGCCTTGGCGCGAATGATTTCCGCCGCCCGCGCCGCGGCCGCGACACACGTCGCCAGCAGCTGACGCGCCTCTGCTCGATTCGTATTAGTTTGCGCGGATGTCACGGATATTCAGTGGAATTCAGCCCACCGGCGAGCTGCACATCGGCAACTATCTGGGGGCCGTCAAGAATTGGGTCGCGCTGCAGCACGAGTACGATACGATCATCTGCATCGTCGACTATCACGCGATTACGATCGCCTACGACCCCGAGCTGCTGCGCCGGCGCCGCCACGACATGGCTGTCAGCTTGCTGGCTGCCGGAATCGATCCGAACGTATGCGCGCTGTTCGCGCAATCGCAGGTTCCGGAACATACCGAGCTCGCGTGGTTCTTCAACACCATCACGCCGCTCGGTGAGCTCGAGCGTCAGACGCAGTTCAAGGAAAAGTCCGCGTCGCAGGAAAGCGTGCTCGCCGGCATTTTGAATTATCCCGTGCTTCAGGCCGCGGACATTCTGTTGTATCGCGCCGACACCGTCCCCGTCGGTGAAGACCAGGTCCAGCATCTCGAGCTCTCGCGCGTGGTCGCGCGACGGTGGAACGCGGCGTTCGGCCGGCTCACCGGACGGAAGACGGAAGACGGCGCCGATGAGCGTGAAGAATTCTTTCCTGAACCCAAGGCGCTGCTCACGCCGACGCGCCGCATCATGGGGCTCGACGGCCAGTCGAAGATGTCCAAGTCCAAGGGCAACACGATCGGCATGCTCGAGACTTCGGAATCGATCTGGGCCAAGCTGCGGCCGGCGGTGACCGATCCCAAGCGCATCAAGAAAACCGATCCCGGAACGCCGGAGGTGTGCAACATCTATCACTTGCACAAGGCGTTCAGCCCGATCGCTACGGTCGAGCATGTCGCGGTTCAATGCAGCACGGCCGGGTGGGGCTGTATCGACTGCAAGAAAGTGTTGGCCGAGTCGATCGAACAGGAGCTCGTGCCGATTCGCGGCCGGGCCGCCGAATTGGCGGCTCGCCCCAGGCTCATCGACGACGCCCTCGCTGCCGGCGGCGAACGCTGCCGACGTCTGGCGCGCGAAACGATCGGCGTGGTCCGCGACCGCATGGGGTTCGACGGCGTTTCGCCGTGATCTTTCGCACGATTCGCACGCGGCATGAGCCGTGCATTTTACGCCCTCGGACTCACCAAGCGTGCTATGAAGTTTTCGATCGTCTCCGGCCTGAAGTTCCGCCAGCTGTTTCAGCGCGTGCAGCGCATTCAGCTCTTTCATCCGTTCCAGCGGATCGGCGAGCGCGTGCGCGCGTGGAGCGCGCGGCGGAAAGCCATCCAGCCGTTCACCGCGCCGTCGTATTTACACTTTCCGTTGCCGTACACCGCGTCGATTCATCGCGACGTTACGCCCAACGGCGTACGTGTGTACTGTCTCTGCGGGGAATGCGGCTCACGGCTCAGCGCGAGCGCGACGCTGTGCGAGGACTGCGCGCAGAAGCGCAGCCGGCCCGCTCGGCCCTATTGAGCTTCGCTGACGTGGCGGGCGTGGCGTGATCGCGACGCCGCCACCGCGATTCGCGCACCTCACCATCGGTTGGCTCGCGGTTGGTGTCGCGCTCGTCCTTCCGTGGATCTGGTTGATCGTGCTCGACCGGTTGTTGCGCCGGAGGCTTCGCTCGAACTCCACCCAGGCCCGCTGAATGTACGCCGGCCACGCCGCACTGGCGACCCTCGCCAAGGGACGCCGCCCACGAATTCCCATCGCGCTCCTCGTTCCGATCGCGTTCGCTCCGGATTGGATAGAGTGGATCGCCGATGCGTTGGGTCATCACAACCGTATGATCTCGCACTCGCTCGTCTCGGTGGCGATCGGCGCGACGACAGTGGGAGTGCTGTACTGGATCTTTACACACAGCGCCGCGGACGCGTTCGGCGTGTGGCTCACCTATGCGTCGCATTGGCCGGCGGATTTCATCACGGGCATCAAGCCGACGTGGCCGGGCGGTCCGATGGTCGGCCTCATGCTGTACGATCACCCGATGGGCGACGTCGTAGTCGAGTCCGTCTTGATCGTGCTGTGCTGGCTCTACTATCGCCGCTCGCTGCCCATTGAAGCGCGCCCGCGCGCGATTGCGTGGCTGATTCCATTCGGCTTGATCGGAATGCAGCTGGCGTTCGGCGCGATTTCGGATCCGAGTTTTCGGTAGTCTGCCATCCTGACCCTGAGCGTCCACTCGCTTGTCATCCTGACCCTGAACGTCCACTCGCTTGTCATCCTGACCCTGAACGTCCACTCCCTTGTCATCCTGACCCTGAGCGTAGCGAAGGGGAAGGACCCCTCGACGCCGAGGAGAGCGCACCGCGGCGAAAGGGGGCCTTCGCTCCGTCGGCGCTCAGGATGACAAATTGTTCGAGACCGATAGATTGCTCAGGTCGCCAACGCCGCACAGCTCTTGCAACGGCTGCTGTCGGACTCAACCCCGAGCGGACTATGGCGAACGACAAAGGCCCCAGTGGTCTCGTGACGCTGGTGTGTTTGACCTGTGGAAACGAGAAGTTCTACGATCAGGAAGTGCCGAACGCCGTGAAGTGCGACAAATGCGGCGGCACGGTGTTCCGCAACTTTGCCACCCCGACCGAGCCTGATGACGCGTCGATCGCGGCCCTCGACGAGCAAGCACGCAGTATCGCCTACGGTGACTCCTCGCCGGATACCGGTCCGGGAGACCTGCGCGACCTGGACGCTCGCTAGCGTCGCTCTCGCTCGCGGCGCGGCGCCGCGAAGACGGTCACGTCGTTCTCAGGCGGGAGGACGCCATCACGATCGCCTTTGCTGACGCCGGCGCCGCGCAGGGATTTCAACAATCGATGAGCGCGGTCGCCGAGGCCTTGAGCTTGAGCGTGCTCGCGAAGCTGCTCCTCGCCACGCTCCTCGGCGGCGCCATCGGCCTGGAGCGCGAGATCGCAGGGAAGGCCGCCGGCCTTCGTACCAATATTCTCATCTGCGTCGGCGCCGCGCTGTTCACCCAGATGTCGATGGACATCGCGACGAGCGGATTCTCTCCCGACCAACATCCCTTCGGCGACAACACCCGCATCGCCGCGCAGATCGTCTCCGGCATCGGATTCCTCGGCGCGGGCGCGATTCTCCACGGCGAAGGCGCCGTCGTCGGACTCACCACAGCCGCGACGATCTGGGTCGTCGCCGCGATCGGCATGGCCGTGGGCGGCGGTCACTACGTCGACGCGCTCGGGTCCACGGCCCTCATCATGGTCGTGCTCATCGGTTTGAGGCCGGTCGAGTCACGCCTGCTCGCGAAACGCCGCCGACTGCACGTGACGCTGCGCGTCAAACCCGGATGCGACTTCGCACCCTTCGAGCGAATGATTCAGGAAGCCGGCGTGCACGTCTATTCGCGCCGCACCTTCGAGCACGACAGCGACCGAACGTTCGAGATGGACCTGATCGGCGCGACCAAGCAGTTCGACGTGCTGGCGGACGTTCTACGCGCGAACAAGAGCGTCGTCAGCGTCACGACGGAATGACCGGAGTGGCGGAACGCATTCTCGTCGTCGACCTGGCCGCGAAGTCGAAGAATTGGGCACTCACGCCGGAAGGTGAGCGGCGCATTCGCGAGGCCACGCCACCGGGCTGGCGGGTCAACATCGTGCAGGCGCCCACGAGCTCCGACGGCGACGGACCGCCGCGGCCCAATGACGAGGTGATGGCCGCCGTCAGCGACGCCGAGATCTACTTCGGCTTCGGCATTCCGCGGCTGCTGTTTCTCGAGGCGAAAAAGCTGCGCTGGGTCCATTCCGCGGCGGCCGGCGTCGGCAGCGCGCTCTACGACGAGATGGTGAGCAGCGACGTTCTCTTCACCAACTCCGCCGGCATTCACGCCGTGCCGATCGCCGAGTACTGCGTGGCAGGCGTGCTGCACTTCCTGCGCGGGCTGGATTTCGCGCTCGATCAACAGCGGCGATCGGAATGGAACAAGGCTCCGTTCGTCGCGCTCGATTCCGTGTTGCGCGAAGTCGATACCGTTCGCGCCCTCATCGTCGGCGTCGGCGGGCTCGGCGGTGCGACCGGCGAACGCCTCGCCGCACTCGGCGCACATTGCACGGGAGTGCGCCGCCGCGTGGAGTTGGGACCGCCGCCAGGCTTCGAGCGCGTCATCTCGCTCGACGAATTCGAGGCCGAGCTGCCGAAGCACAACGTCGTCGTTCTCGCCGCGCCGCTCACCGAGGCGACGAAGGGTTTGTTGACGCGCGAACGATTGCAGCTCCTGTCCCCCGACACGATCGTCGTCAACGTCGCCCGCGGCGCGATGATCGATGAGGACGCTCTCGCCGAGCTCCTCGAGGCGGGCCGAATCCGCGGAGCGGTGCTGGACGTCTTTCGCGAGGAACCACTGGCGGCGACGAGCCCATTTTGGCACCTTCGACAGGTTCTTCTCACCCCGCACGTGTCGCCCGTATCGCCGGGCCGCTTCTGGCCACGCCAGCTCGATCTATTTATCGGTAACTGGCGCCGATACTTACGTGGTGAACGCTTGGAAAATCTCGTCGATAAGCGCGCGGGGTATTGAGCATGGAAAAAATCATCAAGGCAGCGGTGGACCGCGGCGCATCGGACCTGCACATCAAGGCCGGCGACGTCTTTCGCGCGCGCATTCACGGCGATCTCGTGCCGCTCACCAAGCAGACGCTCACGCCGGAACAGACGCGCGCGATCGCGCTGCACCTCATGTCCAACGAGGACGACAAGGCGCGCATCGACAAACTGCTCGACTACGATTGCTCGTGGGCCGCCGCCGGCATCGGACGCTTCCGCGTGAACATGATGAAGCAGCGCGGATCGTTTTCGATCATCATGCGCGTCATTCCGTGGGAGATTCCGTCGTTCGAGAAGCTTGGTCTGCCGCAATCGCTCGCGAAGATCTCGGAAGCCGAGCGCGGCATGATCCTCGTCACCGGCGTCACCGGGTCGGGCAAGTCGAGCACCATGGCAGCGATGATCGATTGGATCAACCGCTCGGTGAACGGCCACATTCTCACGCTCGAGAATCCGATCGAGTTCCTGCACAAGGACAAGAACTGCTCGGTGACCCAGCGCGAGATCGGCAGCGACACGACCGATTTCAAGATGGGCCTGCGCGCCGCGCTGCGTCAGGACCCCGACGTGATCATGATCGGCGAGCTGCGCGATGCCGAGACGATCGACACCGCGCTCAAGGCGGCCGAGACCGGACACCTGCTCATGTCCACCCTGCACACGCCGGATGCGACGAGCACCATCATGCGCATGATGGCCATGTTCCCGCCCGAAGAGCAGGAAGTCGTACGCGTGCGACTCGCCGAGTCGCTGACGGCGGTGATCTCGCAGCGCTTGCTGCCGACGAAGAACGGCAAAGGCCGCGCGGTCGCGGCCGAGATCATGGTCAACACGCCGTCGATCAAAGATCTCATTCTCGACGGCACGCGACTCGGCGAGATCAAGGATTTCATCGCCGAGGGACGCGAGCAGTACGGCATGCAGACGTTCGACCAGTGTCTGACCGATCTCGTCACGAGCGGTGTCGTGACGTTCGAGACGGCCAAGTCGGCGGCGAGCAACCCGTCGGACTTCGAGCTCAAGCTCAAAATGTTCTCGCGCCTGTCGCAGACCGTGAAGATGGAGGACATTCCGCCGGACGAGCCGTCTGTCCTGGAGCCGATCCAGACCGACGAGCCGGCGCTGGAAGGCATTCAGACGGGTGGGCTGGATTTTCTGAATCAGTGATTCATGTCATCGGGAGGGTGCTTGTCATCCCGAGCGTGCTTGTCATCCCGAGCGCAGCGAGGGATCTTTCATCCTGGTAGAGTGACTTGCCCCTCTACCGGGACAGTAGATTCCTCGCTCCGCTCGGAATGACAGCGCTTCGCTCGGAATGACAGCGCTTCGCTTGGAATGACAAGGCCACAATGACAAACAAATCGCTCGAAGGGGTTCTCGCCCCGGTCGTCAGCACGTTCTACAAGGAATCAGGCGAGCTCGATTGCGCCGCCTTCGCCGCGAACGCTCGCGCGCACCTCGCCGCCGGAATGAACGGGATCGTCGTCACCGGCTCAACGGGTGAAGCCGCATTGCTCGACTTCGATGAGCGTGCCTCGCTCGTCGACGTCGCGCGCGAAATGGTGCCGCGTGAGAAGTGGCTCATCGTCGGCACCGGCGCCGAGTCGACGCGGACGTGCGTAAAGCAGACGCGCGATGCGGCCGAGCGCGGCGCGGATGCGGTGCTCGTCGTTGCGCCGCACTACTATGCGTCGGCGATGACCGGCCCCGCGCTCATGCAGCACTACTGGCGGGTCGCGGAAGAGAGCTCAGTCCCCGTCATCCTCTACAACATTCCGAAGTACATGCACTTCGCGCTCGCGCCGAACCTCGTCAGCGAGCTTGCGGCGCACCCGAACGTGATCGGCATCAAGGACAGCTCGGGCAACCGCGAGCTGTTTTCGTCGTACATGAACATCCAGTCCGCGAAGTTCGCCGTGCTCGACGGCAACGCGCAGCTCTTCCAGCATGCGATGGAATCCGGCGCGCGCGGCGGCATTCTCGCGGCGGCGCTCTTCGCGCCCGCGCTCTGCGTTGAGATCTACGAAGCGGTGAAGCGCGGCGACGCCGCTGCCGCCACCGCGGCCCAGTCGCGTCTCACGCCGCTCGGCGCCAAGATCGTTGGCGAGTTGGGTGTGGCGGGCGTGAAGGCGGCCATGGACCGCGTGGGATTGTCGGGCGGGCCGGTGCGCTCGCCGCTCGTGTCGCTCGACGCCGAGCAGGGCGAGATCGTGGAAGGACTGCTCAAGTCGGAGCTCGTCGGCGCCTGAGTCCGTGAGCGACGGCGCCGCGCATCTCGCCCGTCTGGGCGGCCTCAGTCGCCCGACGGGGAGCGCGGCCTGCGCCGATGCGCGCCGGTACTGCGGTGACGTCCTCGCCCCGCTCGGGTTCGTCATTCAAGAACACTCATTTGAGTATTCTCAATTCATCGGCCGGTGGGCCGCGCCGGCCATTGGGCTCGTCGCGGGAATGGCGGCGACGCTCTGGTACGCCGCCGGCTCGATCAGCGCGAGTCAAGCCTTGGGGATCGCAGTCGCGCTCGCGATGGCGACTTGGGCCATGCCGTTACGCGGCGTTCTGCGCGGACGCATCCTTCGCGCGACCGGCACCAATCTTTTCGCCACGCGTGGCGAGCCGCGCGTATGGCTCGTGGCGCACATCGACTCCAAGTGGCAGCCGGTCTCGATGCTCGTTCGCGTCGCCGGTGTGCTGCTCCTGGTCGTCGGCATCATCGCGGTGATCGTCTCGTCCACGATTGGTGGATCGTTCGGCGGGCCCGCGCTCATCGTCGCCTGGATCGGTGCCTTGCCTCTCATGCTGTCCGTCGTCGGCGCGCGCAACCACGGAACGCTCGACAACGCGAGCGGTGTCGCGGCCGTGCTCGAGGCGGCCGCGCTCATCCCGCCGACGTGTGCCATTGGCATCGCGATCACGGATGCCGAGGAGCTCGCGCTCGCCGGCGCAACGGCGTGGACGCGCGATGCAAAGCCCGGCATCGCTCTCAATTGCGACAGCGTCGACGATGACGGGCCACTGGTCGTGATGTACTCCGGCCGGTCCCCGCGCGAGATCATCTCGCGGCTCGAGCAGGCCGCTACGGCGCACGACGAACCGATGCGAATCATGCGCCTCATCCCGGGCATTCTGACGGACCACGTCCCGCTCGCGCACGCCGGCTGGCGCACCGTGACACTCAGCCGGGGCACGATTCGTACGCTACAGAGAATTCACACGTCGCGCGACACGCTCGCCCACATGAGTGGACGCGGCATCGCCGGCGCCGCGCAGGTCCTCGCTCGCGCCGCAACGGAGCTCTCGCAATGCAAGTGATCCTTCTCGCCGCCATCGCGCTGCTCGGTCTCGTGATGATCCCGTTCGGGCTGCCGGGCACGCTCGTGATGTTCTGCGGCGCGCTTGGCTACTACCTGCTCGTGCCTGGCAGCATCAGCCTGATCTCGCTCATCGGCCTCGGCGTGTTGATGGCGGGCGCCGAAGGAATGGACTGGGTGTTGACCGCGCGCTTCACGAAGAAGTACGGCGGCTCTCGCCGCGCGGGATGGGGTGCCATCATCGGCGGCATGATCGGGGCATTTCTCGGCGTACCGGTGCCGGTTGTCGGTTCGATCATCGGCGCGTTTGCCGGCGCCTTCGTCGGCGCGTTCGTATTCGAGTGGAGTCGCGAAGGGAAACACACCACCGCCGCGCGCGTGGCGTGGGGCGCGCTGATCGGACGCGCCGCCGCCGCCGCGCTCAAGGTCGCCGTCGGATTCGTCATGGCGGTGTGGATGATCGCGGCGGCCATGTTCTAACGCTTCGACTGTTGGGCTACATCCACGGCTCGTCCGCCGTCGGTCCGTAAATCGACGGCACCTTCGCCTGCATTCCGCGCAGGTAGATCGACAGCTGCCCGCGGTGATGCACGCTGTCCAGCAGCATGAACCACACGAGATCCGCGATCTTCACCGGGCCCAGCTGCTTCGGCGCCGTGAAGAACGTGACCGTTTCATCGAACTGCGATTCACTCGCCTTGGCGAGCGCGTCGCGAACGGCGGCAGTCGACGTGTCGAACGCGGCGCGCACCTCGTCGAGCGTTGCGGGCGCCGTCCGAGGCTGCGGCGGCGGCCACTGCCACTGGTTGGTGAGCGCCGCGGCGATCCCTCCCTGCCCGAGCGAAAAAATGTACGCGACTTCGCGCGCCGTCTTCGTGTTCGGCGACGGACGGAACTCCGCCTGATCGGCGGGCAGGGCGTGCAGCACACGTCGCGTCGTCGCATTCTCGCGCGTCCACACGTCGGTGAATTGCTCGAGGCGATTCATGCCGCGCCTCCTTCGATGTCGGCGGCGAATTTCTCCATGATGCTCGTCCAGCCTCCGTTGTGGCTGTCCCGCTGCTTGTCGGTGGCGAAGCCTTCGTGGCGCAACACGACTTCGGTGCTGGCGCCACGCTCGTGGAACTCGAGCGTGACGACGCTGTTCTGCACGTCGCTCTGATCGTCCCAGCTCCAGGTATAGACGACGCGCTTGGGCGGATCCACCTCGCGGTACACGCCCGACACCTTGTGCTCGGTGCCGTTGGGTTCGCGCATGTGAATGCGATACCCGCCCCCGACGCGCAAGTCGATTTCGGCGAACGAAACCGTCAGCGGACCCGGCGCATGCCAGCGCTTCAGCTCTTCCGCTTTCGTCCACGCGTCGAAGACGCGCTGCCGCGGCGCGCGGATGGTGCGCCGGACTTCGAGGGACGGCGCCGCGCTGTTTTTTTCGCCGAGTGGGGTCGAGGTGGCCATGGAGACTCCGGTGAGGGTGAGGAGATGTCGTCGGCGACGTCTTCGAGATATGCCGCGAGCAACGCGAGCTCGGATTCCCAGAACGCGCGATAGTGCTCGATCCACTCGAGCGCGGTGCGCATGGGTGCGGGTGTGAGGCGAACGCGGCGGACGCGTCCGTCGCGCTGCACGTCGGCGAGCCCGGCACTCCGCAACACGTGCACGTGCTTCGAGACGGCAGGGAGCGTCATGTCGAAGCGGGCGGCGAGCTCCTTGATCGTGCGCTCGCCCAGCGCGAGCCGGGACAGGATTTCGCGCCGCGTGGGATCGGACAGTGCACCGAACGTGGCGTCCAGGGCGTGTTGGTGATGGTAAACCATATGGTTTACTATCGCGCGCAGGCGTGAAAAACGCAAGAGGAACCGGTGGCCGACCTGATGGCTCGCCGGCGTCCTCGCAGGAGTCCTCGCGGGCGTCCCCCATTCCCAATTCAGACGTAGCGCGTAGATTCAATCAACGCCCCGGGCAACGCCGCGGGGCGTATTTTTTTGCCCGTCGTTTTTTGTCGTTGCCCAGCGCCCATCGCCCACCGCCCATCGCCATGTTCACCCAATCGAACCGCACCGTAGTCGTCGTCGGCGCTCAGTGGGGCGACGAAGGAAAGGGCAAGCTCGTCGACGTGCTCGCCGAGCGTGCCGATTGGGTCGTGCGGTATCAGGGCGGCGCGAACGCCGGGCACACGGTCGACCTCGGTGACCATTCGTTCGTGCTGCATCAGATCCCGAGCGGCATCCTCCACGAAGGAGTCCGCTGCGCGATCGGCAACGGCGTCGTGCTCGACCCGGACACGCTCTTTACGGAAATCGACGAGCTGGTGCGCGATGGCATCGACGTCGAGGGCCGCCTGTACGTCAGCGATCGCGCGCATCTCGTGCTGCCGTACCACAAGGTCATCGACGCCGAGAGCTCGCACTCGCAGTCACTGGGCACCACGGGGCGCGGCATCGGGCCCGCGTACGAAGACAAGATCGCGCGGCGCGGCGTGCGCGTCCTCGACCTGCGCAATCGCGAGCGGCTGCGCGAGCTCGTGTCACGCGGCGTCGAACGCGCGAACGCACAGCTCGCGGGCTTCGGCTCGAAGACGCGCGCCGACACGGACCAAACGGTCGAGCTTCTCGGACGCTTGGCGGAGCGACTGCTCCCTCTGGCCGAAGACGTTGGCTTGAAGGTGCATCGCGCGCAGAAGAGCGGCGCCGCCGTGCTGCTCGAGGGCGCACAAGGGTCGTTGCTCGACGTCGATCACGGCACGTATCCGTTCGTGACGTCGAGCAGCACGACGGCAGGCGGCGCGTCGACCGGCGTCGGCATCGCGCCAACGTCGATCGACGCGGTGCTCGGCGTCGTGAAAGCGTACACCACGCGTGTCGGTACGGGCCCGCTGCCCACGGAAATGGACGAGGCCATGGGCGGACGCGTGCGCAAGCTCGGCAACGAATTCGGCGCGACGACCGGCCGCGCACGCCGCTGCGGCTGGTTCGACGCCGTCGTGGTACGGTACGCCACGCGCATCAACGGTCTCACCGATCTCGCGGTGACGAAGCTCGACGTGCTCGACACGCTCGAGCGCATCGCGATCTGCACCGGCTACGAGTGCGACGGCGAAGTGCACACGGAATTCCCGGGTGACGTGACGATGCTGGAGCAGGTGGCGCCGCGCTACGAGTGGATGGAGGGGTGGCAGCAGTCGACCGCGGGCGCGCGCAAGCTGGATGATCTCCCGCCGAAGGCGCGAGCATATGTCGATCGCATGCAGGAGCTGATCGAATCGCGGGTGACCTACGTGAGCGTCGGGACGAGGCGTGATCAGATTATTGGGTTGTGACGTCATCCTCGCGAGCGCAGCGAGGGTTGTCATCCTCGCGAGCGCAGCGAGACGAGGATCTGCTCTTATGAACGCTCGCCACCACAAACAGATCCTCGACGCGCCTTCGCTTCGCTGCGGCTTGCGAGGATGACAACGAGTCCCGTCGACCTCCTCATCATCGGCGCCGGCCCGTGCGGCCTCGCGGCCGCGATCTCCGCCCAGCGCGCCGGCCTCTCCGCCGTCGTGATCGACGCGCATTCCGTCGTCAGCACGATCACGCAGTACCCCTACTACGTCCGCTTCTTCTCCACCGCCGAGAAGCTGTCGCTCGGCGGTTTGCCGTTCGTCATCGCGACCGAGAAGCCGAGCCGTCGCGACGCGCTCGCGTACTACCGCGCCGTCGTGACGCACTTCGACGTCACCGTGCGCCAGTACGAGCGTGTGACGGCGATCGAGCGCAGCGGCGACGGCTTTGTGGTGCACTCCGATTCGCGCGCCGAGGGCGTACGCCGCACCGAGGCGCGCGCCGTCGTCGTCGCGACGGGATACTTTGGCTCGCCGAATTATTTGCGCGTGCCGGGCGAAGATTTGCCGCACGTGTCGCACGTGTACCGCGAGGGACACGAAGCCTTCGACCAGGACGTCGTCGTGGTCGGCGGCGGCAACTCGGCGGCCGAGGCGGCGTTGGATTTGTGGCGCTCGGGCGCGCGGGTGACGCTGGTGCACTTTCTCGAAACATTCGACAAGAAGATCAAGCCGTGGGTGCTGCCCGATTTTCTGAATCGCGAGAAGGAAGGGAGCATCACGGCGCGATGGGCGTCGCGCGTCACGTCGATCGAGCGCGGCGCGGTGCGGATCATGTCGCCCCGCGGTGAGGAAACTCTAAAGGCCGGCTTCGTCTATGTGATGACCGGCTTCGCGCCGAATACGCAGCTGCTGCGTGCGGCGGGTGTGCCGATCGACGCGGTGACGGGAATTCCCCAGCACGATTCCGAGACGCTCGAGACGAGCGTGCCGAACCTGTTCATCGCCGGCGTCGTCGTGGCGGGCTTCGACGCGAACAAGGTGTTCATCGAGAACGGGCGCTATCACGGCGACAAGATCGTGGCGCGGCTGCTCGGCAAGCATGCGCCGCCCGAGCCCAGGTTGAGCGCGGAGCTGGATACCTGACGTTTGTCGAATGGAAGATGGAGGAGCGTGTCGAAGGCATCCTCCTTCGCCCGCGCGGCCACGTCGATGCGAAGTTGTCGTGGGCGGATACGGCTCGCGACATGGCGGCGAATGCCGAGGATTGGAGCGCGTGGGACGCGGTCGCGTCGGATGGCCTCGATGACCTCCCATGGGACGCACGTGGCACGAAGCGCGTTGCGGAGGATTCCGCGGAGCACCACGCGCCGGTCGCCGGCCGGAGGCCGCGCAAAAAGAAGCGCACATGAGGCGCTACGAAGTGCGTTGGACGTCGCTCGACCCAACGACCGGCGCCGACATGGCCAAGACCCGGCCGGTCGTCATCATCAGCCTCGACGTCCTCAACGAGCGGTTGCAAACGGTCGTGGTCTGTCCGCTCACGACGCAGCTGCACCCGGCATGGCGATCGCGCATAGGCGGCTCATCACCGAGATGTACGGCGAACAGCGCGCCGGACTTGGCTGGCTCGAATTCCCTTCGAGCGTGCTGTCATATGGATCCGACGCCGAGGCCACTCAATAGATGCCACGCTCGTTCGAGGTCCACGTCGCGATGGAACGCCAGGAGCTCGAGCGCGAGCTGGAGCGGTTGCACGCGGAGAGCTGGGGTTGGGCGCTCGCGTGCGCGGGGCGGCGTCGTGACGTCGCCGAGGACGCGCTTCAGACGGCGTACGTTCGCGTGCTCTCGGGCGCCGCGCGGCCTTCTGGCGGATCGAGCCTTCGCACGTGGTTGTTCGGAGTAATTCGTTTGACGGTGATGGAAGAACTGCGGCGCGAGCGCGTCGCCGACGAGCGGCGAGATCCTGAGGCGACGATCGATGCCGTCGATCCCGCGCCGCGGCCGGACACATCGGCGGAACATGCCGAGCGATCGGCGGCGCTGCGGGCAGGACTGTCGACGTTGTCGCCGCGCCAGCGAGAGGTGTTACAGCTCGTGTTCTATCACGGCATGACGATCGAAGAGGCGGCCGTGGTGATGCGCGTATCGCTCGGCTCGGCGCGGACGCACTATGAGCGCGGCAAGAAGTCACTCGCGGCGGCGGTGGCGAGCCTGCAGGGAGATTTGCGATGAATCATCACGACCAGTACGACGACGATTTGCTTGCGCATTTCCAGGCGACGCGGCGCGCCGACGGCGAGCGAGCGCCGGACTTCGCGGACATGTGGCGTGAAGCAGAGGATCGCGCGCAGCGCACGCAACGAATGCAGCGAGCGCAGCGAACGCATCGAACCCGGCGCGCACGATGGATCGCGCTGGCGGCGGGTGTCGGTATCGCCGCGTCAGCGCTCGCGATCGTCCACGTTCGTCGCGCGCGCACGGCGGAGTTCGAGATCAAGCCCGAGGTGCTGAACTGGCAGGCGCCGACGGACGTGTTTCTACAGATGGCGCGGTCGAACATCCCGGCGACGCCAACGATTCTGGAATCGGCGCTCGACGACGCGGCCATCATCTCTGGGCGCGGCGCTTCTTCAAAATGAGGAAAGTATAATGAAACGACATCTCGTAGTCGTGTGGTGCGTGTCGCTGTCGGCGACGGCGGCGGCCGGCGCGCAGGGACGCGGAAGCCGACAGGTTGAGCTTGGCGGTCCGCCGCGCGGACCCCGGTGCATCAATCCCAACATGGAAGCCGGCGTGCAGATCACCAAAGGGCCGCCGGTCGCCGAGCAGTATGGTGTCGATCCGGCGAATGGAGTGATCGTCATTCGGCCCGCGGGCGACGCGAACCTGTATATCCAGCCGTGCTCGAATTTCCCGGCGGCCGACGATCCGTTCGGCAAGTTTCTCTTCGCGCCGGACTTCGTGATGAGTCATCAACAGGCGATCAACTTGTCGGAGGCTCAACAAAAGACGATCAAGGACGCGGTGGTTTATGCGCAAGTCGCGCTCGCCACCGCGCAGATGAAGACCGCGGGCGAAGTCGAGAAGCTGCAGTCGATGATGCAGCCGACGACGGTCGACGAGGCGCGCGTGCTCGATCAGGTCGATCGCGTGCTCGCCCTGGAGCGCGACATCAAGCGCGCGCAGCTCAGCTTGATGATTCGCGTGAAGAACACGCTGACCGCGCAACAGCAGGACGCGCTCGCGAACCTCCGGCCGACCACCTACCGCTACAACGTTCCGCGCGATCGCGATTAGTCGAGCAGGGTGAACCCCGCCGTTTCGAAGTGACGATCGAACGCGAACGCCTGCTTGATCCGTTCGCGGCGCATGAGCTCGAAGCTCACAGCGTCCGTAAGCGAAAATCGCTGGTCGACAAAGCGACGCAGCCAGCGGCCGATGGCTTCACCGACGAGCGCCGAGTCGACGGGAAGCCATTCGTACACTGGATCGTCGAGCAGGGCGGTGACGGCGCGACGAGCATCGTCACCGCCGCGAAGATACAGCAGGTGCGCGTGCAGTTCGGCGAGCACCAGCATGGTGCCGGCGTAGCGTACGCCGCTCCGGGCGTTGGCGCGCTGGGTGCGAATGGCGCGGGAATGCCATTGGTCGCGTGGGTTGGCGAGCGCGAGGAGCGCGCTCGTGTCAACGAGAACGCGCACCGCGCCCGGGGCCGCGCTTGCGCGGCCGTTTCGCTTCTCTCAACTCCTTCGGCTCGCCCGATTGCGCTGACGGCACCAATTCGCTCGGCGACTCGGCCACCGCGGTGACGCTGCGCTCGTAGGCGTCGTATCCGCCGCCGTACAGGTAGTCGTCGGCGCGTTCGGAGAGATCCGGCGGCCCGTCGACATCCTTGGACATCGTGATGAGTAGTTCCATACCGGATACACGGTTCGGCGCGCGAAGCTGCTCCGCCAACGCCCACAGTCCGCGACGGAACAGTTCCGTGCGCGACAGGCCGGTCTCGTGAGCGAGATCGTCGAGCAACGCGCGGTCCCGGTCACCGAGATAGACGACCGCCTGTTCGCGGACGCGCTTCGGCGTAGCTGACATAACGTACTCCTCAAGTGTACATGTACATCATACATGTGTTCGTTCCCGGGGTCAAGACGAACATCGCCCCGCGCGCAGGCATGATCGGTTCCGCGCGCCTCCAACACGCCATCGTCCCGGAGCAATCGGTATCAATCGCTTGCCCGCCCGGCTGGCTTAGTTTTCGAGGATGCCCAACCAACCCGACGTCCTCGAAAAACTCGTGTCCCTGTGCAAGCGCCGCGGATTCATCTTCCAGTCGTCCGAGATCTATGGCGGCGCGGGATCGGTGTGGGACTACGGGCCGCTCGGCGTCGAGCTCAAGAAGAACCTGAAGGACAAGTGGTGGAATGCCATGGTCCGCGCCCGCGACGACATCGCGGGCCTGGACGCGGCCATCCTCATGCATCCGCGCGTGTGGGAGGCCAGCGGTCACGTTGCCGGCTTCAGCGACCCCCTCATCGACTGCAAGAACTGTAAAAAGCGCTTCCGCGCCGACGATCCGAAGATCAAGGGAACGCCGGGGACCCCGGACGCGCAGTGCCCCGCGTGCGGCATGAAGGGCACGCTGTCCGAGCCGCGCATGTTCAACCTGAAGTTCAAGACGTTCATCGGCCCCGTCGAAGACTCGGCGTCCGTCGCGTACCTGCGCCCGGAGACGGCCCAGGGCATTTATGTGAATTTTCTAAACGTCCAGCAGTCGACGCGGCAGAAGGTGCCGTTCGGCATCGCGCAGATCGGCAAGGCGTTTCGCAACGAGATCACGCCGGGGAATTTCATTTTCCGCACGCGCGAGTTCGAGCAGATGGAGATGCAGTTCTTCGTCGAGCCCGGCACCGACATGCACTGGTTCGAGTACTGGAAAGAGCAGCGCATGAACTGGCACAAGTCGCTCGGGATCGATCCGGCACGGCTGCTGTTCCATCAACACACCCCGGACGAGCTGGCGCACTACGCCCGCGCCGCGTTCGACATCCAGTTCGATTTTGGCGGCACGCTCGATTTCCAGGAAATCGAGGGCGTGCACAATCGCGGCGACTTCGACCTGACGCGGCACCAGGAGTACTCGGGCAAGAAGCTCGAATACTTCGATCAGCCGAACAATCGGCGCTACGTGCCATTCGTCGTCGAAACGTCGGTGGGTGCCGATCGCACCACGCTCGCGGTGCTCGTGAACGGGTATCGCGAAGAGAAAGTCGAAGGGGAAGACGAAGGGCGCACGGTGCTCGGGCTGCATCCCTCGCTCGCGCCGATCAAGGCCGGCGTGTTTCCGCTCGTCAAGAAAGACGGCATGCCGGAGTTCGCGGAGAAGCTGACCAACGAGCTGCGTGCACACTTTCCGGTGTTCTACGACGAGTCGGGCGCGATTGGCCGCCGCTATCGCCGCCAGGACGAAGTTGGAACGCCGTACTGCATCACGGTCGACGGGCAGACGACGCAGGATCAAACCGTGACGCTGCGCGATCGCGATACGCTCAAACAGGAACGGGTCGCCGCTGGCCGCGTTGCCGAGATCATCCGCGCTCGTATCGCGACGTGAGCCCGGTGGCTGCCGGCGCGTTGACGCTCGAGCGTTTGCGGGGCGAGGGTGAGGCATTCTTCACCGAAATCTCGCGCGAATATTATCTCGCCCACGCGGGGCTCAAGGCGACCGCGGATCTTCAGCCGATCTACGTGAAGTACGCCGACATTCTCGGCCCCGACGCGCTGGCGTTCACGCTCGACATGTTTCGCGGCTCGACCGAGGGCAGCGAGGAGCATCGCTCGGCGCGGCTGCTGCTCGACTGGACGGCCGAGTCACAGAGCTCGCGCCAGCTGGTGTCGCTCGACGAGCGTGAGATCGCGTGGGAGGGAAGCGCGGTCGTCGACGTCGATCAGGGCCGGCGCATTCAGTACGAGGCGGTCTCGATCGAGATGGCGAATGCCGCGGACCGACGTGACCGGCACGCGATCGAGGCGGCGCGCGCGAAGCTCGTCCAGTCCGGGTTGGCGCCAATCCGCCGCGAACGCACGCAGCGCGAGCGCGACATCACCGAGCAGCTGGGCCTCGCAGCGGGGTACAACCAGACGTGGGAGCTGCTGAGCGGCATCTCGCTCGACGGACTCCGAGCCGAGTGCGAGCAGTTCCTGCGCGATACGGATGCGTTGTGGAACGAGGTATTGCCGGAGTTCGCCAAGCGCGTGCTCGGCATGACGCCGGCCGAGTTGACGCGCGCCGATGCACTGGCCCTGTTCCGGGCGCGCGAGTTCGACGCGTACTTCCCGCCGGCGCGGATGGAGGAATCGATCGCGCGGCAGGTGCGCGAGATGGGCGTCGATCCGCTCGCGTCGGGGCGCGTGATTCTCGACACCAGCGAGCGCGAAGGGAAGCGCGGCCGCGCGTTCTGCTCGCCGGTGCGCATTCCGGACGAGGTGTATCTGGTCTTGCGGCCGCACGGCGGCCAGTCGGACTGGACCACGTTTCTGCACGAGCTGGGACACGCGCTCCACTTCGCGTACATGCGTCCCGACCTGGCGTTCGAGTATCGCTGCCTGGGCGACAGCTCGATCACGGAAGGCTATGCGATGCTGTTCGACCACCGCATGGAGGACGCGGGGTGGCTCAAACGGTACACGGAGCTCGGGGCGACGAACCTACAGCCGTTCGTGCGTGCGTCGGGATTCGAGGAGCTGCATTTCCTGCGCCGGTATTGCGCAAAGTTGATTTATGAAGTTCAAATGTACGCGACGGACGACTGGAACACGGTGCCCGATCTCTACGTCGACGTGCTGACGTCGGCGACGACGTTTCGCTACGACCGCGCGGACGCCTTCGTCGACGTCGATGCGCGGTTCTATGCGGCGCGCTATCTCCGCGCGTGGCAGTTGCAGGCGCTGATCAACGAAACGCTCGTCGAACGCTACGATATGGATTGGTGGCGCAATCCGCGCGCGGGGCCGTGGATCTGTTCGGCGTTGTTTGGTGAAGGGCAGCGCGAGTTGGCGCACGAGCAGGCGCAGCGCGTGGCGGGGAAGCCGTTGTCGTTTGCGCCGCTGGTGCGGGCGGTGGAGCGGATGCTGGGGTAGGGCAGCGCAGTCACCCCGCGCGGAGGCGCGTGGCGCTCCGCCTTTTGTCATCCCGAGCGGAGGCGCGTAGCGCCGGAGTCGAGGGACCCCCGTCCCGACGGAGAAGCCGTACGGAGCGCTCCGCTGAGCCAGGGGTCCTTCGTTGCGCTCCGCTCAGGACGACACAGGAAAATGATGCTCGTTCACGATGACAAACGAGCTGCACCTACAATTGCGGGTGCACCTACTCCAACCGCATCGCCGTCAGCGGATCGACCCGCGACGCTCGCACCGCCGGTACCAAGCTCGCCGTCAACGCCGCGAGCACGATCAGCGTCGTGACGCCAATCCATGTCGCCGGATCGTGCACGCCGATGCCGTACAGCATGCCTGCCACGAATCGCGTGAGCAGCGACGCCGCGACGAGGCCGACTGCCACGCCCGTCGCCGCGAGCTTCGCGGCGTCCCACAACACCATGCGCGTGACGTCGCCGCCCTTCGCGCCCAACGCCATGCGAATACCGAGCTCGCGCGTTCGCTGCGCGACGCCGTACGACATCACGCCGTACACACCGGCCGACGAGAGCAGCGTCGCGAGAATCGCGAACACGGCGAGGAGCGACAGCGTGAGCTTGCGTGCCTGGAGCGATTCGGACATCACCTGCTCCATCGATTCCAGCTGCGCGATCGGTTGATTCGGCGCGATGTCGTGAATGACCTGGCGCACTGAGGGCACCAGGGCCTCGGGATCGCCCTGCGTCGCGACGAGCATCGTCATGTTGCCCAGCTGCCACGGCTGCTGCGCGGCCGGAACGTAAATGCCCGGGGACGGCGTGCCCTCGAGCCCCGCTTCGCGAATGTCGGCCGCGACGCCGACGATCGTCGCCGGCTTGTCGGTCCACGGCATCAACTGGTGGCCAATCGGATTGTCGGTGAAATACTTCTTCGCGAACGTTTCGTTGATCACCACCACCGGTTGCTGCCCAAGGACGTCGGCGTCGGTGATACCGCGGCCCGACTTGATCGTGATGCCGAACGTCCGGAAAAAGTCGGAGCCGACCACACGGAACTCGCCGAACGGCTGCCGCGTCGGATCCGTCTCCGTCGGCCTTCCCACGATTTCGAAGCTGCCGTTCGTCCCCCAGCTTTGCGCCGGCAGAAGCGAGATCATCGACACGCTGCGCACGCCTGGAATCGCGCGCAGACGATCCGTCACCGGGCCGAAGAATCCAGTGTAGCGCGCGCTGTCACCGAACTGTCCCGTGGGCGCCGACACCTTGAACGTCAGCAGGCGATCGGTCTTGAAACCCGGATCGGTATTCACGACGGCGACGAACGCGCGAACCACGAGTCCCGCACCAATCAGCAGGACCACCGAGAGCGCGATCTCCGTGGCGATGAACGTGTTGAGCGTGCGATGCTGCCGCCGGCTCGTGCCGCCGCGGCCCGCGGTCTCGGTGAGATCCTGCCGGAGATCGACGTCGCTCGAGCGCAGCGCCGGCACGATGCCGAACACGATTCCCGTGACGCACGAAACGCCGAACGCGAACAACAAGACGCTGGCATTGAGATGGACCGTCTCCGCCCGCGGGAGCGCGGCCGCGGCATAGGTGAGAATTGCGTGCAGTCCCCAGTAGGCCACGAGTAAGCCGAGCAACCCGCCGCTCACGGCGAGCAGGATGCTTTCCGTCAACAGCTGTCGAACGAGCCGTGCGCGCTCGGCGCCGAGCGCGGTGCGAATTGCCACCTCACGCGTGCGACCGGCGGCACGCGCGAGCAACAGATTCGCGACGTTCGCGCATGCGATGAGCAGCACCATGCCCACCGCGCCGAGCAGCAGCATGAGCGTCGGGCGAACGCGGCCGACAACAATGGTGTTGAGCGGCACCATCTGCAGCAGGCGATCCTTCTGCTGATCGGGAAAATCGCGCGCGAGCTGTTTGGCGAGTGGATCGAGCCGCGCGTTCGCGGCGACCGAGTCGATGCCCGGCCTGAGCCGCCCGACGACCTGCAGCCAATGACTGCCGCGCTGCTTGAGATTATCGGGCGTGAACACGAGCGGCACCCACACGTCGTTGTGCGAGGCGGAGATCGGGAAATCGAACGTCGACGGCATGACGCCGATCACGGTGAACGCCCGATTGTCGAGTGAGATCGTTTGGCCGATGAGGTGTGGATCGCCCGCGTAGCGTCGGCGCCAGAAGCCTTCGCTCAGAATGGCGACGTCGTGTCCGGCCTGATCTTCGCCAGGCGCGAAGGTGCGGCCGATCAACGGCCGCGATCCGAGCACATCGAAGAACTCGGCGGTCGCGCGGACCTGTTTCACACGTTCGGGCTGGCCAGTGCCGCCGAGGTCGGCGCCGCCGCCATTGTACGCGGCCATCGATACGAACGCCGTGTTCCGTGCCTTGATGTCGAGGTAATTGGGCACCGACACCGACCCGAGGCCGCGCTTGCCGTTGTAGATCCCGGCTTCGTACAGCTTGGCGAGATGCGATGGATCGCGATACGGCAGCGACTCCAGCAGGACGGCCCGAACGACGGTGAAGATCGCGGTGTTGGCGCCGATGCCGAGGGCCAGGCAGAGGATCGCGATGGCGGTGGTGCCGCGCTGCTTGCGGAGCGAACGCGCGGCGAAGCGGAGGTCCTGGAGAAGCGTGTCCATGCATTCACCGACAAGGAAAACCGGAAAAAGGTTGGACCCGAGTACATTCCTTACATGCCCCTACCTCTGGCCGTCGTCACCGGTGCATCGCGCGGCATTGGCCGGGCTATCGCGCTGCGCTTGTGCTCCCAGTACGAGATCGTCGCGGTTGCGCGATCGGACGACGAGCTGGAGTCGCTGGCGCAGGACATCGAGAACTTAGGCGGTGCGTGCCGGCCGCGCACGGTCGACATCACCGATCCCGAAGCGGTTCGCGCCGCCCTTGGCGACATCGAAGCGAAAGTCCTCGTCAACAACGCCGGCGTCGGGGTCATCAAGCCGCTGATGGAGATGAGCCGCGACGAATGGCGGCGGATGGTCGACGTCAACGTCAACGCACTCTTCGACGTCACACGCACCGTGCTGCCGGGCATGCTGCGGCTCGGACCCGGGGGACACGTCGTCGTCATCGGTTCGATCGCGGGACGGAGCGCCTTCGTGGGCGGCACCTGCTACACCGGCACCAAGGCGGCCGTACAGTCGTTCACCGAATGTCTCATGCTCGAGCTTCGCGAGCATGGCATCAAGGTGTCGGTGGTGAATCCGGGCGGCGTCGCGTCCGACTTCGGCAGCGGCGGCTTCGGCGATCAGAGCTTGAAGCTCAAGCCCGAGGACGTCGCCGACGCCGTCGCGAAGGTCATCGACACGCCGCCCGACGTGCTGATCCACCGCGTGGAAGTCCGCACGCTCACCGTACCCAAGAAGAACTGAATTCGGTAGTTTCCGAGCGGTAATCGACGCACCATCCAGCAACACACATGTCGACGAGCTCGAACTCCGAACGCATTCGCACGCCGGAAGAGCCGGCGGATGTCGGACTCCGCGAGTTGATGGCGGTCCGGGAGGTGGCGCACGCCTTCCACACCGCCAAGCGGCCGGAAGAGGTGTTCCAGATCGCGCTCGACCGGGTGAGCCCGCTGATCGGCGCCACGTTCGCGTGTGTCTTCGCGGTCGGCGAGGGCGAGGACAACATGCACCTGGCCGCGGTGCACAACTGGCCGCAGCGCTACGCCAAGTTTCTTCGGCAGATGCGCGTGCGGCTGGGCGCGGGCCCCAGCGGACAAGCGGCGAGCGAACGCAAGTTGATCGAAGTACCGGACGTGTTCGCGGACGCCGGCGCGGGCGATTGGCAGGAAGTCGCGATGGAGCTCGGATTCCGGTCGATCGTCGCGCTGCCGCTGCAAGCCGGCGACACGGTGCTCGGCGCCCTGACGTTTTACTTCGCTTCGCCGCGCGCGATCGGACCCGACTCACGGCATTTGATGCGGATCGTCGCCGATCAGATGGCGGCATCGGCCGAGAAGGCGCGCTTGATCCAGAATCTGGAACAAGCGAACGCGGCGCTCAGCACGAGCAACGCGGAGCTCGAGCGGCAATACGCCGATCTCCTCGAAGCGCGGCGCGTCAAGGATGAATTCCTCTCGAACATCTCACACGAGCTGCGCACGCCGCTCACGGCCGTGATCGGCTACATTTCGCTCATGCAGGAAGGGCTTGCCGGTCCCATGACCGACGAGCAGCAGAACACGCTCGATCAGGTCAAGGGGTCGAGCGAGCAGCTGCTCTCGCTGATCGGCGATCTGCTCCAGCTCACGGCGCTCAAGCGCGGCGACGTCGAGGCGGCCTTCTCGGACGTCGATCCGCGGCAGCCGCTGCGCGATGCGGTGGCCGCGACCACGCCGCGCGACGGCGTGACGCTCGACGTGCGCGAGCCGAGCGACGTGCCGATGATGCGTACTGATGCGCGGCTCGTGACGCGAACGTTGCGCGCGCTGCTCGACAACGCGGTCAAGTTCACGCGTGAAGGGAGCGTTCACGCGTCGCTGCACGTCGACGGCGATCGGGTCGCGTACGTGATCGAGGATACGGGAATCGGTATCCCCGAGGACGCGCACCGGTTGGTGTTCGAGGAGTTTCGGCAGGTGGATGGTTCGACCACACGCGAGTTCGGCGGCTCGGGACTTGGTCTCGCGCTCGCTCGGCGGCTTGCGCGGATGCTGCACGGAGACATTTCGTTGACGTCGTCGCCCGGTCAGGGCTCGACGTTCCGGTTGGAGTTACCACTGAGGTCGTGATACACGCATGCACAGCGCACAAACCCTTCAGGAAACTGTCACGAGCCTGAGCGGCGACGAAGTCGTGTCGCGCGCCAAGGCCTTCTTCTCGAATCGTCCGACGCTGTATGCGGCGTTCATCGATCGCGAAGGTCCGAGCTTCGTGTCGTTTCGCGGCCAGGGCACGGAAGAGCTGGTGATCGGCGTCGCGCCGGCTGATGGTGGTGGCACGCGCGTCACCGGATCCACGTACCTCTTCGACATGCAGGTGTCGCGTTTCTTCGCGACGCTGCCGCCGGTGGGCGCGTGATGAAGGCGCCGTTCGTCTCGAACCTTCGCGCGCGCAAATCGACGATCACCCTCGCGCCCGAGGGCGCCGCGGACGCGATCACCATCCGCGTCGAGATGCCTGAAGTGTGGGACGTCGTGCGCATCGTCGTGCTGCCCACCGACAGCGTGCTCGAGGTGAAACAGCGCGCGCTCGCCGCGTTGTATCCCGAGAGCGACGTCCTCGAGGAGTTCGTGCTCAAGCTGCGCGGCTGGGTCGTGCTCGACGAGATGGCGTCGCTGGCGGACGCCGGCGTCGTGAACGGATCGATCCTGCTGCTGACGCACCGCCGGCGCCGGCCGGTGCGGTAGCCGCTCGCGCATGGCGGCCGTACCGGCAACACTCCTGTCACGACGGGACGCGCTGGTGGCGGCCGCGGGGCGGCTGCGCGCCGAAGTACGGCGTCGCATCGTCGGTCAGGAGCAAGTGCTCGACGAGCTGCTCGCGGCGCTCATCGCCGGCGGCCACGCGCTGCTCGTCGGCGTTCCGGGACTTGCAAAAACTCTAATGGTCCGCTCGCTCGCCGAAGCGGTCCATCTCGATTTCCGGCGCATTCAGTTCACGCCCGATCTCGTGCCGAGCGACATCACGGGCACCGAGATTCTGGAAGAAGACTCGGCGACGGGCGGCCGCAGCTTTCGCTTCGTGCGCGGGCCGATCTTCGCCAACATCGTGCTCGCCGACGAGATCAACCGCGCGCCGCCGCGCACGCAGGCCGCGCTGCTCGAAGCGATGCAGGAGCATAGCGTGACCGCGAGCGGCGACACGATGCGCCTGCCCGAACCGTTCTTCGTGCTCGCGACGCAGAATCCAATCGAGCAGGAAGGCACTTACCCGCTGCCCGAAGCGCAGCTCGATCGCTTTCTGTTCGACATTCGCGTCGGCTACCCGCGCGAGGATGAAGAAATCGCCATTCTCCGCAGCACGACCGGCGTGAACAGCGAGTCGATCGCACCGGTACTCGGCGCCGACGAGCTGCTTGCGCTCCAACAGCTCGCACGCGAAGTCGTCGCGAGCGAATCGGTGCTGCGGTACGCGGCCGCACTGGTGCGCGCGACGCGTCCCGATGAATCCGCCGCGCCCGAGCTGGTGCACCAGTACGTTCGCTGGGGCGCCGGTCCGCGCGCCGGCCAATCGCTGGTGCTTGGCGCCAAGGCCAACGCGCTGCTCGACGGGCGACTCGCCGTGTCGCCGACCGACATCAAGCGCGTTGCGCGTCCGGTGTTGCGGCACCGCGTGCTGCCGAACTTCGCCGCCGAAGCCGAGGGCGTGAACGTGGAACGGATCATCGAGGACTTGCTGGCGCGTATCGAGCCGCCGCGCAGCGACATTCGCGTGTGACCATCACCCGGTACGGCGCGCTCCTCGACGCCGTGCGCGGCGTGCGCTGGCCGGCGCGGCACGCGGTGTCGAGCGCGGTGGTCGGAGCGCATCACTCCCGAACGCGCGGGACGTCGGCCGAGTTCACGGAGTATCGCTTGTATCGGCAGGGCGATGATCCGCGGCGTCTCGATTGGCGGCTGCTCGCGCGGAGCGATCGCGCCTACATCCGCCTCGCGAACGATCGCGCGGTGCTTCCGACGATGATCCTGCTCGACACGTCGGCCTCGATGGCCTATCCGATTCTGTCGCGTCTCAAATGGATTCACGCGCAGAATCTTTCCGTGGGACTTTCCGCGGTCGCTCACGCGGAGGGCGACCCGGTCGGCGTCGCATTGCACGATGCACGCGGGCACGTTCGCGTGCTGCCACCGCGCACACGACGCAGCGTCGTCGACGAGATCGCGCGCGTCGTGGACGCGGCAGATCCCGACGGACTCGAGCCGCTCGCGCCCGTGCTCGCCGCGCTGCGTGCACCGCGGATCGTCATCGTCACCGACATGCTCGGCGATTCGGACGACATGCTGCGCGCCGCGCGTGTGCACATCGTTGGAGGCGGAGAAGTGCATCTCGCGCACGTCGTCGCCGAAGAGGAGCTCGAACCGCCGCGCCGTACGCTGCTGGCCGCCGATCCCGAGCTGCCGGGCGTGCAGCGTTTGCTCGCCGATGCGTCGCGCCGAGACTATCAGAATGCGTTCGGCGAATGGCGCGCCGAG
Source organism: Gemmatimonadaceae bacterium (assembly GCA_035606695.1). Lineage (NCBI taxonomy): Bacteria > Pseudomonadati > Gemmatimonadota > Gemmatimonadia > Gemmatimonadales > Gemmatimonadaceae > Gemmatimonadaceae bacterium. The sequence continues at coordinate 115,400 of DATNEW010000026.1, forward strand.
ATCGCGCGTCTCTGGCGGGCGGCGGGCGCGGCGTACACTGAAGTGGTGACCGATGAGCCGGCGTCGCACGCGGTGCGCCGCATCGCCGGCGGGGTCGGAGTGGCGTCGTGAGCTGGTTGCTTCCATCGGCCCTTGGCGTTGGCGCGGCTGCGCTCATCGGTCTCGTGGCCGTGCACTTCATTGCGCGCAGCAGACCGATCGCCGAGCCGCTGCCGACGGCGCGATTCATTCCGGAGCGCGCGATTCGTGCGCGCACGCGCTCCTACGCATTGAGCGACATCGTGTTGTTGCTGCTGCGCGCGCTGGCGATTGTCGCGATCTGTGCCGCCGTTGCCGCGCCGGCGTTCTCGACGACGCATGGGCGAACGGCGCGCGTGATCGTCGCCGATCGATCGCGCGACGTCGCGAGCATCGGAGAAGTGCGAGACAGCGTTCGCGCGCTCGCGCGCGCCGGTGACGTCATCGTACCGCTCGACAGCGCCGCGAGCCGTCGCGTGCGTGCCACGGATTCGCTGGTCCAGAGCGATGCGCGCGGTTCGCTCTCGGCAGGATTCGCCGAGGCGATGCGCGCCGGGGCGGAGTTGGCGCGCGCGAACGATTCTCTCGAGCTGATCGTGGTCTCGCCGTTCGCGCGCGAGGAGATTGATCATGCGACCGCACGAATTCGCGCCGCATGGCCAGGGCGGGTGCGGTTGGTTCGTGTCGCACCTCGTCCGATCGCCAGCGCTGGCACGGTGCCGCGCGTCGAGATCAGAGCCGATACGAACGACGCGGTCGCCGCCGGGCTTGCGCTTGCCGGCTTTGTTTCAACTGACGGCGCCGCGACCGTTCGCGTCGTGCGCGACAAGCTGACGACGGCCGATTCCGCGTGGGCGACCGCGAGCGGTCACGTACTCGTGCACTGGCCGGTCGCGGAGGCCGACGCCGATTGGCCGACGCGTCGTACGATCGACGCGATCGGCGGCGTCGTCTCGACGAGCGGTGTGCTCGTCGCACGCTTGCCGCGTTTGTGGGTGCTGAATGGGACGGCGATCGCGCGCTGGGCCGATGGTGAGATCGCCGCGATGGAGCGTCCAACGGGCGGCGGCTGTATTCGCCACGTTGGCGTGTTGATTGATGAATCGAGCGACGTGACGTTGCGACCGCCGTTCCGGGACTTCGCGCGCGGCTTGCTTGCACCGTGCGGCGGCGACGCAACGTTCGCGGTTGCTGATTCCACAACGCTCATATCGCTTGGCGGCGCCGGCCCGCTCGCGCCGGCAGCCCAGCTCCGCGACGACGGGACTCGCTCGCGGTGGACGCCGTGGCTGCTGGCGTTCGGCGCGCTGGTGCTGATCGCCGAGCTCGCGGTGCGTCGCGGACCGGCGCGGACGACATGAGCGTCTTCGCACGGCTGCGCATGGTGCGCGTGATTCTCGGCGTTGGTATTACCGTGCGCGCGGTCGCGTGGGGGATCGTCGCCGCGCTGTCGCTGGTCGCCGGCGCGGCGATCGCCGATGCGTTCGTCGATCTGTCGGTGGGTTCGCGACGGTCGCTGCTGCTCATCGCGGTGGCGTCGGCGGTGATCACGGCCGCGGCGCTCGCATGGCGCGACCGCCGCGTGTCGTCGCTGCTGCGCGTCGCGCTGTGGATCGAGGAGCGAGAACCGGCGTTGCAGTTCGCGCTCGCGTCGGCGGTGGAGACGGGAGACGAGCGTCTCGTTCGCGCGGGCGGGAGCGATCGGTGGACGCGAAGCGCCATTCGTCGCGCGCTTCGGGCCGTTGCGATTCCGCTTGCCGCTGGAATCGCCGCGGTCGTCGTCTTGTTCGCCCTGCCTGCGGGCGCGGTAGCTCGAATTCGATCGCCGCGCGCCGGCGACGCTCTCGCGCGCGGGGGCCCGCGCCCGCCGGGCGCGTCGCGGCTGTCGCCGCTGATCGCGCGCCTCCAGCCGCCGGCGTACACCGACAGCGCGGCGACGACGATCGACGACCCCGCGGACTTGCGCGTCGTCGTCGGCAGCACTGTCGTGCTGGAAGGACGCGGCGATGCGGCGGGAATTGTCGCGATCACCGGCGGCGATGCCCTCGCCGCGTCATCGCACGGCGATCGCTGGTCAGTCACGGTTCGTGTTTCGAAACCTCTGACAGTTCGCCTGCGCGACGGGCCGGATCAGCGTCTCGTCGCGATCGAGCCGATCGCGGACAATCCGCCCACGGTGACGCTCACCGCACCGGCGCACGATTCGGTGCTTCGCGCCGCGCGCGGCCGTCTGATCCTGTCGGCCGACGTGAGCGACGATTTCGGACTCGCGAGCGCCGCGTTCGAATACATCGTGAGCTCCGGCGAAGGCGAAACGTTCACATTCAAATCCGGAACGCTTGGCGCGCGGCCCTTGCACGGAGCACGCGCGACGTTCGTCGCGTCGCTGCCATTCGACTCGTTGCCGCTCAAGCCGGGCGACATCGTGCACCTGCGCGCGGTGGCGCGCGACGCGAACAACGTCACTGGTCCCGGCATCGGTGCATCGGAAACACGAACGATTCGCATCGCACGCGCCGATGAGTACGACTCGGTGGCCGTCGATGCCGTGCCGCCCAGCGAGGCGGACAAGAGCTTGATCAGCGAGCGAATGCTGATCCAGCTCGCCGCAGCGCTCGAGAAGCGGCGCCCGTCGCTCGCGCGCGACACGCTCGTCCGCGAATCGCACTCGATCGCCGTCGATCAAAAGCGGTTGCGCCGCACCGTCGGCGAGATCGTGTTCTCGCGACTTGGCGAGCCGACGGGCGAAGAGCATACCGACGACGAATCGCCCGCCCGCGCGAAATCGATGGAAGAGTTGATCGCGCGCGCCGACTCGGCGACCAATCGCTCGACCGATCCGATCGACTTCGCCGGTGGTGAGAGCCCGGTCGTCGCGACGAACAAGCCGTTGCTCGAGGCGTACAATGCGATGTGGGACGCGAGCACCGAGCTCGAGCTCGGGCAGCCCGGCCGCGCGCTGCCGCACATGCGTCTCGCGCTCGCCGCGATTCAACGCGCGCGGCAAGCCGAGCGTCTCTATTTACGCGGACAGCCGCCACCGGTGGTGATCGATCTCGCGAAGGTGCGGCTTACGGGCAAGGACAAGGGCGGGTCGAGCGCGCGGCGCCCGTTGACCGCGGTGGATTCCACGCGCGTCATGTTGACGACGCGGCTGCTGCGCATTGCCGAGCTCTCGGCGCGCGATACCCGAGCGGCACTCGACTCCTTGCTCGTGCTGCGCATCGCGGCGTTGTCGGTCGAGCCGGCGTTTGCGACGGCGGTGGGCGATGCCGCCACGGCGATGCGTTCCGGCAACGGCGTCCGTGCGACCACCGCCTTCGTGCGAGCACGCCGCGCGCTGGCCGGCGCGCCGGCCGCGCGCGACTCGCTGTCGCGCTGGGGACTGATGCCATGAAACGGCTCATGGCACCCATCATGAGCGAATTCGTAAGCGAATTCGTATTCGCCACGGCGCAATACGAATCCGGCGACTGGGACAGCGCGCCGCTCCTGCCCGCCAACATCATCGATACGATCGCGCGTTACACCGAGATCAACGTCGCGCCGACGGGCGTCATCGTCCCGCTCTCCGACGAGCGCATGCTGCGGTACCCGCTGCTGTATCTGACCGGCCACCTGCCGGTGCGATTCAGCGATGCCGAGCGGCGGAATGTGCGGCGGTTCGTCGCGCGCGGCGGGTTGCTGTTCGTCGACGACCACAACCACGACGTCGACGGCACGTTCCACCGGACGGCGACGGAAGAGATCGCGCGCACCGTCGCTCCGCTCGCCGACCTGCCGAACGATCATCCACTCTATTCAGCATTCTTCAAGTTCGAGGGTCCACCCACAACGAGCCACGAGCTCAATGGCTGGGGAGACAATCTCGTGCACAAGCATCTATTGGCTGTAGAGCACGCCGGTCGTATCGGCGTGCTCTACAGCAGCAAGGACTATAGCTCCGAGTGGAACTATCATCCCGACAGCAAGCGATTCATGTCGGTGGACAACACGCGCTTCGCGGTGAATCTGGTGGTGTATGCCCTCACCGCGTAGCCGCTTCGAATCCGCCTGTCGCATCGGCGCATTCGCGCTGCTCGGCTGGCTGCTCGGCGGGAGCTTCATCGGCTCAACGGTTCGGCGCGTCGAGCACGTGCAGGCATGTGACAAAAACTTGTCTCCATGTGACAAGAATTTGTCTGCTCGGCTGGCGGAGCTGTCGCGAACGTCGGAGGCTGTCGCGATTCACCTCGACGCCACGAGCGCGCCCGCACCGTGGGCGACGGATTGGCTGGCCGCGCTCGCGCATGCCGATGTCGCCGCCGCGCACTCCGTGTCGTGGAGCGGCGCGCCCGCTGCCGTCGCGATGAGCGTGCAGCCCGTGCCCGATCCACGCCGCGGCGCGCGGATCGACATCGCGGCGCCGACGGGTGCGCGCGTTCGCCTGCGCGACGACGCGAGCGACATCGACAGCGCACAGGTCATGGACTTGGGCGTCACGCTCACCACGCCGCTCGTTGTCGGTGCGTTGCGCGCGGACGTCGGCGGGCAATCAGTGATCGCGAACACCCACGATACGAGCTCCATCCGCGGCGTGCTCGTCGTGGGCGCGGCGGGGTGGGAAGGCAAGTTCATCGTCTCGGCGCTCGAGGAGCGTGGGTGGCGCGTCGTCACGCGCTTCGTCGTCGCGCCGGGCGCGGACGTGACGGGGGGCGGCGCGGCGCCGCTCGACACGAATCGTTTCGCGGCCGTGATTGCGATCGATTCCACCGCGCAGGCCATGAGTGGCGCGATTGAGCGATTCGTTCGCTCGGGTGGTGGACTCGTGCTCGTCGGACCGGCCGCAAATGCGCGCGCGTTCTCCGAGCTCGCGGCGGGAAGCGCGGGCGTGCGCACGCGCCCACGCGTGCAGGCGAACGATACGATCCGTCTCGGCACCACCGGTTTTTATCCCGTCGCGCGGCTGCGACCCGGCGCGCTCGCGCTGGAGCGCCGCGGTGACGCCATTGTCGTCGCGGCACGCCGGGTCCGTGCGGGGCGCGTGATGCAGATCGGCTACGACGACACGTGGCGGTGGCGCATGGCCGGCGAAGCGGGGTCGGAGGAGGCGCATCGCGAATGGTGGTCGCGCGTCCTGCGATCGGTGGCGTACGCGCCCGTCTCGATGTCGAACGCGCTCGACGTCGGCGAGAGCGCACCGCTCGCCTATCTCACCGATCGGCTCGGCGCGCCCCGGCCCGCGCCGCCAGCGCGTCGCGGCACCGATCCGCGAATTATCATAACGCTCATAATGGTTCTCTTATTGATGGAATGGGGCTCCCTGCGGCTGCGGGGGCTGCGATGACCATCGCGTTCATCTCCAACTCCGACTGCGGGCGGCATGATACCGGTTGGGGGCATGCCGAGCACGTCGGGCGGCTGCGCGCGATACCGTCGGCGCTGCGCGAGCACCCGGAGCTCATCGGTCGCATTCACCACGTGGAATCGCGACACGCCACGGTGGACGAGCTCGCGCTGGCACACGATCGCGCGTACATCGAGACGGTCCGCGCGATCGTTGCGAGCGGCGGAGGACAGCTCGACGTCGATACGGTCGCGAGCGAAGGATCGTGGGACGCCGCGACGGCCGCGACCGGCGCGGTGCTCGACGGGTTGGACTTCGCCTTCGGAGCCGGACCGCGCCGCAGTTTTTGCGGCGTGCGTCCTCCGGGACATCATGCCGTGCGCGATCGCGCGATGGGTTTCTGTCTCTTCGGCAGCGTCGCGATCGGCGCGCACTATGCGCGCCGGCATCACGGCGCCGAACGCGTGTTGATCGTCGACTGGGACGTGCATCACGGCAACGGTACGCAGGCGCTCGTCGAGGACGACCGCGACATTCGATTCATCTCCATGCATCAGTGGCCGTGGTATCCCGGCACCGGTGCGGCCGACGATCGAGGTCCCCACGCGAACGTCTGGAATCGTCCGATGCGCGCGGGTCTGCCCGCATCGGTCTACGTCGACACGCTCGAGCGGGCGATCGACGAGGCGACCGCCGACTTTACGCCGGACATCGTGCTGATCTCCGCCGGCTTCGACTCACTCGCCGGCGATCCCCTCGGCGGCTTCACGCTCGAGTACGAGCACGTCGAACAGCTGACGCGCGGATTGGTCGAACGCGCCGAGCAGTGGTGCGGCGGCCGGGTGGTGAGCGCGCTCGAGGGAGGGTATGCGCCTCAGCGGCTCGCTCAGGCCTGCGTGCATCACATGCTGGCGCTCGAATAGCACCGTCAGTGCACCTTCTCGAGCACCAGCGTGATCGGAATGGTGTCCGCCGGCGAGATCTTCACATCGAGCTTCGCCTCGGCGTAGCCGGGCTTCGTTACGCGGATCGTCGTCGTGCCTTCGGGAAGAAAAAGGAGTGTCACCGTTCCGGTCGGCGTCGAGCGCGCCGAGGTGCCGCTGATGACATCGGTGACGATCGCGTCGGGGACGGGATCGCCCGTGCGCGCGTCGAAGATGCCGAGCAGCCGATTGCGATACACCACCGGGCTGACGGCGGCGACATTGGTGATCGCGCGAGCCGACGGCTTCCTCGCCGAATCGTCGACGACGTACGAGCCGCGGCGCGTGTCGAAGCCGATCCCGTCCTTGAGCACGACGAACAACGCGTCCTGCGCGTGCAGCTTGTCGACCGTGTTGTCGAAGCAGTCCGCGTAGTTCATCTCGGCGATGTGCTCGGGCTTGATCATCGACATGATCGTCCACACTTCCGTGAGCGACGCGCGCGACAGCGGTGACGCCGGCAACGGCCGACCCTGCGTGCGCATGCTCGGATCGGGCGGCTTCGGCTGGCGCGCTTCGACCATGGAAGAATACGGGACGTTGTAGATGCGTTTGCCGTTCACCCACACCTCTTCCACGCCGCAGCCTTGAATGCGCCCGTACACGATGTCCGGCTTGAGCTTGAGCAGCACGTCCATACCGTCGAAGATCGGGCGCGAGCTGTTCGCGATCTCGTCTGCGTCCACGTGATAGGCGCGACGTTTGATGTCTTCGATCGCGTTGACGGTGACCGCCGGCAGCGCCTGCACCGGACGATGCAGCACCAACGTCACGGACGCCGAGTCGACGCGCGGCGTGACGAACGCACTGGTGCGCGTGAAGCCGATCTTGCGGGCGATGATCTCGATTGGCGCATGTGGATGCGCGAATCGAAGAATGCGAACGCCGTCGCTTCCGGTGGTGCCGGTCGCTTGGACGTCGTTGAGGCCGACGACCACCGAGAGCTCGGCGGCCGGGATGGGATGGCTGGCACTGTCAGTCACGCGCACGCGCAGCGACAGGCTGTCAGCGTGTTGGGCGGCCAGTGGTGCCGCCAGGGCCAAGAGCGCGATTGCGAGTCGCATGGTCAACTGTATACAAAATGGCACGGGAGACCGCAAGGGCAGGCCGGTTAGTTGCCATACGACTACCCTTACAACTTCATATGACCGATACGCCCGCCGCACCTCGCATCGTTTTTTTCGAGCCGAACTCGAAGGATGCCCGCCGCGACCTCACGTTGGACGAGGTCAATCGCATCATCGCCGAGCGCCGCGGCCATTTGTGGGTGGACGTCGATCTGTCGGTGCCGGCGCAGGCGGACTTCCTTGCCAAGATTCAGAATCTGCATCCGCTGGCGATCGAAGACGCGACCGCGCGCAACAGCCGGCCCAAGCTCGAGGAATATCCGGAGTTCCTGTTCATGATCGTCGTCGGCGTGCGCTTTCATGAAGGCACGCCGGATCCGTACGATCTCGAGACGTACGACCTGTCGTTCTTTCTCGGCGCCAACTGGGCCGTGACGGTGCACGATGGTCCGTCGCAGCCGGTGGACGACGTGGCGAGCCGGGTCGAGAAGAAACCGGAGCTGCTGGAGCGCGGCAGCGACCGCCTGGTCCACGCGATCATGGATGCGTCGGTCGACGCCTACTTTCCGTTGCTCGACAAGCTGGACGAATTCGTGGATAACCTGGAGCAGCGGGTAATCGTCGACTTCGACCGCTCGGCGCTCAAGGAGATCTTCGCGGTCAAGAGGCTCGTGCTGGCGCTGCGCCGGCATGTGGCGCCCGAGCGCGAGGTGTTCAGCATTCTCACCAACCGGCCGAGCGCGCTGTTGTCGCCTGAATCACAGACATACTTTCGCGACGTGTACGATCATGTGCTCCGAATCAACGACTCACTGGATTCGTATCGCGATCTGCTGAGCAGTGTGCTCGACAGCTATCTTACGCAGGTCTCGAACCGGCTGGGCACCATCACGAAGGGCCTGTCGGTGATTGCGACGATGAGCATTCCGTTCGTCGTGATCAGCGGGATGTGGGGCATGAACGTGGAGTACATCCCGTTGCAGCATCATGCGCACGCGTTCTGGTGGATGTTCGCAATTCAGTTTGGCCTGGGACTCCTGCTCCTTCTCATCCTTCGCTTCTGGAAGCTGCTCTGAATGGCACTTCGCCTGCACGCGATCACGCTGGCTGACGCGCCGCACAACGCCGTAACGGCGCCGGCGACCGACGGCACTGGATCGCACAGTGAGACGATGATCGTGCCCTTCCGCGATCTGAGCGCGGTGGTGACCGAGCAGCGCGTGTTCGCGCTCGACGACGCCGGCGACGCCGAGGTCGAGCGGCATCGCGCCATCGTCGATGCCGCCTTTCATCGCTCGGCGGTACTGCCGGCGCCCGTCGGTGCGGTCTTTCGTTCGGCGGACGTGCTCAAGCGCTGGATGGAGCTGCACTACGTGTCGCTCAACGATGCGCTGCAATTCGTCGAGGATCGCGAGGTCGCGCGCGTGCACGTGGTTCGCGCCGACGGAAAGGGCGGCGAGCTGGAGGCGGGGTCCGACCTCGCCGCCGCCGCGGCCGAATCATTTCGCGCGCTGCGGCGAAGAGCCGTCGCCGCGGTGCCGCTGCGCCTCGAGGAAGTGACCGGCCTGGTGCTGAGCGCCGCGTTTCTCGTCGAGCGCGACTTGTGGAAGGATTTCGGGAAGGCGGTGGAAGAGCAGCAGGACGCGCATCATCTCCTGCACTTCGACGTCACCGGGCCGTGGGCGCCGTACGACTTCGTGCGAATGCAGTTCGGCGGTTGAGAGTGTAGCGCATGTTCTGCCCTCAATGTGGGACATGGAATCGCGCGTCGTCGGCCGCCTGCACGCGGTGCGGCGACGCGCTGCCCGATCTCGATCGCACGCCGTTCGAGCGGCCCGATGAAGAGCTGACGCGGTTGCGCCGCGCGGCGGGAAATCGCTATCGCGTCGTCAAGCGGTTGGGCGGCGGGGGCATGGCCGACGTGTACGTCGCCGAACAGGTGCAGCTCTCGCGGCGCGTCGTGATCAAGGTGTTGCACCCGCACCTGGCGCGCGACGAAGAAGTGGCGGAGCGTTTTCGGAGAGAAGCCGAGGCCGCGGCGAAGCTGGTGCATCCGCACATCTGCGGAATTCTCGATTACGGCGCGACGGAAGATGTGGTGTTCATCGTCATGCCGTATCTCGAGGGCGGCTCGCTGGCCGACGCGATTCAGAAGACTCGCTTCGTCGATCCGGCGCGCGCGGCGTCGGTGGCCGCGCAGGTCGCCTGCGCCCTCGACTACGCGCATCGCCGCGGCGTCGTCCATCGCGACGTGAAACCGGACAACGTGTTGTTCGACGAGGACGGCAACGCGTGCATCACGGATTTTGGCATCGCGACGGCGCGGTTTCACGGCCGGCTCACGGCGAGCGGCCGAGCGATGGGCACGCCGCATTACATGTCGCCGGAGCAGGCCATGGGCAAGCTCGTGGACGGGCGCAGCGACATCTACGCGATCGGCATCGTGCTCTACGAAGCGCTGCTCGGGTTCCCGCCGTTCGACGGCGCCGACGCGTTTTCAGTGAGTTATAAGCAGGTCCATGAGGCCGCGCCGGCGCCTGTCGACGTCAACGCTCGCATTCCGGCGGCGCTTTCCGAGATCGTGGTGCGTTGTCTCGCCAAGCAGCCAACGGCTCGTTACGCGCGAGGATACGATCTTGCCGATGCCCTGATCGCGTTTCTGCGCACGGCGGCGGACGGGCAGGGCGCCTATCGCAACGCGACGCTGGCGAGACGCGCGGGCACCCAGTGATACAGGTTCTCTCATGAAGCTTCTGCACGACGTCTCCATCGTTCACACGAAGCATCCGTTCACGATCGCCCGCGGCAGCGCGAGCGAGCACCGGCTCATGCGCGTGCGCGTGATCGACGACGACGGCATGGAAGGATGGGGCGAAGCGGCGCCGAATCGGTTCTACGGCGAGACGGCCGACACGGCGCTTGCCGCGCTCGACCGCCTCAAGCCGATCGTCGAAGCGGCGAATCCGTGGATGCTCGAGGACGTTGAAGCGGAGATGAATCGCGCGCTGCGGTTCAACGGATCGGTGAAGTCGGCGATCAGCGCGGCGTTACACGATCTGGCGGGGAAGCGCCTCGGCGTTCCGGTGTACCGGCTCTGGGGTCTCGATCCCGCGAAAGCGCCGCTCTCGAGCTTCACGATCGCGATCGCCGCGAATGACGACGAGCTGCGGCAGCGCGTGCATGAGGCGAGCGCCTATCCCGTGCTCAAGGTAAAGCTCGGTACCGACCACGACGAACGAATCATTCGCCAGGTTCGTGACGCGGCGCCGGACAAGATCCTGCGCGTCGATGCGAACGCGGCGTGGACCGCGAAGCAGGCGCTGCGCATGGTCGACGTGCTGGTCGAGTGCGGCGTGGAGTACCTCGAGCAGCCGTTGCCGCCGCACGATCTCGACGGAATTCGCTTCGTGCGCGAGCGGTCGAAGTTGCCGGTGATCGCCGATGAATCGTGCGTCGTCGCGGCGGACATTCCGAAGCTCGCCGGCGTGGCGGACGGCATCAACATCAAGCTGTCGAAATGCGGCGGGTTGCGCGAGGCGCTCAAGATGATCGCGACCGCGCGCGCGCACGGCATGCTGGTGATGGCGGGCTGCATGATCGAGACGAGCCTTGGCATCACGGCCGCGGCGCACTTCGCGCCGCTGCTCGACTACGCGGATTTTGACGGGGCGGCGTTGTTGTCGGATGATCCGTATGATGGCGCAAAGATCGCGGGCGGGCGGATTGTGATTCCGGATCGGCCGGGGCTTGGGGTCGAACCCGTTCGAGGAGCGTAACCCCGCTCAGTTGTCATCCTGAGCGGACGCGGAAGTGCCGATGCCGCAGACGGCGTGAACCACGCAACAGCATTTGCCGCGGACGTACGCGGGCACGGCACGGGCACGGCACGGACGCGAGAGTGTTGTACACTCTCCAGACTCAAACGCCCAACGAGCCGAGACTTTCGTTAGGAACAACCTCGTGTCCCTTCACGTAGCTTCCCGACGTCGTTCTCAGTAAGAGATTCCCGGCTCGTTGGGCGTGGAGACCCGGATGCCCTACTCGCTTTCGCGTCCGTGCGGTGCCCGTGCCGTGCCCGCGTCAATCCGCGGCAAATGCTGTCGCGCGCTTTTGTTCATTCACGTAGAGCGTTACTCCGCTCACGGTCAGGATCACAAAGACTTCGCCCCAAACACGAACCCCACCCCCCGCCGCGCATCGATCGACACCGTCGCCGACGCGTCCCGAAGCTTTCCGCGCAGGCGCGTGACGTTCACGTCCACCACGTTCGTGCCCGGGTCGAAGCTCCGCTCCAACACCTTGTCGAGCAGTTCCGTGCGCGACACGACTTCGCCCGCGTGCATCATGAAATGCTCGAGGAGCGAGAGCTCGCGCGGCGTGAGATGCAACGGCTTCCCCGCAACGAGCGCGGCTCGGCTCAGTCGGTTGAGCACGACGTTGCCGACGGACAGGTGCTCGGTGCGCTTGGCGCCGCCGCGGCGAACGAGCGCGCGCACGCGTGCCGAGAATTCGTCGAACTTGATGGGCTTCGTGAGATAGTCGTCGGCTCCGGCGTCGAGCGCGAGCACCGTTGTCCCCGGGCTTGCCGACCCCGTGAGCATGAGGATCGGCGTGTCGCGCTGCTCGCGTCGCAGCGATTGGATCACCGAGATGCCGTTGCCGTCGGGAAGATTGAAATCGAGGATGATGAGGTCGTAGTCGGTGACGAGCGCCTGCACGCGCCCCGCCTCGGCCGTGTCCATCACGTCCACGACGAACCCCTCTTCCTTTAAAAGCGTGGAGACGATGTCGGCCATCGTCGGGTCGTCGTCGACGACCAGGGCACGCATCAGGCAGCCACCCGAATCATTACGAGAATGTAATTCCGGACGAAATGTCCTGTAATCCGCATCGGTCAATCTTACTTGCGTGACGGACCACAATGGTTCGGCACGCCACGGGCTGGGCGATGGCGCCCAGCCGACGCGTCGCAAACGACGCGATCACTCACGAGGAATCCATGAAAGTAACCCGAATCATCGCCGCGGCCGCCGTGCTCGGCGTCACCAGCGCCGCCACGTCCTTCGCGCAGTCGGCGACCCAGACCGTGACGTTTCAGGTCGATGCCATCAACCAGATCGCCGTGAGCGGCAGCCCGTCGCTCGGCATCACGACCGCGACGGCCGGCAGCGCGCCGACGACCGTGACGTCCTCCGGCGCCACGTGGTCGGTCACGACCAACCAGTCGAACGCCAAGGTGATGGCGAGCATCACCACGGCCATGCCGACGGGCCTGACGCTTTCCGCGACACTCGCCGCGCCGTCCGGCGCGACCAGCTCGGGCGCGAAGCCGCTCAGCACGACGGCGGTCGACGTCGTCACCGGCATCTCGAAGCTCAACGCGGCCGGTCTGGCGTTGACGTACTCGCTCGATGCGACGGCCGCGGCCGGCGTCGTGACCTCGGCGTCGCGCGTCGTGACGTACACGATCACCGGCGGCGCGTGACCCGTGCGTAGGGTGCGTAGCGGTTTGGTGGCATTGCTGTTTCCGCTGTCTCTGCTGTTTCTGGTGGGCCGGCACGCGGGCGCGCAGTTCGCGACGCTTCGCGTGTCGGGTTCCCCCGCCACGATGCAGGTGCAGGGCGCCGCCGCCGGTTCCATGGCGTTGCCGGTGGTCGAGAGCAGCACCACGTATACGTTCGCGAACATCGGCGGCACCAATTCCAGAAAGATCGTGGCGCAGCTCAATGCGCCGATGCCGGCCGGGGTGACCCTCGCCGTCACGTTCGACGCGCCGTCGAACGCGGTGCGCATTCCGAACGTCGTGCTCGACGCGACGCCTCGCGACGTGCTGACCGGCATCGACTTCTCGCTCGGCTCCAGTGGCACTATCACGTACACGTTGTCGGCGACACCCGCCGCCGGCGTCGTTCCCAAACAGTCTCGCACGGTCACGCTGACGATCGTCAGCGCGCCTTGAGGATTCCATAAAATGCGTCGTTCGTTGTTTCGCGTCTTGGCCTTCGCTTCGGTCGCCGTACTGCCCGTGTCGGTTCGCGCGCAGATCGTCGTGCTGAGCAACACCGTCGAGGAGCGCATCGCCGCGCCCGGCGAACGCTATACGAGCACGATCATCATCGTGAATCCGTCGACCGAGCCGCAGACCGCGCGGATCTATCAGACGGATTATCAGTTCGCGGCCGACGGCACCGGGCAGTTCAACGATCCAGGCACGACCCTGCGCTCGAACGCCGGTTGGGTGACGCCGCAGACGACGCAGATCGTCGTACCGGCGAATGGCCGAGTGGCGGTGCCGTACACCGTGGTGGTGCCGAAGACGGATTCGCTCAAGGGCACGTACTGGAGCGCGATCATGGTCGAAGGCCAGACCGCGCAGCCCGGCAAGAGCGGCGCGAAGCCGACCGTGGAGCTGGGGTCCGTGATGCGCTACGCGATTCAGGTCGCCACGCACATTCAGATGAGCGGCACGCGCGCCGTGAAGTTCGTGGATCCCGGCGTCGTGAAGACGACCGACGGGACGGCGACGTTCGACGTCGACGTGCTCGACAACGGCGATCGGGGGTATCGTCCCACGCTCTGGGTCGAGATCTACGACGCGAACGGCGTGTTGCAGGCGAAGGCGAAGCAGACGCGCGGATTGTTGTATCCCGGTTCGTCGATTCGCCAGCACTTCGTGCTCGGCAAGCTGACGCCGGGCACGTACAAGGCGATGCTGTTCGCGGATACGGGTGACGAAGCCGTGATCGCCGCGCAGTACGACGTCAAGTATTAAGAAGTACTAATTCAATGAAACTGTTGCCGGTGTTCGTGACGATGACGGGGATGGCCTTCGCGGCCATCCCCGCCTTCGCGCAGGCGCCGGCAGCGTCTTCGCTCTCGATCGTTGCGCCCCGCCGCGACACCATCGTGATCGACTCCAGCTCGGCGGCGACGGCGGTGTTCCGCCTGCACAACGCGTCGAACGACAGCGTTACCGTAACGCCCGAGCTCGTGCTGCCGCGCGGCTGGGAGCCGTTGATGCGCCCGGCGACGGTGCATCTCTCGGCGAGCGGCACCGATCTCTGGCTCGCCGGCGTGCAAGCGCCGCGCACGACCGTCGCGGGCACGTACGTCGTGTGCGCGACGGTTTCGTCGAATGGCAAGACGGTCTCTGATTCAGTGATCGTTCGCGTCGACGAAGTGCGCGCCATCGAGCTCATCGCGCTCGATGCGCCAGGATGGATTCTCTCGGGCGCCGCGTACGAGGCACGCTTTCAGGTGCGCAACCGCGGCAATGTCACGACGAACGTTGCGCTGTCGGCCAACTCGAGCCGCGGCGTACGCGCGACGGTCAGCGTTCCGGTGGTCTCGCTCGCGCCGGGCGAACGCAGCGTGGTGAACGTGCGCATGAACGCCTCCACGGTTCGGGGTAAGGCGCAGGACGATCTGCTCGAGCTGGTCGCTGAAGATCAACATGATTCGCGCGTGCGCGTCGCGGCGACGTCGCGTACGACGATGGTCCCGAAGAGCGGCGGCATGAGCGACAACCTGGCGACCATTCCGTCGACGTTGTCGATTCGCGCGGCACCGACGGGCAGCGGTGTCTCGCCGGCGACGATTGCCGGCAAAGGGTTGCTCCCCGGAACCAAGACGATGATCGACTATGCCGCGTACGTTCCGGCGAAAGGCCAGTCGGTGTTCAACGACCGTGACGAATACCGTCTCTCGCTCGAGCGCGAGAATCTGTCGGCACACGTGGGCGACGCACTGTACGGCTACTCCGACCTGACGTCCGCGGGGTCGCTGGGCTTCGGCGCCGAAGTCGATGCGGCGCACGCGTTCCTTCACACGGGCGCCTACGTGGAGCGGTCGCGCTGGGCGACGAATGCACCCACCGAAGCCGGGCTCACCGTCGGCACACCGCGCGAGCTGCCGATGCACTTCGATCTGACGGCCGTCGGCCGCACGGGCGACGGCATGCCGACGGGGCTCTTCTCGCTCGCCGGCGGCGTGCCGGTCCCGCACGTCGGCACGCTCTCGGTCGAGACGGCAGCGAGCGACAACGCTGGGCATCCCGCCGTCGCCGAGCGGTCGCACCTCGTCGGCGCATTAGGAAAATTAAACTATGATTTCCTACATCAACGTGCGAACGCGGCCTACGCCGGCCCGCAGCGCGGGGCCGGCGAGAATGATGCGTCGGTCTCGCTCGCGGCCACGCGCGACTTATCGTTTCACGGGTACGGCGCGTTGCACGACGGCGCCTCGCACGATCAGTTCGGCACCGGCGCCGTCGGCGCGACCTACGGCGCATGGGGGAGCGTCGACTATGCCTGGACGTCGCGCAGCGACGTCACCGACTCGCTGCCGGTGAACGGCGCGCAGCGCGGCCTTCGCGCGACGACGACCCTGCCGCTCGGTCCCGCGTCGCTGTCGCTGGATGGAAGCGCGGGCAGCGCGACGGATGGCCCCATGCAGATATCGCGCAACTACCTCGGATGGGGCGGGTCGCTCAATCTCCGGCTGGCGAACGGCGGTGCACTGTCTTTCTTCGGCGAGCACTCCGACGGCCGCACCCTCGGCGCCGACGGCCGCCCGACGAACAGCGGCGGCGCGGTTGGCATGTTCGCACTGGGCGCGCTGCGACTCACCGTGACGTCGTCGGTGTCGTCGATGCGCCGGAGCCTCAGCGCCGACTCCGCGGCCGTGTGGTTCGGCCAGGGTGACGCCCGTCTCGAGTACCGCCTTCCGACCGAGACGACGATCGGATTGCGCGCGCACTACTGGATGAATCCCGCCGCGCAGGGTGTTCGCGCGAACAACGCGATGTATCTCGAAGTCAAGCGGCCGCTCAGCCTTCCTGTTGGCCGGCAGCGTCGCCTGGGTCGTGTCGAAGGCCGCGTCACCGACGCCTCTGGCGCGCCGCTCTCGGGCGTTCTCGTTCACGTTGGCGACCAGATTGGAATCACCGATCACAAGGGCGAAGTGTCGATGTTCGGGCTTTCGTCCGGCACGCACGGCATCTCGCTGGACGGCGCGGGCACCACGGCGCAGACGATGTTGACGGGCGACGCCGTCGTCACGGTGAACGGCGCGTCGGATCGTCCCGCGTCATTCGCGGTGTCGGTCGCTCGCGGCGCGCATTTGCGCGGGCAAATCAGCTTGCTCGATTTCGCGACGACCGGCGCTGCCTCGGGTGATTCGCTCATCCAGACCGGCACGCTCTCGAACGTGACGGTCGCGCTGCTCGGCACCCGCGACACGTTGTATCAGACGAGCGACGACAAGGGCGCGATCAACTTCGGCGCGATTACCCCTGGCCGCTGGACGCTCGCGGTGCTTCCTGGCGCCGAAGTCCCGGACTTCCATGCGTTCCAGAACGAACGTGTCGACCTGGACCTCGCGCCGGGCACCACGCGCGACATCGAGCTGCGCGTGGTGCCGCGCAAGCGCGCCGTCACGCTCACGACGTCGGGAGGCACGCTCAAGGTGAAGAACCAGCAGGACAAGTAGCGCTAGGCGAACGCGCCGCGTCCTCTTGCATTCGGGCGCGTTTTGCGCATTGTCTAACGCATGCGTCCTCCACCCCAGGTCGCGGTTTCGCTGCTGGCGTCGATGCTGGCGTTGGCTCCCGCCGCCGCCCAACGCGCTACACTCCACGGCGCCGTCTTCGACAGCATCTCGAACAAACCACTTGCCGGCGCGAAGGTCCAACTCGTCGCCGCCGACACGGCGCTGCACGGAAAGCAGTTCACCGCGACGGCCGACTCCTCGGGACAATTCACGGTGCCCGACGTGCCGTTCGGCCACTACGACGCCGGCTTCTTTCATCAAACGCTCGATACGCTTGGGCTGGAGCCGCGCGAGTTCGCCGTTACCGTCGCGCAACCCGAGCAGACCGTCGTTCTGTCGACGCCGTCGGGCCACGCACTCCTGCGCGCGATGTGTCCATCCGATCCAACGGCCAATGCCGCGGTATTCGGTCAGATCCACGATGCCGACACCGAGCTGCCGCTGCCCGGTGCGTCCGCACTCGTGAGTTGGCTCACCGTCGACCGCCGCACGAAGGAACCCGCACAGGCGCGCCTGCAAAGTGGGCCGGCCGATGAATCGGGTTCGTTCGTCATCTGTGGCATCGCGGCGGACACCGCGGTACGCGTGCGCGCGCTGAACAAGAGCGACTCGAGCGGAACGATCGGTGTCGAAGTACCGAGTGGAAGCGTGCGCCACGTCTCGATGTATGTGGGCCGAGCGGCGACCGCGCGCGTGACGGGTCACGTGCATGACGCGGGCGGACATCCCATCGCGGCGGCGCGCGTGCAGATTCTCGGGGCTACGCACGACACCGTGACGGATGCGGCCGGCGCGTTCGCGCTCGAGCGCGTGCCGATCGGATCTCGCTCGCTCGTCGTGCGCGGCGTTGGATTCGCACCAGCCGAGCTGCCGATGCAATTGCTCTCCGGTCGAACCGACACCGTGAGCGTCACGCTCGAACGCGTCGCTGTCCTCTCACCGGTCGTTGCACGCGCGGCGGCCGAAGCACAGCGACGCACCGACGCGTTCGCGACGCATCGCCGAACCGGCGGGGGACAGTTTCTCGACCCGACCACCGGCCCGGTCCTTCACGTCGATCCCGTCGCGCACATGATGCAAGGCTTGTCCAGCGTGTTCGTCGACAAGGACGGACGCCGCGGCGGTGAATGGGTGATCAAGCTCAACACGCTCAAGGGCAACTGCAGTCCACAGCTCGTCCTCAACGGCAAGCCGACCAAGCTGTTCTACGACGACATCGTGCGCATGATCGACTTCGACGATCTCGTCGGCATCGAGGTGTACACGCGCAGCTCGCAAGTTCCAGCCGATTACAATCTGCCGGCGTTTCTCGACTGCGGCGTCGTCGCGTTCTGGACGCGCTCGCGATGACCGCGCGCGTGCTGATCTTCGCGCTGCTCGCGGCGACGTTTGCGTTTCGCGCGCCGCCGCACCCACCGCCGCACGCACCGCCGGCGCCTCAGCGCGCCGCGATCAAAGGCATCGTCTGGGACAGCATCAGCGAGCGGCCCCTCGTGGGCGCGAACGTACAACTGGTTGCGGCCGACGCGAAACTCGGCAACCGGCGCTTCACGGCGACCACCGATTCCATCGGGCGATTCGCCATCCCCAACGTGCCAAGCGGGCGCTACGTCGCCGGCTTCTATCATCCGCTCCTGGACTCCCTCGGCGCACAGCTGTCGGACGTCACGATCACCATCACCGATCGCATTCATACGATCGCGCTGAGCACGCCCGGCCCGCTCACCATTCTCCGTCGCGCGTGTGGCGACCCGAATGCGCGCACCGCCATCATCGGCCATGTGCACGATGCCGAGAATGAGATGCCGCTCGCGAAGGTGCTGGTGTTCGCGACGTGGCCCAACGTGGACGAGACAAGGAGCTCGTTCAAGGCGAGCACGCAAGGCGACAGCGTGCGCACCGACGACTCGGGCGCATTCATCGTGTGCGACGTACCGATGCATACCGAGGTTCGCGTCCGCGCGGTGAGCGGCGCCGACTCGAGCGGCGCGATCGCCGTCGAGGTCGCGCCATTTACATTCCGGCATCTGTCGTTGTACGTGCTCACGGATCATCGTGATGCGGCAGCGGATTCGACGCCGACGCGACTCACCGGCCGCGTACGCGACGAGAATGGCCGGCCCGTTGCCGCGGCGCGCATCCTCGTGCTCGGCACGAGGAGCGATACGGTGACCGATGAAGACGGAACGTTCCGGCTCACCCGTCTCGTTCCGGGCTCGCGCGCTGTGAACGTGCGCGCCGTCGGCTTCGCGCCGACCGAAGACGAGGTGCAACTGCTCGCCGGCCGCACGAACATTGCGGACTTCACGCTGCATCGGGTCACTCGGCTCGACGGCATGACGGTTCGCGCAGCCGTCGAGTTGCAGCGTCGGCAGGATGCATTCGAGGAGAACCGCCGCACGGGCGCCGGATACTTTGCGTCGCCGGAGAAGACCCTGTCGACGACCGACATTGTTGCGGAGCTCGTGCGCGAGCTGCCCGGAATGCAGGTCGAGTATCAACATGCGGAATGGTCGGTCATCATGAATCGCCCCGCGTCCGAGAACCGATTCGGCGCGCCGGTCGGCACCTGTTCGCCGACGATGATCCTGAACGGCAAGCCGACGCCGGACTCGTTCGACGACATCGTGAAGGACACGCGGCGCGACGAGTTGGTCGGCGTCGAGATGTATCCGCGCGAATCGATGGCGCCGGCGAAATACGCGCGGAACATGAACCCGCTCAAGGAGTGCGGGCTCATCGCCGTGTGGACGCGGCCGAAGTTTTGAAGTTTCGACTACTTCCAGTACGTGCCCAGGCTCGCGACCACGCTGGCGTAGACTTCGATGCCGTCGAACAGATTCTGTAAGCGCAGGTTCTCGTTCGCCGCGTGCTGATTGTTGTCGTGATTCACGATGGGCAGCACGATGAGCGGTGTGTGCAGCACTTGCTCGAAGTCGTAGAGCGGTAAGCTCCCGCCCATCGTCGGCAGCGCGACGACCGGCGCATCGCTCGCATCCTGCGTGGCATGCAGCACGGCCCTGGCGAGCGGCGAGTCGATCGCCACGCGTGTCGCGGGATACCCTGCCTCCCACGCCACCTTCACGATCTTCGCGTGCGCCATACGCTCGGCGGCGGTCGGCACGTGGTCCACGATGAAGTACCCGCGCGACTTCAAGTGCGCTTCAACCAACGCGCGCACGTGCTCCGGTGTTTGTGCGGGTACGAGCCGGAAGTCGATCGACGCCGTTGCCTCGGTGGGAATGGTGTTCGACGCCGTCGCGCCCACGCCGCCGCCCCGAATGCCGCGAAGATTCAACGCCGGCAGCATGATGCGTTCGACCAGCGGCGCGTCGTTCGCTTCGGTCGCCGCCAGCTGCGTCTCGACGCGCATGGCCGAGTCGATCGAGGGCACGTTCGCGATGGCCCGGCGTTCGGCAGCCGTGATCGGCCGCACGTCGTTATAGTAAGTCTTAATGAGTATTCTACCATCGTCGTCGCGCATGCTCGCGATGAGATTGGCCAGCCGCGTCACCGGATTCGGCGCCCAATTGCCGTAGTGGCCGCTGTGCAATCCGTGCGACGGACCGTACACCGTGAGCTCGGCGCCCGTCACGCCGCGCACGCCGAACACGACTTCCTGGCGACGCGATTGATGGATCGGACCGTCGCCGAAGAGCCACGCGTCCGCGCGGACCAGGCCGGCGTTGCGCACGAGATTGTCGTGCAGATGCGGCGAGCCTGCCTCTTCCTCGCCCTCGAAGAAGAACTTGAGATTCACCGACCGATTGATGTTGGCGGCGCTTAAGCCATCGATCGCCGTCAGCATCGCCTCGATGGGCGCCTTGTCGTCGCTTGCCGATCGGGCGTACAGCCGCCCGTCACGCAGCACCGGCCGCCACGGCGGCGTCGCCCACTGCGTCGTATCCACCGGCTGCCCGTCGTAGTGCGCGTAGAAGACGACCGTCTTCGTCGCGCCGGGCGATTCCAACTCGCCATACACCACCGGCGGACCGCCGCTCGGGGACTCGAGCAGCTTCGTCGCGATGTGTCGCGCGGCCATCATCTGAACGAGCCGCGCGGCGTTGCGCCGAATACCCGCCGTATCGCTCGCGAGATTCGGTATGGCGAGAAAACTCTCGAGCTCGTTCAGGATGTTCGTCTCGTGCTCCGACCGGAACGTCCTCACCTGATGCCGGATTGAAGCCGCGTCGGCGGATTGGGCCGTCACGGTCCGCGCGGACATCGCCAAAAACGCCGTAAACAAGTAGCGCAAAAATCGTCTGTTCATTAGGAAAAGTTCAGAATTGACCATGAGTTACGGCGACCTCGTCGGTATAAAGAATGCACTGGCTCCTAGCGCTTTGTCTGTCCGCCGGGAATCTTACTCCCAAGACTTCCCGCCCGACGAACATCCCACGAGGTCCTCAATGTTGGAGACGCATGCGACCGATGCAGGTCCTTCTCCTGCTCTGGACGGTGGTAAGTACGTGTACTGTATCGTTCGAAGCGATCGCCCGCGCGACTTCGGCGCAATCGGGATAGGCGGCGGCCAGCGCGTCTTCACCGTCGCGTTTCAGGACCTGGCGGCCGTCGTCAGCGACACGCCGATCGTGATCTATGATCCGACGCGCGAAAACGTCCTTGCCCACGAGTTCGTGAACGAAACCGTGATGCGCGAGCATACCGTGATTCCGATGTCGTTCGGCACCGTCTTTCGCTCGGAAGACGACGTGACCGAGCTGCTACGCTCGACATATCAGGCGTTCAGCGACGTGCTCGAAAAGATGCAGGACAAGATCGAGTTCGGCCTCAAGGTGTTGTGGGACCGCGAGAAGGTCATCGCCACGATCGAGCGCGCGAACGACGAGATTAGCCGCCTCAAGGACGAGATCAGCCGGCACACGACGACGTCCACCTACTTCGCGCGCATGCAGCTCGGCCGGTTGATCGACGCGGCGCTCGAGGACATGAGCGCGCGATACGTCGCCGACATTCACGATGCCTTGAAGCCCGTCGCGGTGGCGAGCCGCTCGAACAAACCGATCGGCGACCGCATGATCCTCAACGCGGCGTTCCTGGTCGATCGCGCGCAGGAACAGGGCTTCGACGAGCGTGTGAAAGAAACCAGCCGCAAGTATGAAGACGTACTGTCCTTCAAGTACTCCGGTCCGTGGCCGCCGTACAACTTCGTGAACATCAAGCTCAAGCTCGAGAAGGCCGACTAAGCCGGTAAACGGTGGCATCCACCTTGGAATCGACGAGCCGCGGCCTTGCTCCGCAGCCGGGAGAGCGCAGTCATCTCGCGCTCCTTTCCGCGTTGGCCGAAGCGCCGGATTTGTCGGCGGCCGCCACGTTCCTGCTCAACGCGATCCTTTCGCTGACGAACGCGCGCCGTGCGTGCCTGCTGCAGTTCGATACCGGCGAGGAGCAACTCGCCCTTGCGGCGACCGTGGGCTTCGACGAGCCGCCCCCCGCCGAGCTGTCGATTGGAGAACGCGGTCATCCATGGATGGTCGCCACGCTCGCACTGTCGCCTGTGCTGAGCGAAGGACCGATGCGCGCCGGCGCTCGCGTGCCCTTCGACGCGTGGACCGCCTTGCCGATGCCGCGCCCGCACTATCGCGGCGCGCCGGCGATCTGGTCCGACTCGTACGCCGAGCAAGTGCTCGCCCCACTCGGCGCGCGACTGGTGCCGCTCGAGGATCGCCGTTTCAGCAGCGCACCAGGCGGGGTCGTCATCGTCGACGCGCTGCTGTCGGCGGCGATGCTGCAGGAAGTCGCGTCGGTCGTGATGTTCGCGGGGCCGGTGCTCTTCCGCGTCGCCGCCCATCTCGAGGCCGAGCGCGGCTACGATCGCGTGAGTCAGGAGCGCAGCCGCTTTCAGCAGATGGTGGACTCGCTTCCTGATCCCGTGGTGATCACGGATGCCTCGAACGACATCGTCGTGCAGAACAAGCGCGCCGAGCATCTGCTGTTCGTCACCGAAGAAGATTCACCGGGCCGGCGCCGCGCCGTCGAAGTGAACAATCTGCTGTTCAGCTCCTTTCTGTCGCGTGCGACGATCGCCGGCACGCCGACGGGCGGCCCGCGCGAGCTCAATCTCGTCGATCCCGACGAAGGCCACGATCTTCTCTTCGAGGTGCTCGCCCACCCACTCGGCGAGCGCGTGGGTCCGGAGGACGCCGTGCTGTCGGTGCTGCGCGACGTCACCGACTTGCGCCGCGCCGCGCACGAGCTCGAGCGCCAGGTGCAGCGCGTGCGTCAGGCCGAGATCGAAGCGACGGACGAACGCGACCGTCTGAATTTGATCCTCGAGAACGTCGCCGATCCGATTCTCGTCACCGACAGCGCAACGAACATCATCCTGATGAACGACGAGGCCGAGCAGCTGTTTCACGGGCCGCGCGGAATTCAGCAGAGCTATCGCGTATCGCAGGCGGTTCGGCAGAACGATACGAAGTTCACGTCGTTCATCTCCGACTTCGCCTTGACGCACGAACGCATGCGCCGCGAGCGCATGTCGCTCACGCATCCGACGTCGGCGATCGAGCTGCCGGTCGAAGTCGTGTCGGGCAAGATCTGGAACGAGCGCGGCGAACCGATCGCCATCGTGTCGGTGCTGCACGATCTGACGCAGCAGGCCGAGAACGAGCGCTTGTACGAAGCGCTGAAGCAGCTGAATAGTGAGCTCGAGGCACGCGTTCGCGCGGCGACGAAGGATCTCGCGCAGCAGAACGAGCGGTTGATGTGGCAATCGGAAGAGCTGGCGAAGGCGAACAAGCTCAAGTCCGACTTCCTCGCGAACATGTCGCACGAGTTGCGCACGCCGCTCAACGCGGTGATCGGGTATTCGGCGCTGCTGCTCGACGGCATCGGCGGCGATCTGACGACCGGCCAGCGCGACTACATCACGCGCAGCCGCACCGCGGCGTCGCACTTGTTGTCGCTGATCAACGACATTCTCGATCTGGCGCGGATCGAGGCCGGCAAGATGCCGGTGTACGTCGAGCCGGTGACGCTGCCCGAGCTCATTCGGGAAGTGGCGCAGCAGGTCGAGCCGATGGTGTCGACGAAGAAGCTCACGTTCACGCATCGCGTGAACCCGATGTGTCCCGAGATCCACACCGACAAGACGAAGGTGAAGCAGATCCTGCTCAACCTGTTGTCGAACGCCGTGAAATTCACGAACAAGGGCTCGGTGTCGCTCACCGCGGACTGTGGCGACGGCGTGGTGGTGCTCGAGGTGACGGATACGGGCGTGGGGATCAAGCCCGAGGAGATCGACACGATTTGGGAAGATTTCCGCCAGCTCGATCAGTCGCGCACGCGTTCGTATGGTGGAACCGGATTGGGATTGTCGATCACGCGGCGGTTGACGCAGCAACTCGGCGGGCAGGTGGGCGTGCAGAGTGTGTTCGGGGACGGGACGACGTTCTGGGTACGCCTTCCGCTTTCGATAGAAAGTCGATAGGCCGGAGAGTGGTCGCGCCGAGACGCCACTAGAGTCAAAAACAGTTACCACGGACCAACGTCGGACGATCACGGACCGGCACGGAACGGCGTTAACTGCCGTTAACTGCCGTTGACTCAAAACGCTGTGTCCAACTGATCCGCTGTTGTCCGATCATGTCCGTGGTCGCTGTGGTGTTCTTTTTTTGCCCGCGGAAAATTTTCTCTTGACAAACAGTCTCAGATGCGGAATAATCCGCACGTAGCGGAAAAACCCGCATCTGAGGTTTTGCATGCCCAAGCGCAGTGCCGCGCTTCCGGCGCTCTCGCGCCGCGAACGGCAGGTCATGGACATTCTGTTCCGCCGCGGTGAAGCCACCGCCGCGGACGTCATGAACGACCTTCCCGATCCGCCCAGCTATTCCTCGGTGCGGTCGATTCTTTCGATACTCGTCGAGAAGGGACACGTGCGGTATCGCGAGGAAAATCTTCGCTACGTGTATCTCCCGGCGGCGAGTCCGGAGCACGTGCGCGAGGAAGCGTTGCGCCACGTCATCCGCACCTTTTTTGACGGGTCGACGGATCAGACCATCGCCGCGGTGTTGCGGATGTCGGACAGCAAGCTGAGTGACGGCGACATCGCGCGGCTGCAGGAACGCATTCGACGCGCGCAACAGCGCGAGGAGGACGAATGAGACTCGATCTGCTCGCGCCGCTGGGTCCCGTGGCGATCGTCATTCTCAAGACGACGCTGCTGCTCGCGCTTGGCGCGACTGGCGACCGGGTGCTGCATCGCGCACCGGCCGTGGCGCGGCATCTCGTGTGGCTTACCGCGATCGTCGGTGCGCTCCTCGTGCCCGTGTTCGACCGCTACATGCCGATGCGCGTCGCTGTGCTGCCCGCGCCGATGTCGACGCTCGTGTCCGCGACGGCGAATGGCGTCGGCGTCTCATCGCTGCCGAACGCCGACGGTGCGCCGCCGGCGAGCGATGCATCACGTTCCGTCTCGGCTCGCCTGACTTCATCCACGCACAATCATCTGAGCATCACCCGTGTCTTGTTCTTCGCGTGGTTGATCGGCGCGCTGCTGCTGCTCGTGCGACTGCTCGCCGGACTGGCGACCGTTCGCCGGCTCATTCATCGCGCGCAGCCGCTGGAATCTACGGAGTGGCTACACGCGCTCCACGATGCCGCACGGCGGCTCGGCGTCGACGAATTGCCCCGTCTCGTGATGAGCCCGGACGTCGAGATGGCGTTCACGTTCGACACGCTTTCGCCGGCGATCGTGCTGCCTGTATCTGCAAAGGAGTGGACCGGAGAACGGCGCCGCGCGGTGCTCCTTCACGAGCTCGCCCATATTCGGCGTCGCGATCTCCTGGGCCACGGCATCGCCGCACTGGGTTGCGTGGCGTACTGGTTCAATCCATTCATCTGGACCGCGGCGCGCAAACTGCGTATCGAGAGCGAGCTCGCGAGCGACGAGATGGTGCTGCGCGCCGGCGTGCGTCCCAGCGAATATGCGCAGCACCTGCTCGACATGGTCACCAGCTTCGGTCGGCGCACGCCGTCGGTGGCGCTCGCGATGGCGCGGCCCAAGGAGTTCGAGGGGCGGCTCGTCGCGATCCTCGACCCGTTGCATCGCCGATCGACCGTCGCGTGGCCGCAGCGCGGCGCTGTCGTGGCGCTGTTTTCGATCATGGCGGTGAGCATCGGCGCCGCGGCGCCCGTTCGGCGCGTGGCGAAGACTCTCGTGGTAGAAGCACCGCCGGCCACCGCGTTACGAGACACGCCGGGCGACGCGAAAGCCGCGTCGCCGGGTCAAGACGCAGCCGTGACGCCACGCGACGTGCGGTCGCCACGCGCGCGTTCGGCGGGCCACACTTCACAACTCTCTCATTACGCCATCGCCTCACTGCTGCGCTTCGGCCCCGGTGGCATCATCAATCCGATGTTGATGCTCCTGCGCGATGCCGACTCCCTCCAGCTCAGCGGACCGCAAGCGGACAGCATCGCCACGCTCAACCGGAAGTACATGATCCGGCTGAACGAGATCTGGTCGCCGGTGTCGGCGTACTACTCCGTGCACTCGGGCGATGGTGATAGTTCTCTAAACAATCCCGTTCCGGATGCGCCGGCCCGCACGGTGCGTGCGCTCGACGAGCTGGTCCCGGCCTTGGCCGGACTCCTGTCGTCACGCCAGCGAAGTTTGCTCCCGCCCGCCATTCGGTCGTATCTCGATCCCGCGAGCATCTCGTCTGCGACCGCGGGTCCCGATGGCGTATTCGTGCCTGCCGACCAACTCATCGGACTTCGCGGCCGAGCGAGAGGCGGGGGATGATCGATCGATTCCGGGGTACGCTCGCAATGGCTCTTGTCATTGCGACGGCCGCGCTCACGCCTAAATCCGCCCTCGGCGCCCAGCAAGCCGACGTCATTCGCGGCCGAGTGAGCGCGTCCGGTACCGACGAGCCGCTGAACGGCGCGACGGTGATCGCGACGACGCTCTCCGGCGGCGTCAATCGCACCGGGCGCACCGATCGCAACGGGCGCTACACGATCACGTTCCCGGGCGGGGAGGGTGACTACTTCATCACCGTGCGCGCGATCGGCTACGTGCCGCGGCGCTTCGAGCTCAAGCGTACGGCTGATGAGGATATTCTCATTGGGGACGTCCGGCTGACGCTTTCGTCTTCAACACTCGACACCATGGTCACGCTCGGCAAGCGCGACCGGCCGCAGCGCACCGACAGCGCGAGCGACATCAGCGGGCTCGATCGCGTCGTGAACACGTCCAACGTGGCGATCGAGAATCTCGGCAACCTGACGGTGATGGCGGCGACGACGCCGGGTTTGCTCTTCATCCCCGGCGTCGACGGCGATCCCTCCGGCTACTCGGCGCTCGGCCTCGATCCAACGCAGAACTCGCTGTCGCTCAACGGCATGAACAGCGTTGCCACCGACCTGCCGCGCGACGGTGACTTCACGGTGAGTGTCGCGCTGTCGCCGTACGACGTATCGCAGGGCCAGTTCAGCGGCGGCCACACGAACGTGCGAATCAGTTCCGGATCGAACTTCATTCGGCGCACCGGCAGTCTGCTGCTCAACACGCCGCCGCTCGAGTGGACGGACCGTGTGGGGCACTCGCTCGGCCAGGAGTACACCAACGCCAATCTCGGCGGCGGCATGTCGGGACCAATTCGCTTCGACGAAGCGTTTTACAACTTCTCATATCAGCTCGGCCGCTCGTCGAATGACTTGCACACGCTGCTCAACACCGATCCGCTCGGACTGCGCACCGTCGGGATTTCAACGGACTCGGTCGCGCGGCTCGTCGGCATTCTCGGCAACGCACGAGTGCCCGCGACGGTGGACCGCTTTCCGAGCAGCCGGCTGGGCGATCAGGGAGTGGTGCTCGGGAGCTTCGACTTCACGCCGCCGACGTCCAACAGCGGACAGGCGTTCAACGTCACGATGAACGGCGCGTGGAATCGCATGTCGCCGGCACAGTTGTCCACGACCGGCGTGCCGTCGTCGGCGTTCGACAACACGAGCTGGAACAGCGGGGTTCAGGCGCACCATTCGGCGTACTACGGTTTCGTCCTCAGCGAAAGCGGCCTTTCGGCGTCGGCGGCGCGGCGATTCTCGACGCCATACCTCGATCTGCCGTCTGGGCGGGTCTTGGTGGCCTCGACGTTCGACGATGGCACGGGCGGCGTGACCCCGGTGTTGTTCGGCGGCGCGTCCACGGAATTCCGGTCGACCACGACGGTGCTCGAGGCGACGAACCAACTGTCATGGTTCAGCGAAGACAACAAGCATCGCGTGAAGTTGACGACGGACCTGCGCCGCGACGGGTACGACGCCGACCAGGGATCGAACACGCTCGGCACCTTCACGTTCAACTCGCTCGCCGACCTGGCGGCTGGACGTGACGCGTCGTTCACGCGACAATTGTCGACGATCAGCTCGCACGAAGGCGAATGGCTCGGCAGCGTCGCGCTCGGCGACGCGTATCGCCCCACGCACGATCTCCAGATCACATATGGCGCGCGGCTCGACATGAACCATTTCGTCGACTCGCCGGCGGCCAACGCGGACGTGAGCCGCCTATTCAATATCTCTAATACCGCGCTGCCGAGCCGTGCCGTCGTCAGTCCGCGACTCGGATTCGCGTGGACATACGGGACGACACCCGAGATCGCGGCCTTCAGCGGTGCGGCGCGGGCGCCGCGCGCCGTGGTTCGTGGCGGCATCGGTGTGTTTCAGGGTACGCCGAACCCGTCGCTCGTGAGCCAGCCGTTGGTGACGAACGGACTCGCCACAGGCGTTCAGCAGGTGAGCTGCACCGGCGCAGCCGCGCCGGTCCCGAATTGGAGTGCATTCGCGAACACCGCGAACATTCCAAGCGCCTGTGCCGACGGGACGACCGGTACCGCGTTCGCGAGCTCGGCGCCGAACGTCACGCTCTTTTCGCCGAACTACGCGGCGCCGCGCAGCGTGCGCTCAAATCTTCAGTGGAGCGGCGCGGTGCTGGATAATCGCGCGCTGCTCACCATCGGCGGCATCTATTCGATCAACCAGCAGCTGCCGGGATTCGTCGATCTCAACCTGCAGCCCACGTCGCGCTTCACACTGGCCGACGAGGCGCGGCGCCCGGTGTTCGTCGATCCGTCGAGCATCGTGCCGGGGACCGGCGCGATCGCGCTGCGCGATGGGCGCGTCGCGGCGCAGTTCAATCACGTGACCGAGCTGCGCTCGGAGCTCTCTTCGACAACTCGGCAACTGCAGTTCTCGCTGGTACCCGTTGGCGCGAACACGCACTACACGTGGGGAATTACCTACACGCTGAACAGCGTACGCGAGCGCACGAATGGATTCTCCAGCACCGTCGGCGATCCGTTCGCGATCGCGACGGGTCGGGCGTCATTCGATTGGCGGCATCAGCTTCAAGGGAACGTCGGGTATAACCTGTTCGACGTCATCCGCCTCAACTGGTTTCAAACTTTTCTGTCCAGGTTGCCGTACACGCCGGTTGTTGCGGGCGACGTGAACGGCGACGGGTATGCGTCGAACGATCGCGCATTCGTCTTCGATCCAGCGCATGCCTCGGACCCCGCGGTCGGCGAGGCGATGTCGAGTCTCCTGGCGAACAGTTCGCCCGGCGCGCGAAGCTGCCTGACTCGCCAGCTCGGCGCGCTCGCGGCGCGCAACAGTTGCGAGGCACCGTGGACGTCGACCGCGACGCTCCGGGTGGACTTCAATCCGATCGCCGTGCGGATGCCAGAGCGTACGATGCTCAGTTTCTCGATCTCTAATCCGCTCGCCGGCGCAGACCTGCTGCTGCACGGCCAGAATCACATTCACGGCTGGGGACAGTTCGTCCTGCCCGACAATCAGTTGTTGTACGTGCGCGGGTTCGACCCGCAGGCGCGGCGATTCACCTATCAGGTGAATCCACGTTTCGGCAACACCAGCCCGGCGGCGAGCGCGCTGCGCAGTCCCGTGGCGATCACGGCGCTCGTGCGAGTCGATCTCGGCCCGACGCGCGAGCGCCAGGCACTCACACGCACGCTCGATCAGGGACGCACCACGGCGGGACCAAAGGCCACTGCCGCCGAGTTGCGGGCGATGTACGGAATGGGCGGCTTGATCAATCCCATGGCGACCATTCTGCGCAGCGCGGACACGCTCAAGCTCACCGGACCGCAGGCGGACAGCATCGCGACGTTGAATCGCTGGTATCTCGTGCGACTCGATTCGATCTGGGGGCCGGTGGTTCGCACGTACGCATCGCTGCCGGAGCGCTACAGCCAGCACGATGCGTACGTGCGATACGTGCACGCGCGCGAGGCATCCGTCGATCTGTTGATCAAGCTGGCACCGATGCTCAGCGGCGTGTTGACGCCGGCCCAACGGCGCAAGCTGCCGCCGTTGACGGCGTCGCATCTCGACAAACGGTTTCTCCTGGCGGTGCGATCCGGCACCCCGAATCTCTCGGCGCCGGTGTTCCCGCCGCCGGCCGGCGTGGCGGCCGAGCGTGGCGGTGGACGGGGCGGGGGAGGTCGCTGATGCGGCCGATTCCAGTTCTCTCATTGGCGGTGTGCGTCGCGGCCGGCGCTCGTGCGCAGCAAGCGCCTGCGATTCGACAGATCGGGAAACTCGAGGCCGTATCGGCGGACTCCGCCGGCCTGGCGAGCGTCTTCTCCGCGGTCGGCCTCACCGGCAACCGAATCTTGGTCAACGACGTCATCGCGCGTCGGATCGTGCTCCTGGATTCGACGCTCGGCCATGCCGTCGTGGTTGCGGATACGACGAGTGCGACCGCCGACGCATACGGGCAAAGCCTAGCTTCGCTGATCGGATATCGCGGAGACAGTGCGCTTCTCATCGTCCCCTCGACGTTGTCGATGTTCGTGATCGGTCCGACCGGAAACATCGCGCGGACGATGGCCATTCCGCGCGCGCGCGACGTCGCGGGCCTCAAGCCGGGTCGATGGGCGGCGCCCGGCATCGATTCGCGCGGGCGGTTGATCTATCTCGGTCACGCGAGCGGCTTGCCCGGCGTGATTTCGCTGTCTGGCAAACTCCAGGTCTATGCGGATGGAGCCCCGACGCCGATCGGCGAGTCGCTGTTGCAACAATTACGAACGTCGGACACCGCGGCCGTCGTGCGAGCCGACCCGGCGACCCGATTGCTCGACACCGTCGCATGGGTGAAGACGTCGAACTATCGTCGCGGCTTCAGGGCGGACGCGCAGGGATTCGTGACGGCGATGACGTTGACGCCGGACGCATTGCCGCTCATCGACGAGTGGACGGTTCTGCCCGACGGCACGCTGGCGATCGTGCGTGGACGCGACTTTCATGTCGACTGGGTCGACCCGGCGGGGCGCGTGACGTCGTCGCCGAAGATCGCGTTCGATTGGCGGCGTGTGGATGATGCGCAAAAGCGCGCCCTGATCGATTCGGTCGTCGCGCATTGGCAGGGGCAATTCGACGAGGACGCGCGTCAACAGAG
The DNA here is from genome assembly GCA_035606695.1 of Gemmatimonadaceae bacterium. Taxonomy (NCBI): domain Bacteria; kingdom Pseudomonadati; phylum Gemmatimonadota; class Gemmatimonadia; order Gemmatimonadales; family Gemmatimonadaceae; species Gemmatimonadaceae bacterium. The sequence continues at coordinate 146,792 of DATNEW010000026.1, forward strand.
CGGTGCCTCAGGGAGCTCGGGCCGTGGACGCGGCGGCGCGGAAGCGATTCCGACGATCGCGCTGGCCGAGTCGACCGCGGAACTGCCCGATTATTTGCCGCCGTTCTCCGATTTCTCCATCCATCCCGACAGCGAGGGCAACGTGTGGATCCGCACGACGACCGTCGTCGACGGCAGACCGGTCTACTACGTGGTGAACAGGAGCGGTGCGCTCGTCGATCGCGTGCAGCTGCCCGCGTTTCGCGAGATCGCCGGGTTCGGGAATGGCGTACTCTACATGACGTTCGAGGATCGCACCGGGCGTGTGCACCTCGAGCGGGCGCGAATCCATTGAGGGTGTTATGAGAATACTCATCACGGCCGCCGTCGCCTTCGCCGGCGCGGCGCTCGGTGCCCAGGCGCCGCCGCCAGTGCGGCAGATCGGCCGCCTGGAGCACGTCACGACCGATTCGCTGGCCAGTATCGCGTCGGCGCTCGTGATGCCCGACGGCGGTGTGCTCGTGAACGATCGCATCGCCCATCGCGTGTTGCGGTACGATTCGACGCTTGCGCACGCGACCGTCGTTGCCGATACGACGGCCGCCACGGCGAACATCTACGGACAACGTCCGGCCAATCTGATCCATTATCGCGGCGATAGCGCGCTGTTGATCGATCAAACGTCGCTGTCGATGTTTGTGATCGGACCGCGCGGAGCGGTTGGACGAGTGATGGCCATTCCACGCGCCAACGACGCGCAAGCGATGATCGCCGCCGGCAGCGGCGTCGACGCGCGCGGACGGCTCATCTACTCCAACGCGCTGAGCCTGTTGCCCGGCATTCTCATGCTCGGCCGCGGGGATCTCATTCTCAAGGACCAGATGACGCGCTGGGCCGAGCGGACGGATTCGGCGCCGCTGCTCCGCGTCGATCCGCCGACGCGGCAACTGGACACGATTGCGTGGCTTCGAATACCAAAACTCGATCGTGAGCTGAAACTCGACGACGCGGGACACTTGACGTCGATCGTCAACGTGCCGGATCCGCTGCCGGTGGTCGATCATTCGATCGTGTTGCACGACGGTACCGTCGCGATCGTGCGCGGGCGCGACTATCACGTCGACTGGCTGGGCGTTGACGGAACATGGAGCTCCACGCCGAGGATGGCGTTCGATTGGCGGCGTCTGGACGACGCGCGCAAGCAGGCGTTGATCGACTCGACCGTCAAGAGCTGGCAGGCGCAGTACGATCGCGTCGTGAACGGTGGCGGACGGAGCGGTCGAGGCGGCGGCGACCTCGCGCCGATTGTCGCGGTCGCACCGCCGCTCTCGAGCGTGTTCGATTACGTGCCGCCGTTTCCGTCGCAAGCCGGTGGGCCAAACCTGATCAACTCCGGTCCGATCCTCAACGCGGACGCGGACGGCAATCTGTGGATTCGAACGACGAACGTCGTCGCCGGCCGGCCGGTGTTCGACGTCGTCAGCCGGCGCGGCGAAGTGATCGACCGAGTGCAGTTGCCGGCGTTTCGCAGCCTCGCGGGGTTCGGCCCCGGCGTGATTTACATGGCGGTGAAGGACTCCGCGGGAATCGTCCGGCTCGAGCGAGCGCGGATCAGGTGACCATGCGAAAACTCGCACGTATGGTGGTGAGCGGATTCGCGAGTGCCGCGTTGCTTGCGATCGAGGCCGGTGCGCAACGCCCCGCGGTTCGCCAGCTCGGGCGGCTCGAGCACGCGACGCATGATTCGCTCGCCAGCGCCGCGAACGCGCTGCAACTCCCTGGCGGCCGAGTGCTGGTGAACGACATCACCGGCCGCCGGTTGCTGCTGTTCGACTCGACGCTCGCTCATCCGATCGTCGTCGCCGATACGACGGGCGCGACATCCAACGCGTATGGTCGCGATGCCGGCACGCTCGTCCGCTATCGCGGCGACACGTCGATCTTCGTCGACATCGCATCGCTGTCGATGCTCGTCATCGATCCGTCGGGAAAGATCGTACGTGTGAAGGCGGTGCCGAATCCGGACGAGGCGCAATTTCTCATCGGGAGTGTGTTCGGTCTGCCGGGCTTCGACGCCGCGGGCCGATTGATTTATCACGGGCCTGCCGGGATGGAAGGCACGTTCATCCTGTGCTGCGTCGAGCGTCCCGCGCGCATGGGTGACGGATCGCAGCGCTCGCGGCCCGTGCCGAAGCCGGACAGTGGATTCCTGGTGCGTGTCGATCTCGAGACGCGCGCTTCCGATACACTGACAGCCATCAAGCTCGAATGGGAGAAGCAGCGCATTCGGCTCGACGAGCAAGGGTACGTGCAAGCGATCGAACGCGTGCGCATGCCGTACCCGTATGTCGATGCGTGGGCGGTGCTCATCGATGGTTCGCTCGCTGTCGTGCGTGGTCGAGACTACCACATCGACTGGCTCGGCACCGACGGCCGATGGAGCGCGTCGCCGAAGCTCACGTTCGACTGGCGTCGTGTGGATGACGCGCGCAAACTCGCCGTCATCGACTCGAGTGCAAGAGCCGAGCAGGCGATCGACGAGCGTCTCAATACCCGGTCGGCTGCGCGCCCCGGCGGTGGCGGCGGTGGGCGCGGCGGCGGTGGCGGAGGTGGCGGCGGTGCGCGGCCCGGACGCGGCGGCACTCCGATTCCCGAAGTGACCGCGCGCGCCGACGTATCGGACGTCCCCGACTACGAGCGCCCGTTCGAGGAAGGCGGCGCGATCGCTGACGCGGACGACCATCTCTGGATTCGCACGACCGCCATGGCGGACGGCCGGCCGGTGTATGACGTGGTCGATCGTCGCGGCGAGCTGGTCGATCGCGTGCAGTTGCCGGCATTTCGTACGATCGCGGGATTCGGTCCCGGTGTGGCGTACACGGCGGTCAAGGACCCGGCCGGTCTCGTCCATCTCGAGCGGATTCGTATCCACTAGGGCCTGATATGAGAATGCTCATTACAGCACTCGTCATGGCTCCCGCGCTAAGGGCGCAGATGCCCGCCGTTCGCCAGATCGGCCGCCTGGAACACATGACGACGGATTCGCTGGCCAGCGCCACCGGCGCGATTCCGCTGCCCGATGGCCGCGTCCTGGTGAACGATGCGCGTGGCCGGCGGCTCCTGGTCTTCGATTCGACGCTGTCGCACCCGATCGTCATTGCCGACACGACGGACGCCACGTTGGAGGCGTACAGCCGGCAGGTCGGCTCGTTGATTCACTTCCGCGGTGATTCGGCATTGTTCGTCGACGTCGGATCGCTGTCGATGATCGTCGTCCGCCCCGACGGCCGGCTGGGGCGCATCCTTGCCGTGCCGCACCCTGATGACGCGCAGCATCTGTTCCCGGTTTTTGGACTTCCCGGATTCGACGTGCACGGCCGTCTCGTCTATCACACCGCCGCTGGACCGGAAGGCATCGTCGTGCGGTGCTGTATTGGCACGTTGCGCGCGACGGACGCGAGCGGCCGCGCCATGACCGGCAAGCAGAAGATTCCAAAGCCGGACAGCGCGTTCCTGGTCGCGGTCGATCTCTCCGCGCGCCGCACGGACACGATCGCGGCGATCAAGATCGCATACACGCCACAGCGATTCGTGTTCGACAACGACGGATACAACACCGCGATCGAGCAGACGTACCGTCCGCTCCCCGTCGTCGACGCGTGGGCGGTGCTGAGCGATGGGACCGTCGCGATCGTCCGCGGGCGGGATTTTCACGTCGATTTCCTGGCGGCCGGCGGTCGCTGGACGTCTGCGCCGAAGCTGCCGTTCGATTGGCAGCGACTCGACGACGCGCGCAAGATGGCGATCATCGACTCGGCGACGAAGGAAGATCAAACGCGGAGGGACAGCCTGGCGCGCCGGCGTGCGACTCAGTCTGGGCCGGGACGCGGCGGCGGTGGACGCGGCGGCGGAGGGCGTAGTGGCGGCGTCGGCAGTGGGATGGGCGGCCAAGAAGTTCCAGGAATAATCGTCCGCGCCGAGATCCAGGACGTGCCCGATTACGTGCCGCCGTTCGGAGCGAACGCGGCGTTCGCCGACATGAACGACAACCTGTGGATTCGCACGTCGACGCTCGTCGGTGGTCGACCTGTGTACGACGTCGTGAATCGACGGGGCGAACTGATCGATCGGGTGCAATTGCCGAGCTTCCGCACGATTGCCGGGTTTGGCCGCGACGTCATCTACATGGCCGTGCAGGATCCGACCGGAGCCGTTCACCTCGAGCGTGCTCGCATCCATTAAGGGCAATATGAGATTGCTAATTCTTGTCATTGTGCTGACGGCATCGGCAGCGGACGCGCAGGCGCCGCCGCAAATTCGCCAGATCGGTGTGCTCGAGCACATGACGCCCACGTCTATGGTTCTCGCGAGCGTGACGAATGCGCTGGCGATGCCCGGCGGACGCGTGTTGATCAACGACACGCGCGGCCGGCGAGTGCTCCTGCTCGATTCGACGCTCTCGCGCGCCACCGTCGTCGCCGACTCGACGGATGCCACGGCGAACACCTACAGCTACAGCTGGTCGACGCTCGTGCGCTATCGTGGCGACACCGCGCTGCTCATGGTGCCATCCTCGCTGTCGATGTTCATCATCACGCCCGCCGGCGTTCTCGGGCGCATCATGGCGATGCCGCGTCCCGAAGAAGCGCCGATGCTCGCCGCGAGCTGGGGCGGCGTGTCCGCGTTCGATCCGCGCGGACGACTCGTGTACTTCGGCGGGCGCGGCGTGCTTGGCGGTGTTCTGACGCTGCGCACCGGCATGCCGCTGGTGGAGAACGGCAAGCTGACCGAGGTCGGCGCGATGCTCAATCACAACATGCCCGACTTCCTGCGGCCGGACGGTGTGCGGCTCGATTCGAGCGTCATCGTACGTGTCGATCCGCAGACGCGCGGGCTCGACACACTCGCGTGGCTTCACATTCCGAAATTCCGCAGGCAAATCAAGCTCGACGAAACCGGCTCGGCGAGCGCGATCGAGACGACGCCCGATCCGATGCCGATCATCGACCAGTGGATACTCCTGCGCGACGGGACGCTCGCCGTGGTGCGCGGCCGCGATTTTCACATCGATTGGCTCGATCCATCGGGCCACTGGTCGTCGTCGCCGAAAATTCCGTTCGACTGGCAGCACGTCGACGACGCACGCAAGCGGCAGTTGATCGACTCGGCGGTCGCGCAACGGCAAGACCAATATGAGCGTGTCGCCGGCGGCCGAGGCAGCGGTGCGGGTCGCGGCGGCGTCGCGGGTCGGTATCCGTCGCCGACGCCAAACATCGCCGTGCGGCCGGGGCTCGCTGAGGTGGCCGATTATGCTCCGGCGTTCGGCGAGCATTCGGTCGAGAGTGACGAGGACGGCAATCTCTGGATTCGCACGACGCAAATCGCGGACGGTCGCCCGGTGTACGACGTGGTGAATCGCCGCGGTGTGGTAATCGACCGCGTCCAATTGCCAAGGTTTCGCAGTGTGGCGGGGTTCGGGCCCGGTGTGATCTACATGGCGGTGATCGATCCCAACGGAGTGGTGCGGTTGGAGCGGGCGAGACTGCGCTAGCGCTGCGCCATTCGCCGCGCGTTGTTACTCCGTTGAAGCGGCGCGTTTCCGCGGCCTTCCACCTTTTTTTCCATTCGCTCGAGCAGCCGCAGCTTTCGCGTCCGACGTCGACCCACCCGCGACGCGAGCGAACTCACGCGCGGCGAGTCTTTGGCCGATCGCCTCGACGACCAGCGCCGGCACGCTGTAGTCGGCGTCAAGTGCCTCGAAATGCAGGATGTTGCCTTTACCGATCACTTCGATGTCCGCGATCTGTTCGGGCTCGGCCTCTCGAATCTCTCGGAGGCGGGCGATCGGCACGCCGACGAAAAACCCGTTCGTGAGCTCTATGACGATGCGGTGCCGGTGGGCATCGTAGCACGCTGAGGCCGCGCGCGGCGACCCGGTCTTGAATCGTCTAGCCATGAATCTCTCTCCAACGCTTCAGCAGTAGCGCCGTGTGCTCGGTGACGATCTGCTCGGCCTTTCGCACGTCTCTTGGCTTCATGCCATCAACCCGCATCGTTGTCTGGCACTTGCGTTCCTGTACCAGTTGAATGACCGCAATCCCGTCGGCATTTACCACATGCACGTGAGGGGGCGGATGTTCGCGCGGCGGAAACAGAACGAGAACGCGGAAGCCGCCGAGACGCAGCACAGCCGGCATGATATATAACCCAACGGTTGGGTTTATACAAGAGAGGAACGTCGGGTCGCGCATGATCCGTTCTGCGCGCGACGCGATCGGACCATGACCCAAAGAGGCGCGGGGAGGCATACGATCGCTCGGTGCCCCCGCGTTAACTTGCTAGGCCATGCTCGTCGACGTCGCCCTCCCGTTGCCGCTCTTCCGCAACTTCACCTACGAAGTCGACGACGCCGACGCGCAGCGCGCGCGCATCGGGATGCGCGCGGTCGTGCCATTCCGCACGCACAAGGAAGTCGGCATCATCGTCGGAGTCGGCGAGCCGAAGGAAGGCGTCAAGCCAAAACGCGTCCAGGCGCTCCCTGACGCCGAGCCCGTGATGAGCGAGCGCATGCTCGCGCTCGCGCGCTGGCTCTCCGAGTACTACATCGTCCCGCTCGGACTCGCGCTTCGAAGCATGCTGCCCGCCGCGCTCTCGTCGCATGCGACGCCCGAACCCGTGCGCCGCACGCGCCGTGTCGCCGAGTTGCGGCGCGATCTGCCGTCGCTCATTCACCGTGAGCGAATCTTCGCGCGCGCGCCGCAGCAGCGCGCACTCTTCGAGCTCATCGAGTCGCTCGGCGGACGCGTCGCGGTCGAGCATCTCACCGATCGACTGAGCTTCTCGCCGTCGGTGCTCAAGGCGCTCGTCGCGCGCGGCATCGTGTCGGTCGAAACCGAAGTCATCTCGCGCGATCCATTCGCGTGGCGCGCGGTGCAAGCGGCGGCGCGGCACGAACCGTCGGCGGCGCAACGCGACGCGATCAATCGCCTGCACACCGGCGCTCCCGGTGAGGTGTTCCTGCTGCACGGCGTCACGGGCAGCGGAAAGACGCTCGTCTACATCGAGTTGCTGCGCCGCGTGGTGCTGGAGCAGGGGAAGTCGGCGATCGTGCTGGTGCCGGAGATCGCGTTGACGCCGCAGACGGTGGATCGTTTTCGCGCCGTGTTCGGCGACGAGATCGCCGTGCTGCACAGCGCGTTGAGCGACGGCGAGCGATACGACGAATGGCTCGCCCTGCGCGAGGGACGCAAGCGCATCGCCGTCGGCGCACGCTCCGCCATCTTCGCGCCGCTCGCCAACCTCGGCGCCATCGTCGTGGATGAGGAGCACGAGTCGAGCTACAAGCAGGGCGAGACGCCGCGCTATCACGCTCGCGAAGTCGCGATCGTTCGCGCGCGCGCCGAGGGCGCGATCGTGGTGCTCGGCAGCGCGACACCGAGCCTCGAGAGCTGGACCAACGCGCACGGCGGAAAGTATCAGTTGCTCGAGCTGCCCGATCGTGTCGGCGCGGGCAAGCTGCCGAAAGTCGACGTGATCGATCGCCGCGACGCCGGCAAGGCGAAGCGAGAAGCCGAGGACGCGGGTTCCTGGCTGCGGCTCGTGATCAGCGAGGAGTTGGAGCGCGCGCTGTCCGATCGGTTGCAGAAAAAGGAGCAGAGCATTCTCCTGCTCAACCGCCGCGGGTACGCGAGCTTCGTGCAGTGCGGCGCGTGCGGCTTCGTCGAGACGTGTCCGAATTGCTCGATCAGCCTGACGTATCATCGCACGCCGGAGCGGCTCATCTGCCACTACTGCCAGCACGCGCAGCCGCTGCGCGACGTGTGCCCGCAGTGCGCCGGGACCGTGTTGCGCCAGCGCGGGTTGGGTACGCAGCAAGTCGAACGTCTGCTGGCGGACCGCTTCTCGAGCGCGCGCATCGCCCGCATGGACGTCGACACGACGAGCGGCAAGTGGGCGCACGCCGAGATTCTGGATCGCGTTGCGAGCGGGGAGGTCGACATCCTGCTGGGTACGCAGATGATCGCCAAGGGTTTAGACTTTCCTAATGTGACGCTGGTCGGCGTGGTGGACGCCGACGTCGGGATCAATCTGCCCGACTTCCGCGCGAGCGAACGGTGCTTTCAGCTCCTGAGCCAGGTGGCGGGCCGCGCGGGACGTGGTCCGAAGGGCGGCCGCGTGTTCATTCAGACGCGCGTGCCGGATCATCACGCCGTGCGATGCGCGGTGTCGCACGACTACCATACGTTCGCGCGGCTCGAGCTGGATGGGCGGGTGACGCCCGCGTATCCGCCCAACGTGAGGCTGGCGAACGTGGTGTTCAGCGGCAAGACCGAGGCGGGAACCGCCGCACTCGCGACGGCGGCGACGACGTGGCTGCACGGCTTGCTTCGCAAGCGACCGATGGCGGGCCTCTCGATCATAGGACCGGCGCCGTGCCCGGTGGAGCGGATCAAGAACCGCTGGCGCTGGCACGTGCTGCTCAAGGCGGAACGCGCCGCGGACCTCACCCGGCTCGGCCGCTATTTCCTGGAGCGCTTCCCCGTGCCGAAGGACGGAGAGATGCGCGTCACCCTCGATCGGGACCCCGTGGCGCTGCTCTAGCTGCTCTTCAGGCCGCTTCAAAAAAGTTCCCAGATTACAAAATCTTAGTGCGTCGCTGTTCGTAAACATCTAGCTAACAGTTTCTGTACGCCGTAAAATCGGCCCCCATGCGCGGGCGTTGAGTTGCATTGCGTTGCACGCGCGCGAGGCGGAGCGAGCCTCACAAAGTCCTGGAACGTCGCGGTCGGAAGACTGGCTGGCGAAGGCGCCACCGATGAACAACTGAAACACCCAGTGTGTGCTTGACCATCACGATGCCGTGGTGTGCTTGCTTGCGTGCGTCGCTTACGACTGCACGCGTCATCGTTCGCAGGAGTAATCCGCAGATGCATCATCGTTCCCGCCCCCGCCCCCGCCCCCACGCCGCGCGGTTTGCCGGCGCCATCGTGTCCCTGATGTTCCTTGCCGCGTGCTCGGAGAAATCGCCGAGTCCCGTGGCGCCACCTGCGCCACGAGACATCTCCGCCACGTTCGACAAGGGGAATGGGCAAGGCAACGACAATGACGAGGTGCTCGATCACGCGATCATTCACCCGACGATCGACGGGATGGATGCATTCCGCGCGAGTCACGGCAACGCGGCCACCGGAGCGGCGGCCACCGCCGGGGCGAATCTCACGTATCACGGCGGTGTGGGCGGTATCGGCGTCGAAACGTCGCCGCGTGTGTACGTGGTCTTCTACGGCTCCCAGTGGAGCAACGATCCGTCGGGCGAAGCAACGCTCGTTCAGAATTTCCTGAGAGGCGTCGGCGGCAGCAGCTGGTTGAACAGCGTGACGCAGTACTGCCAGGGCGTCGCGGTGGGTACGGTGCAATGCGGCTCGTCGGGCACGCACGCCGGAAATCCCGCGAACATTCTGATCGGTGTGTGGTTCGACAACGCCTCCGCGGCACCGCGGCGTCCCTCGCAGTCGCAGCTCGCGGCCGAGGCGGTGCGTGCGGCGAATCATTTCGGGAATACCACGGCGTCGAGCAACGTGAGCTCGCAGTACGTCATCGCCACGGCGCATGGTGCCAACTCCTCGGGCTTCGGTTCGCAGTATTGCGCGTATCACAGCTCGACGTCGTCGACGGCCGGCAACGTCGCGTACACGAACCTGCCGTACATCACGGATGCGGGTGCCAGCTGCGGCGCCAACTTCCTGAACATGGGCGCGAACGCGGGGGTCACGATCGTCGGCGGTCACGAGTTGGCCGAGACGATCTCCGATCAGTTCCCGAACGGCGGCTGGCTGGACAGCAGCGGTGCGGAGAACGGCGACAAGTGCGCGTGGATTTCATCGGGCCAGGGCGCGTCGGCGAAGATCACGCTCAGCACGGGAACGTTCCCGGTGCAAACGCTGTGGAGCAATGCGTTCAATGGTGGGGCGGGTGGGTGCGTGTTGTCGTACCCGTAACCACGGACGCCGGCGGACGAGCACAGAACGGCACGGAGACGGCGTTCACCGTGAACTGCCGTGTCGTGTGAATGAACTGTGACGGAACTTGAATGAACGGTGAACGACGGCGAAAGAACGAGACCCTCAGGATGCTTCGGAACGCGAAGCATCCTGAGTTTTTTTCAAATGAATTCACGTGCAACGCACGTGCTGACGCCGTCTCCGTGCCGGTCCGTGGCCGTCCGCTCCTGGCCGTGGTCAGGCGGCTTCGACCCGAAGTACGACGACTCTCGTATTGACAAGTACGAGAGCCGTCGTAGATTGCGTCACATGTCCGCCCACCCCGTCCCCACGCCCGCCGAGCTCGAGCTCCTGCGCCTGCTGTGGCGTCACGGGCCCCAGACCGTGCGCGACGTGCACGAGCGCATCAAGCGACGGCGCGACATCGGATACACGACGGTCCTCAAGACGCTGCAGGTCATGGCGGAGAAAGGCTTGGTCACGCGCGACGAATCGTCGCGCTCGCACGTGTACGCCGCGGCCGTGCACGAAACGGCCGTGAAGCGGCGCTTGGTGAGCGACCTGGTCGAGAGCGCCTTCGACGGCTCCGCCGCCGGTCTCGTGATGCAAGCCCTGTCCACGCGGCGTGCATCGCCGGAAGAGATCAAGGAAATCCGCCGACTGCTCGACACGATGAAGCGCCGCGAGGAAGAGGAGGAGCGCGATGATTGACGTCATCGGTTGGACGCTCGTGCATGCCGCGTGGGAAGGCGGTGTGATCGCCATCGTGGCCGCCCTCGCGCTGTGGATGACGCGACGCGCGTCCGCGGCCACGCGGTATCTCATCGCGCTCTCGGCTCTCGGCCTCATGGTCGCGGCGCCGGTCGCCACGACGCTGTTCACCATTCATCGATCGGCGCCGCTCAACGCGGAACGTGGGCCGTTCGCGATCGATGCAACGCCGGCTGTTTCGTCGGCGGCTCCCGCAGCATCCACGATGCGCGTTGCGGTGCAGCGCACGCGGGCGGCGGCATCGCCGTCGCTCACGTCGCGCGCCGGTTCGCTGCGCGTCCACATCGACCGCGCACTGCCGTGGCTCGTCGCCGCGTGGCTGCTCGGTATCGCCCTCTTGTCGCTGCGCACATGCGTCGGCGTCATGCATGTCTGGCGGCTCGGACACCGCGGTATCTCGGCGGTCGCCGGCGAGCTCCGCGAAGTCGCCGGCGAGCTTGCCCAACGACTTGGTATTCGCGCCGCCGTTCGCATTGTCCAGTCGGCGCGCGTCGACGTGCCGATGGTCGTCGGTTGGATCGAGCCCATGGTCCTGGTTCCAATCAGCTTGCTCGCGAGCGCGGCACCGGCGCAGCTCGAGATGATGATCGCGCACGAGCTCGCGCACATTCGCCGGTACGATACGATCGTGAATCTCGCGCAGACGAGCGTCGAGACGCTGCTCTTCTTTCATCCGGCGGCGTGGTGGACGTCGGCGCGGGTTCGCGAAGAACGTGAGAACTGCTGCGACGATCTTGCCATCCTCGTCTCGGGCGCCGACCGTGTGCGATACGGAACGATGCTCCTCATGCTCGAGGAGTCGCGCGCCAGTCTCGCGCTGTCGGCGGCGGCGAACGGCGGACCGCTCAGGCGCCGCGTCGAGCGCATCATCCTCGGACCGAATTCGCGTGTGGAGCTCGGCGGATCGTGGTTCGCGGCGGTCGCAACGCTGCTCGTCGTGCTCGTGATCGCCGTGCCGCGCCACGCGCCCGCCGCGTCGGTACCCGCGCCGGCATCAGCGACATCAGCGGCATCAGTACCATCGGGGCCATCGGGGCCATCGGGCCGATCGTCGGCAGCATCGCCTTCGTCGATGACATCGCCGATCGCCATGCATGCGACGCCAGTCGTTCAACACCCTACGCGGAGTACACCCATGCCACGTCGCTCACTCGCCCTTGGCGCCGCGCTCACACTCGCGGCCACCGCGGCCGGCGCGCAGCGCGTCCCGAACATCTCCGGCCGCTGGGTGTCGTACGACTCGGTTAGCGGGAAGCCGCAGGAGACCTACACGCTCGAGCAGACCGATCGCGCGTTGAAGTTCGTCCAGGACTCGGGCTCGATCACGTTCGAGATCGCCGAACCGGACAGCGCCGGCGCGCTGCGCGTGCGCGGGCCGATCGCGGGAACGATGATCATCAAGGGCGTCGAGTATGCCATGACCGTGACACGCGACACCGTCGCGCTGAATGCCCAGTGGAGGAGCGGCCACGTTGACTTCGCCTTGGCGGCGGGGCCGAAGTCTGGTCTGATTCAAGTCAACGGCCGAATGACGCTATGGCTGGACACGAACGGCGATCTCCTCGTCGTCACCGAGACGCCGCAAGACAACGGACCCGTCAAGCGCAGCGTGGCGCGGTATCACCGCTAGCATCCTTGGTCACGCCCGGCGAAATTGCGGGCGTGGCCACCTTCTCGCCTCCCGACTTCTCTGATTCGCGCTTTGCCAACGTTCCCGACGCGCGATTCGTTCCCGCTCCCGTCGACGGCGTGCTGCCCGAGGGCTTCTTCTCGACCACCAACCTTCCGACGTTCGTTCGCGTGAACGGGCAGTGGGTCGCGCCGCGCGAACCGCGCATGGATTCCGGCCTGGTGCTCATGCGCGACGGCACTGTCTACGTTCGCGAAGGGCGCCGCCTCAAAGCGGGCGATCTCGTCGCGGTCGGCGACAAGGAAGACGGCAGCCAGGGCATCTTCGTGCAGACGCACATGGTGCCGCACGGCGTCGATCCCGACGCGTTCACGTTCATGTCGAGCGAAGTCTCGCGCGAAAAGCCGATCGACTACGCGAACATGGCCAGGCTGCTCGTCGAGGAGAAGGAGCGGGGCGGGTACCCGGTGTGGGTCACGGGGCCGGCGCTCGTTCATTCTCGTGCACGCAGCGACATGAGCTGGTTCATCGCGAACGGCTACGTCGGCGCGCTGCTCGCCGGAAACGCGGTCGCGGTCCACGACATTGAAGCGTCGATCTACGGCACCACGCTCGGCATGACGGGTACCGGGGAGATCACGCAAGGCGGTCACGGACTGCACATGCGCGCCATCAACATGGTGCGCGCCGCCGGGTCGATCGCGAACGCGGTCGAGAAGGGCATCATCACCGACGGCATCATGTATTCGTGCGTCAAGCACAACGTGCCGTTCGTGCTGACCGGCTCCATTCGCGATGACGGACCGCTGCCCGGCGTCATCACCGACATGCTCGCGGCGCAGGATGCCATGCGAGTGCACGCCATCAAGGCGACGTTCGCCATCATGATCGCGACGGCGTTGCACGCCATCGCGACGGGGAACATGCTGCCCGCGTTCGTGCAGCAGGACGACGGGATGATGCGCGAGCTGCCGACGATCTGCGTCGATTCGTCGGAGTTCGTTGTCAGCAAACTCAAAGACCGCGGTACTCACCAGGCGTTCGGTGTCGTCACGAACGCCCAGGACTTCATGCACATTCTCAGATTGTACGTCGAGCGCGAGCTCGAATCGCGCGCGATTGCCGGCGGTACGTCGCAGCCCGCCGCGCGATGACCGGCGTCCTGACCGAAACGCGTGAGCGTTTTCTAAAGACGATCGCCGCCCAGGTGCCGGCCGAGCGAATCGCCGAAGTGCACTTCTTTTCGCCGATCAAGCAGGGCGGAGTCGAGAGCGGCGTCGCGGTGGTCGCGGCGTGGCCGGAGGCGACGCCTGATGACGCCGGCGCCGCGAACGTTCGTCCGGTCGTGTACACCGCACGCTATCGCCTGACGCTCAAAGGTCCCGATCGCGGTAAATGGGAGTCAAACGTCGTCGCCGAGGCGGACGCGCCGCTCGTCACCGTGGACGCGGTCGTCCGCGGCGTACAGCGCCGCGCCGGCGACGTCGACGAGCCGACGCGCATGGACGGCGACGAAGTTCGCGCGTTCATCGACGCGATCGCCGCACGGGGACAACCGGCGGCATAACAGGAGCAGCGGCGGTACCGGTTGGCGTGGAGCATTGCGGCGGACACCAGCACTACTGTTTGATGAACACGGCAGTCGTGCCCTTCTTGCGATACGTCCCCGTGAGCGTGGTGCCCTGCAGCGTGCCACTGAACACGTCGAGCGTGTCGCCGACGCGTTGATTGTTGAGCAGCGCGAGCGTGATCGCGTTGCCGAGCTGCTCGCCGATCACGCCGTCCGTGCGCGGAGACGGCGTGTTCGAGTTGAAGCGCCCGCTCAATGCGTCGGGAGCATTCGCTTTCGCGGCTTTCGATTCGATGTAGAGCACGAACTGGGTCGCTACGGGCGATGGATCGCTCGTCGACGTCTGCTGCAGACGAAAGCGGCCTTCGATGGGCTCGGTCTGGTCCGCGGTCACCGTGAGCGTGCCGCTCGTCAGCGGCACCAGCGACCCGAACATCCCAAGTCCATTCGTCACGCGGCTGATGACACCGCTGCCCGTGAATGGATCGTTGCCGGTGCGATAGTAGTCGTAGAAGTTCGAGTCGACGGCGGCGACGAGCATGTCCTGGCGAAAGCCCGGGAACAACACGCGCTCGAGATCGCTCGCGAACGGATTTCGAATGTCACCGGTGATCCGCACGTGCGTGCTGTCGGTGAAGAGGAAGAATGGGCTGAACGGACTCTCGATCCGCACCGCGTAGCTGCGCGCGATCGCCGCCGGATTCCACTTCACGACCATCGTGTCGCGATCGCGATTGAACGGACGTGTCAAACCGCCCGACGACGTGACGTCCGGCGCAGGAATGCGCGTGAACGCCGTGACCGTCTGGCTGTCGGTGCGAATGCGCAGCTGATATCGCGCGCCCAGCCGAAGGTTGGTGCCGGCGAGCGGGACGCGATACACGCCGGCGCCCAAGTGGTCGGATCGCGTCACGCGATCCTCGAGGCCGGCGATGGCGTTGCCGGTGGAATCGATGATCTCGACGATGGCGCCGCTCACCGGGTCGCCGCCCGCGCTCGCGATGGGATCGTTGGCCGTGAAGTTCGTGTCCACGACCGTGATCGCGCCGGTCAACGTGCGCTCGACGAGCACGACCTGGTTCGGAGCGGTGGTGTTCAGGACCGCGTGCACGACGATGGTCGGCGTCGTGCGCGAGAGGTCGATCTTGTCGAACTCGCACGCGGTGAGCGCGAACGCGCACAGCGCCAGGAGGAGTCTAGAACTTGATCGAAACACCGGCCGACGGGAGGAAGGGGAATTGCGAGATCGCCTGGCGCGTCGGCGGATTGGTGGTGTAGTCGAACACGTACAGAAACACATTCTTGGCGTTATATGCGTTTACTAAACTCAGAAACGGGGCGATCGTCGTGCCTCCGACGTGATAATTTCTTGTCACATCGACGTCGAGCCGCTGCGTCGTCGGCAATCGCGCGGCGTTCCGGGCGCCGCCCACGAATTCCACGATGGCGCCGCCGCCGCGCGTGCCGTACGCATTGAGTCCGGGATCGTACACGCGCCGCACGATCTGGCCAACGATGTCGGTGTACGGCGTGCCGGTCGCATAGCCGAAACGGACGCCGAGGACATATCGCGCCAGATGCCACTGCGCGACGACATTGACGTCATGGCGCCGGTCGTGTCCCGGAAAGTACCGGAGCGTGTCCAGCTGCCGGGCCGCGACGGCATACGTGTACGCGATCCAGCCGCTGAGCGGCCCCTTCTCGAATTGGCGCAACAGCACGTCGATCCCGTACGAGTCGCCGTTCACGGGAAAGAACTCGTCGCCCCGCACATTTGGATCTTCCTGCGGATTCGCCTCGAGGAGCGTGCCGTACTTCTTGTAGAATCCTTCCACGCGCACGTAGCGCGTTGGGCTGAGCCAGCGCTCCGAGCCAAGGATGTAATGCCACGCGCTCGACACAGGCGTCGTCGCATCGCTCGCGACCCAGAAGTCGAACAGGCGTACGGGAATGTCTTCGCGCGCGAGGGAATGTGTCCACTGCGTGAATCGGCCGACGGCGCCGGTCAGCGCGAAGTCCGGCGTGAGGAAATACTTCGCCGACACGCGCGGCGAGACGCCCGTCCAGGCTCGGCCAGTGAGCCCTTCGCCGCGCACGCCTGTTTCGACGAGCCACTTGGGCGACGCGCGCCAGAGATCGTCGAAGTACAATCCCGCGGACGTTGGATGCTGGCGAAGATCGTACAGCGACGTTTGGGTCTGCTCCGAAACGGCGTCATAGGTGAAGCCGTACGCCGACACGTCGTAGCCGAACGAGCGGTCGTGTGACGACGTGTGCGCGGTCACGCTTCCCGCGAGGCGACGTTCGCTGACGTGATTCGCGAGCGTCAGCGTGCCGTCACCCAGATCCAGTGTCGTCGAAAACGTCGTCAGCGACGCACGCTCCTCGAGCGTCGTGCTGTCGCCGAGAAAGAAGCGTCCGAGCGCCGAACGCCGGCGCGTCGCGAACGACTTGGACAGCGATGCGCCGACGACCCGGTTGCCCCAACCAAACTGAAACGCGCCGCCGCTCGCGGTTGCCGAGTCGCCCAACGTGGCGATGTTCGCATCGAGTTGGTCGCGACCATCGTACGCCGTGAGCGTCAGCTTCGTGCTCGGCGTGAAGGCATAGCTGAAATGCGCTTGCTCGTCGCGGAAGTGATACGGCAGCTGATCGTTCGGGTTGATCAGCTTCACGAATTTGTCGGCGTACGTGCGACGCCCGGCGATCATCCAACTGCCTTTGCCTTGCGCGAACGCCCCGCCGAGCTCACCGGTCGAGGCGAGCACCGAGATGTCGGCCGCACCGTGCACGCCGGTGCGCAGCTCTTCAGCCGAATGCACGTCGAGCACACTCGACAGGCGGCCGCCGTAGCGGGCAGGGAAGCCGCCGGTCATCAGCGTGATGTCGCCGACGGTTGGATCGATGAAGGTGCTGAACAAGCCGCCGAGATGAAACGGATTGTAGATCGGATATCCGTCCATCAGAATGAGATTCTGATCCGCCTCGCCGCCGCGCACGTTCAGCCCGGTCGAGAAGTCGTTGCGTGCCTCGACGCCCGGCAGCAGCTGCACGACGCGAATGATGTCCGGCTCCGCGAACTTCGGCACACCCTCGGCCGCACGCGCCGTGATTTGCACCGTGCCTACGCTCGGCCGCGATTCGAATGCGTCGCGTTCGACGGAGCGTGCTTCCGTGCGCACGGCGCCGAGCACCGTGGCTTCGGTCGCGAGCGCGAAATCGACGCGTGTGGTGTCACTCGCGGAAACAACGACGCGCTTTTCAATTTGCTTATAACCGAGCAGCCGCGCGCGGAGCGTGATTTCACCCGGCGCGACATTCGCGATCACGTAACGGCCATTCTCGCTGGCGATCGCGCCGCGTGTCGTGCCGACGATCGAGACGCTCGCGCCGGCGCGGGGTTCAGCGGTGGTCGAATCGATGATGTGGCCGGCGATCACACCTTGGGCGCGAAGGGCGCTCGCGGCGAGCAATAACAATTTTGTCATCCCGAGTGACAGCGCGCGGCGCCTAGTCGCGCGCATAACGCAGCATGATCGCCGAGTGAATGTCGCGCGCGTCGTCGATGCGCGCCCGGTCGAGATGCAAATGCGGCGGCCCGATCAGGAACGGATGCAGTTGATTGCCGCCCGCCGCGCCGTGCGCGCCGATCTGGTCGTCGAACGACACGATCTCGTATCCGTCATAGGCTCCGAAAATGGTGATGTCACCGGTGTTCGATTGCCGAATGAGATGCTCGATGGCGCGCAGCACCTTCTCACCCGTTCCGTACGGCTCGAGAGGATTCTGGCCCTCCAGCACCTCGAGCTGTCCGTCGACGACGATGGCGCGTCCCATTCTGCTTTCGAGATGTACCGAAGGCCCGTTGCGAGTTCCGAGCAGGCCGACGCCCGGATGCTCGATGAGCTCCGCGTAGAGCATCGCGCGGCGGCCGTCGGTCACGATGTCCGTGAGCTCGAGCGGGCGGACGTCGTCGGCGAAGTAGAGCAGCGCCAGGCACGAGCTGTACGTCACCACGACCTCGTGATCCTCCTCGATGCGATACTTCTCCGGCAGAATCAGCTCGCGCAGACCGTATCGGCTGCGCACCCAATCGCGAACCTTGCGGATCAACTTTCGCGAGCGCGGCTGACTCTCCGGCGTGACTTGCGCCACCGCCTCGACGACCTGCGCGCCGACGTCGGCGTATTCAGACGTGACGTCGAAGCTCGCCGCCGAGCGGAGCGGACGCTCGCCGGTGCGTGTGGCATCGCGCTCCAGAATCTTTTCCACCGTGCGCCCAAGCGATTCGCCGAAGCGCACCCGATAGCTCGACGATGGCGTCATGCCGTGATCGGAGAGAATCACGAGGTCATACTCACGGCCGCCAAGGTTGCGGATCATGCGACGGATCTCGCGAATACGGGCATCGGTGCGGCGCAGATCGCGCAACGCCTGAAAGCTCGATGGACCGAAGTGATGTCCCAGCTCGTCGTATTGCATGAACGTGCTGTAGATGATCGGGACACCCAGGTAGATGTCGAGGAGAATCGCCATCGTCTGCAGCTCGCGCACGATGACGTTGGACAAGACACGGATGAAGGGGAACAACCCTTCGCTATGCGTACGTTTTCCGCGCAGCTCGCCAACGCCGCGCTCGTATTCCTCGCGCAGCCACTCGAGCACCGCCTGAAATCCCATGCGCAGCATGCGGATGGGATGCAAGAGAATGAGCATCGCCATGCGCCATCCGCCGAGTCGGCGAAACGCTGACATCTTTTCGCGCGTGGCGACCGTGAACGCGACGGTCTGCGCATCGCCGTCGAGGAGATTCACGTAGCTCGAGCCGCCGGCGAGCGCGCCGGGCGCGTGAATGCGATCGCGAATGTATTGCACGCCCGACGGCGTATTGCAGGTGATGACGCGGCGTTCGGTCTTGTCGTAGAAGCGGAATGCCGGAATGCATTCATTCGTGCCGTAGAAGATTCCGGCCTGGCAGTAGGGCGTCGCGGCGGGCAGTCCGCAGAACCAGCGGCGCAGGGTGTACTGCTCTTCGCGCACGAGCTGGGAGATTGTCGGACAATATCCCAGCTCGATCGCGCGCCGAAGCTCGGCGTACGGGAGCGCGTCGATCTGGAGCATGACGAGTCCGCGCCGTCCGTCGGCGGGACGCCGTTCGCGGCGGAAGACGCGGTACTTGAGGGCGAAGTACCGGCGGAGAAAAGGGTGGCGGGGCGGCGCGGGGGGAGAGATTGGTTTGGCCGTTAGAAGAGATACTACGACACGATCTGACCAGATCTGACCAAATCTGTCGAACTACGGTTCCCGCCGCCGCACCGACATCGCTTCGCGGGTCCAGATCTGGTCAGATGTTGTCAGACGTTGTCGTTGTTATGTGTTGTGCTCTCGGGTAGTGGGCGGTCTCGGACGTGGTCACCCCAACCACCCGCTCAGCCGCCGCATCAACTCTCGAGCGGGTACAGGCTTCACCAGGACGTCGATGCATCCGTGCTCGATGCATCGCTGCCGTGTCGCGGCGTCGTCGTGGCCCGTGAGCGCCACGAACTGTCCACAGCCCGCGGCGCGCAGCAACGGAATCGCCGCCAGGCCTTCGCCGTCCGGCAGCGTGAGATCGAGCAGCACCAGCTGCGCCGGATCCGTCGTTCCGCGCGCGATCGCATCGGCGATCGACTCGGCCCACGTGAAGCGGTAGCCGGCGCTCTCGATGAGAATGTGCATGGCGCCCGCCACCGCCTCGCTGTCTTCGACGAGGAGAACGTGCGCGTGTGTCACGATGGAAAGGCGATCAGTCGTCCGTGACCGGCTCGAGCGGCACCGTGAAGAAGAAGCGGCTGCCCGCGCCAAGCTCGCTTTCCACCCAGATGCGCCCGCCGTGCAGCTCGACCAGTTTGCGCGCGATCGTCAGGCCCAACCCCGTGCCGTGGTGCGGGCGGGACGGCGTCGAATCGACCTGCGCGAATTCACGGAAGATGAGATCGTGATGCTCGGGCGCGATGCCGACGCCCGTGTCGCCGACTTCGACCAGGATCGAGGCCACGCCGTCTTCCGGTGCTTCGATCGCGCGCAACCACACCTTCCCGCCGGTCGGTGTGAAATCCACCGCGTTCCCGAACAGGTTGCCGATCACGTGCGCGATCTTTTCGCGGTCCGCCGTCACGTGCGGCAGTTCGGCCGGTGCGTCGACGTGCAGCGTGATCTGCTTCTTCTTGAGCAAAGACTCATTGAGCCCGCTCACTTCGCGCAGCACGTCCCGCATGGGGAAGCGGGTCGGCACGAGCGTCAATTGATTCGCGGCGCCGCGCGCGTAGGTGAGAATCTCGCCCACCTGATTGAGCAGCTGCCGACCGCCGCTGATGATGCCGCGCACGCTTTCCATCTGCCGCGGCGACAGATCGCCCAGGATGCCGTCGCGCAGAATTTCCGCGTGCGTGATGACGGCGGTGAGCGGTGTCCGCAGATCGTGCGAGATGTTCGCCAGAAACTGCGTCTTGAGCGCGTCGCGCGCGCGAAGTTCGGCGATCTCGAGCGCCGCTTCCTTGAGCTGTGCTTCGAGCGCGGCCACGCGACTGTCTTCCGGCGTAGCCTGCAGCGTGGTTCGCTCGTCGGCGCTTTCAACCCGGCTCATGCGTTGATACTACCCCTTGGTGCTGGTTTCCGCCAATGCGTCGGAGAGCGCATCGCCGTCGCCGTCTCCCTCATCGGCTTCGATCGATTCCTCGAGCTGCTGGCGGCTGAGCAACGCCCAGTATCGTCCGCCCGCGGCGAGAAGATCCTCATGCCGTCCCTGCTCGACAATCCGTCCTTCGTCCAGCACGATGATCCACGTCGCATCGCGAATCGCGCTGATGCGATGCGACGCGATCATCGCCGTGCGTCCCGCGAGCGCGTCATGCAGCGCGTGGAGAATCTCGGCTTCCGTGTGCGTGTCCACCGCCGACAGCGCATCGTCGAGCAACACGATGCTTGGGCGCCGTGCCAGCGCACGCGCGAGTGCCGCACGCTGCTTTTGCCCGCCGGACAGATTGATACCGCGTTCCCCAAGAATCGTTTCGTATCCACCGGGAAATGATTCGATGGTTTCCGCGAGCTGTGCGATACGCGCTGCCCACGCCCCCGAATCTTGGTGATTGTTCCTCGCTTCGGCGCTGCGCACCTCCGCTCGGAATTCCGCATTGACGGCTTGATTGTTCCTCGCTTCGGCGCCGCGCGCCTCCGCTCGGAATTCCGCGTTGACGTCTTGATTGTTCCTCGCTGCGGCGCTGCGCACCTCCGCTCGGAATTCCGCGTTGACGCCTTCTTCAGTGCCATAGACGAGATTACTGCCAATCGTATCGCTGAAGAGAAAACTCTCCTGCGGCACATAGCCGATCTCGCGGCGCAGCTCGGTGAGCTCGACGTCGCGGATCGGTACGCCATCGATCAGAATCTCGCCTTCCTGCGGATCTAACAGGCGCGGCACCAAATCCATTAACGCACTCTTGCCGCTGCCCGTTGCGCCGACGACGCCGATCGTCGCGCCCGCCGGCACCGAAAAAGTAATGTCGCGCAACACCCAGCGCGGCGACGCGCCGGCTTCAGTCGGATAATGGAATCCCACATTTCTAAATTCGATTCCGCGTCCGGCTGTGACTGTCGGCAGCGAGCGCACGCGCGCGCGCGGCACGTCGAGCAGCGACGTCGCGTCGAGGATGTCGAGCAGCCGGGCGGTCGACGCGGCGCCGCGTTGAAAGAGATTGATGACCCAGCCGAGCGCGATGAGCGGCCACGTCAACATGCCGAGGTAGAGACCGAATGCGACATAGCTGCCGACGCTGATGGTGCCCTGGATCACCAACACGCCGCCGAAGCCGGCGACCGCAACCATGCCGAGTCCCGCGAACATGCCGAATGACGGCTGCATGATGCCGTAGAGTTTCGCGAGCCCCATGTTCTTGTCGAGATACTCATCGTTGAGCGTCGCCCACCGCGCCATTTCAGCGGCTTCCTGGCGAAACGCGCGCACGATGCGCACGCCGGCGAGATTCTCCTGCGCGAGCGTCGTCATGTCGCTGAACTGCGCCTGCACGGCCTCGAAGCGCGCATGAATGCGGCGGCCGAGCCAGAGTCCGATCGCCGGCAGAATGATCATCGGGAGCACCGCGACGGCGGTGAGCCGCGACGAGATGTGCAGCATGAACGCAATGGCGAACGCACCGCCGAAGATCGTGTTCGCGAAGTACATGATCGCCGGACCGACCGCCTGACGCACGGCGCTCAGATCGTTGGTGAGCCGCGCCATCAAGTCGCCGGTGCGCATGCGCGTGAAGTACGTCGCGTCGACTTCCTCGAGCTTGCGAAAGAGATCGTTGCGCAGATCGTATTCGATCCAGCGGCTCAAGCCGTTGATCTTCTCGCGCATCATGTAACGGCCGGCACCGCCGATCAGTGACGCGGCTACCATCGCTCCGCCCAGGAGCCAGATAGATTTGAGCGGGGCGCCCGCGCGAATGCCGTCGAGTGCGCCGCGCAAAAACCATGGTCCCACGCTCGAGAACGCTGCCGCGCCGACGACGAGCGCCAATCCCAATGCAACATCGCCGCGGTAGGGGCGGTAGTAAGGGAGTAGGCGTCGAAGAGAGCTCAGCGTTGGCATACTCGTTGCCACGGTTCAGCTCACTCCAGGAGGAATTCCCATGACGAAATATACCCGCCGCCTGGCAGCATCCTTGGTGACGACGGTGACGACGGTGACTGCCGCGGCGATGCTGGCTGCATGCCACGGCGCCGACAAGAAGGCGGACAGCACCGCGCTCGGTACGGACACCACACTCAATCGTGATCTCGCGCTGGCGAACCGTGACACGACGGCGCAGCCGCAGCTGAAGGACGTGCCGAACACGCCTGCTGCCACGACGGCGGCACCGGCGCCGGCGACCAATCGGTCGACGCCGCGGCCGCAACCGCGCGTGACGCATCCGCGGGCGCAAAGCGGTCCGATTTCGCGTCCGGTTGATCGCACGCCGGCGCCGGCGACGACCACCACGACGACGCCGAGTGGCAATACGGCGTCGACGACGCCGGGCAATGCGTCGAATCCGGGTGCGGCGGGCGGCGGTGCCGTGGGGATGATTCCCGCGGGCGCGACGCTCAACACGCATTCGAACTCGCGCGTCTGCACGAACACCAGCAACGTCGGCGATCACGTGACGGCGACGTTGGACAACGCGGTGTCGGGCTCGAACGGCGCGGTCATTCCCGCTGGCGCGACGGTCAATCTCACGGTGACGCGTCTCAAGCGGAGCGAGAACGCGAACGATCCGATCGTCCTGGAGTTCGCGGTGAACTCGGTGACGTTCAGCGGCAAGACGTATCCGATCGAGGCGACGGTCGCGTCGGCGTCGGTGGATCGCGTGAAGGATCAGCCGCAGAGCAAGGACGTGCAGAAGGTCGCGATCGGTGCGGTGGCGGGTGCGATCGCGGGGAAGATTCTCGGTCATTCGACCAAGGGCGCGGTGATTGGCGGCGCTGCCGGTGCCGCGGCGGGTGCGGCGGCTGCGTCGGCGACCGCCAACTATCAGGGGTGTGTGCCGTCGGGCGGGTCGATCGTGGTGAAGCTCACTTCGCCGGCGACGGTGCGCGTGTAAGTTGTTTCGCGCGCTCAAAGCGCTCAGGGCCGGGATGTCTTCCGGCGAGCGAGTGCAATAGTGCCGATACTGCCGGGCACTATTGCCACGCCTCGCCTCCAGACATCCCGGCCCTTCGCGTTGCCCCTCCGTCAGTCGCGGCGCGCGCTGGGACGCCGCGCACCGACGCGCACCGACGCGCACCGCGGCGCGAAATGATCGAATCCGCGGCCCTGAATACGACTAGTACCCTACCGGCCGCCCAGAAGAGCGCGGATCGGACATGCCTTCATATCCGCCGCGCACGTGCATGATGGCATTGATCAACCCCACGCCGCCGATCGGCTCGACACCATACCCCATGCGCCTCAGCGAATCGACAACCGCGGGCCGCAAGCCATCCCGCTCGTACATCAACGAATCCGGCAGCGCCTGATGATGAATGCGCGGCGCACTCACCGCGTCCGACAGAATCATGTGCTGATCGAGCACGTTGAGAATCACCTGCGACGTCGACGTGATGATGCGCGGTCCGCCGCGACTGCCGACGACCAGCAGCAGCGATCCATCGCGGTCGAGCACGATCGTCGGCGACATCGCGCTCAGCATGCGCTTGCCCGGTTGAATCGCGTTCGCTTCGCCCTGCACGAGGCCAAACATGTTCGGCTTGCCCGGCGCCGCGGCGAAATCGTCCATCTCATCATTGAGAAAGAATCCACCGCCGCGCACATACACGCCCGATCCATACAGCGCGTTCAACGTCGTCGTCGTCGCGACCGCGTTGCCGTTCGCGTCGGCCACGGAGTAGTGCGTCGTCTCCATCCCTTCGCGCATCTCGCGCATCTCGCGCGACAGCGCGGGCGTCGGCGTCGCGCGATCGTTGCCGATCGTCGCACGCAACTTCTCCGCATATGCCTTGCTCGTGAGCTGCTGCATCGGCACCGTCGCGAACGCGGGATCGGCCAGCTTCTCGTTGCGATCGACGAACGCGCGCTGATACGCCGAAGCGAGACGATACGCATACTCCGCGCTTCCGAACGTGGACGGCGTGAATCCTTCGAGAATGTTTAGAGTTTCAGTAACCGTCACGCCCCCCGACGACGACGGCGGCATCGTGAACAGCGTATAGCCCCGATAGGCCGACTTCACCGCGTCGCGCCAGATCGGTTTGTAGCGCGCGAGATCCGCCTCCGTCACAATCCCGCCGTTGCGCCGCATCTCCTCGGCGATGAGATGCGCGGTCTCGCCCGTGTAGAATCCCGGCGCACCCTGATCGGCGATGCGATGCAGCGTCGCCGCGAGCTCCGGCTGCACGAGCCGCGTTCCCGCGGCAAGCGGTTTGCCACCCGGCAGGAACACGCTCGCTCCCGCGAACTGTCGGATGAGCCGCGCGTTCGACGCATACGATCGCGCCTGCGCACTGTCGACCACGAACCCCTGCTCGGCAAAGCGAATCGCGGGCGCCATCACCGCCTCGAGCGACATCGTGCCGTACTTCGCAAGCGCGGCCGTCAGGCCAGCGACCGCACCGGGCACGCCACTCGCGAGAGGACCCACCACACTCTTGTTCGTGAGATTGCCGTTCGCGTCGAGATACATGTCGCGCGTCGCGGCCAGCGGCGCGATCTCGCGATAGTCGAGCGCCGCGCTGCGGCCGTCGGCCATGCGAATCACCATGTAGCCGCCGCCCCCGATGTTGCCGGCTTCGGGGAAGACGACCGCCATCGCGAATCCAACGGCGACGGCCGCATCCACCGCGTTGCCGCCCTGCTTCATGATCTCGACGCCGGCTTCGCTCGCGAGCGGCGCGTCGGCGGCGACCATCGCGTGCGCGCCGAACACGGCGGCGCGGCCCGCTCTGTATGGCCAGTCCGCTGGAAAGTCCGGCCGCCGGCGATCGCCCGAATACACCGCGGCGCCCTTCGCGCTCGACGACGGAAAGCCGACGTCCGTCGCGCCGGAGTTGAGCGGCGGGGTGCGATGGCACGCGACTCCCGCTACAAGAAGACCAACGACATAGCGTTTCATCGTCATTCCGAAGGGGCGAAGTGACTGAGGAATCTAGCGGTCTGACAGAGTGGTTGGCTCTCAGACCGTTACGCTAGATCCCTCGCTGCGCTCGGGATGACAAGAAGAGGGCTCGGGATGACAAGAAGAGCGCTCGGGATGACAATCAGTCAGAACCCAACCCGTCCCCCGACGCGAAACGTGTAGACGCGAGGCGCCGACGCGGTCACGTTGTCGCCTTGCGGGTGCAACACCCAGTCGGCGACTTCACCTACATAGATATCGACGGTCGGCGACAACGAGTAGCTCAACTCGCCGCCAAAGCCGAACGTCGGATCGTAGTGCGACGTGCTCGGCAGCGACACCGACGTCGAATGCTCGCGGAAGTTCGAGAACGTGGTGAAGCCGCCCTCGAGATCGAAGTCGCCGTGAAAACCGTACCCGCGCGATCCACCGCCGCCGCCGCGCAGGAACAACAACCATTGCGTGATGTCGGCGTCGGCGCGACACGAGCCGCCGCACGCCGTATTGAATCCAGCGCCGCTGTACGTGAGCGGCGCGGTCGAGAATCCGCCGCTCAGTCCCGCCGCGATGCCGGGCTGCAACGACTTCTCGATCGTGGCGCGAATCTGCGACGAATAGCCGAACTGCCACGTCGCGCCGGTCCCGCCGTCGACCATCGTCGCGCCGTCCATGTAGCCGTATGACAACCCGACCCAGTAGTCGGGACTCGCACGCACCTGCCCGCGGCGGCCAACCTGCGCGCGTCCCTGCGCGGCATACAGCACGGTTGCGAGAAGCGCGCTCGCGAGCATCGTGGCTCGTCTCATCTTTCCACCCCACCCCGTTGGATCTAAGTTAGCTTGCGACATGACGTTCATCGACCCTCGGCTCACCGAGCGCCGGAATCCCCGCACTGCCGGGATCGATCTCGCGTCACCGATCGAGATCGTCGATTTAATAAACACCGAAGATCGCACGGTACCTGATGCGGTCGCGTCGCAACGTGTTCCAATCGCCGCGGCGATCGAGCAGGCCGAGAAGACGTTTCGCTCGGGCGGCCGGCTCTTCTACGTCGGCGCGGGCACATCGGGCCGGCTCGGCGTGCTCGATGCGTCCGAGATTCCGCCGACGTACGGCGCCGATCCCGAGCTCGTGCAAGGGATCATCGCGGGCGGATACAGTGCGCTGACGCGCGCGGCCGAAGGCGCCGAGGATCGGCTCGAGTCGGCGGCGGAAGATCTCGGCGAGCGAGGCGTGCGCGCCGGCGACTTTGTCGTCGGCATCGCGGCGTCGGGCACGACACCGTACGTGCATCGCGCGCTCATCTATGCGCGCGACGTCGGCGCGGCGACGGCACTCGTCGCCTGCTCGCCGCCGCCGGAGGAAGTCGTTGCCGCGGCCGACATTCTCATTCTGCCGATCACGGGCCCCGAGGTCGTGACGGGATCGACGCGCATGAAGGCGGGCACCGCGACCAAGCTCGTGCTCAACATGATCACGAGCGGCGCGATGATCCGCCTGGGCAAGACCTTCGGCAATCTGATGGTCGATCTCCGCGCCACGAACAACAAGCTCAAGGACCGCAGTGAGAGAATTCTCATGGAGATCTGCGAGGTGACGCGCGAGCGGGCGCGCGAGCTGTTGGCGGCGAGCGGCGGCACCGTGAAGACGGCGATCGTCATGCATTTCCTCGGCGTGCCGCGAGACAAGGCGGAGGAGGCCCTCGACGCCGCGGGCGGCGTCATTCGCCGCGTCGTTCAGCGCGAGCCGCCGCCCGTGCCGGCGGCGCCTGGCGCACCTGGGGCATGAGCGTCTACGTCGGGTTGATGTCGGGAACGTCGCTCGACGGCATCTCCGCGGCGGTGGTGCGATTCCGCGAGGCGGAAGACGGCCACGGACTCCAGTCGCAGTTGCTGGCGTTCGTGTCGACGACATATACCGATGCGCAACGCGACCGCCTGCGCGCGGCGCTCGTGTCGGGCTCGGCACGAGAGTACTGCCGGCTCGCCTTCGACCTCGGTGGTTGGCTCGCCGATGCGGCGATCGCCGCGATCGCCGAAGCCGGTGTTCCGCGTGACGAGATTCGCGCGATCGGCTCGCACGGCCAGACCGTGTGGCACGACGCGCCGCATTCGACGTGGCAGATCGGCGAAGCGGCGGTGATCGCCGAGCGAACGGGGATCGACGTGGTGAGCGACTTTCGGGTGCGGGATGTGGCGGCGGGCGGGCAGGGCGCGCCGCTCGTGCCGATCGCCGACGCGCTGCTCTTTGCGGGCGACGACTGGCGTGCGCTGCAGAACATCGGCGGCATCGGCAACGTGACGGTCGTGCCGCCCGGAGGCGATCTGGCCGGCGTTCGCGCGTTCGACACCGGACCCGGCGTCTCGGTCATCGACGCCGTTGCCAGAACACTCATACCAGAACTGGAATACGATCGGGACGGGATCCACGCCGCCGCGGGCCGGCCGCTCGACGCCGTCGTGCGCGAACTGCTGGGGCATTCCTATTTTGCGGCCGAGCCGCCCAAGTCGACGGGACGGGAGCTGTTCGACGCGGCGTATGTGCAGCGGTTGATCGCGCGCTGCCGCGCGCTCGCGCCCGGCTCGAACGACGACGACGCGATCGCGACGGCGACGATGCTGACCGCCCGCAGTATCGCCGACGCGTATCGGCGTTTTCTGCCGGAGCCCGTCAGCGAGGTGTTGATCTCGGGCGGCGGCGCGAAGAACCCGACGCTGGTGCGCATGATTGCCGAGGCGGTCGCGCCGATGACCGTGCGCGATTTTGCATCAGCATTCTTTGATGGCGAGGCGAAGGAGGCGGTGGCGTTTGCGCTGCTCGCCCATCTGCATCTCGAGCATCGCGCCGCCAATGTGCCGCGAGCGACCGGGGCGCGGGGGCCCCGCGTCCTGGGGAAGCTCACGCCGGCGAGCTAGGCGCGGCGACCAAAACGAATACGAGTTGAACGCGGCTGAACGCGTCGGATCTTCATCGCCCTAAGAGGGACCACACCCCAACCGCCACCACGAGCAGGATGATCGCCACGGTGATGATTTTCTCCACCGGCAATCTCGTGCGCGCGACCGGCGCCGTCGGCGCCGAAAACGTCCCCGACTTCGTCATCGACCAGTCCGATGGCACAGTCTCCGGCGGGCGCGTCAACGTCATCGACAACGGATTCTGTCCCAGCGCGGCCTTGAGCAATCTCTGATAGCTCTGCGCGTCGGGCGGCCGGTGCCGGGGGTCGCGCGCGAGGCCGGTCGCGATCGTGGCGCGCAGACCCGGCGGACACTCCTCGTCGGACAGCGCGACCTCATCCGCGAAATCGGTCGCCGATTGGCCGGTGACGAGCCGGTAGAGCAGCCCGGCCGCGTCGTACACGTCGGTCGCCGGTCCGGGCTCCTCGCCGTCGTGTCGCTCGAGGAGACCGCCGAAGTTCGCGAGCACGGGCCGGCCGCCCGCCGTGAACAGCACGTTCGACATGCTCACGTCGCCGTGAACGAGCCCCGCCGCGTGGACCGCGACGAGGCCATCGAGCAAGCGGAGGACGAGCTGCGAGGCCGCCTTCCAGCGCAGCCGGCCGCCGGCGCGCATGACGTGCTCTTCGAGTGGAACACCCTCGTAGCCGTCGAGCACCAGGTACGCGGTGTCGTTGTCGCGAAACATGCCGCTGACGCGCACGACGTTGAGGTGCGCGACGCGCATCAATCGCTCGGCGTCGGCCACGAAGCGCGCGAGGGCGTCCTGAAACGCCGCGTCGTGCTCGCCGCCGCGCGGGACGACCGTCGTGCGATCGGATGACCGGCTCGCGAGCGTGGAGGGCAGGAACTCCCGAATCGCGACGGACCGGTTGCCGATCTGGTCATAGGCGAAATACGTGACGCCGGACGAGCCCGGCGTGCCGATCATGCGCTCCACGAGGTAGCGCTGGTGCAGGAGCGTGTCGGGCAGCAGCGCGACGGTGTGGTGAAGCGCCCGCGTGGCCATGATGCATCTCATATTCCAAGATGCTAATGCCGCGCCGTGGAGGCGCGACGCGCATCGACACGGAAACCCGCTGGCTGCGGAACGTGGGGAGGGAAGGGGCGGGCGCCGCGCACGATGGATCCCATGCGGCATCGCGTGGAACGCTCCGGCTAAAGTCCGGGCGAAACCGCGAATTGTCAAGCCGTGGCGGCCCCGTCGGCTCGCCGATTGCTGTGATCCAGGTCCACGCGGGCGTCGCCCGGGTTTGGTTAACGAATGTGACCTACGAAATGGAGCGCCGGACATGCGTGCGATACGATGTGTGATGCAATCGGCACAGCAATTGGTAATGCACGACACGTTGGTCCTGTTGTGCGGCACCATGCTGGTGGCAGGCGCCGCGTCGTGCGGCGGCAGTGATGGAAGCACCGGTGGAACGACGACGTCCCCGAACGGCAAGAGCGTGAGCTCGGTCAGCATCTCACCCCCGTCGGCGTCCATGGCCGTCGGCACCACCGTCACCTTCGCCGTTACCGTCGCCGCCAACGGCGGAGCCAGCACCGCGGTGACCTGGGTCACGAGCAACTCGAGCGTGGCGACGGTCGCACCCAGCGGCGACGCCACCGCCGTTGTCACCGCCGTCGGTCCCGGCACGGCGACGATCAGCGCGATCTCGAGCTTCGACGCGACGAAACAGGGCACCGCCGCCATCACCGTTGTCGCGGGCGTGCGGTCCGTCAACATCACACCGGCCACGCTCACGCTGCAGAAAGGCCGCACGGCCAAATTCTCCGCCACGGTCAGCGCCGACGCCGGCGTCGTGACCGGTGTGACGTGGACCTCGAGCAACACGGGCGTCGCCACCATCGGGACCGACGGCACGCTCACTGCCGTCGGCAACGGCACGGCGACGATCACGGCGAAATCCACGGCCGACGCCAGCAAGACGGCAACGGCCGCCATCACGATCATCGACCCGTGCTCGGGCACGACGAACCTCACCATTCCGTCGACCGTCAACCCCGCGCTGTCGACGACGAGCTGCTTCGCGTCGAATACCTACAACGACATCTACGCGTACAACGTCGCTTCGAGCGGCTTGTTGCTGTCGATGTCGGTCACCAGTAGCGCGTTCCCCATCTCGCTCACGCCGGTCATTCCGGCGGGCAGCGCCACGTCGGCCGTCACGGGTACCGGCACGGTCCAGACCTACGCTCTCCTCAAAGCCGGGTCGTATACCGCGCAGGTCGCGACCACGGATTCGACCAAGCTCGGCGCCTACACGCTGGCCTCATCGTTCATCTCGTCGATACCCAGCGGATGCAATGACATTCGCACGACGCTGGACGTCTCGGGCAACTTCGTGCTGTCCACCGGCTCGTGTTCCTACAAGCCGGCGAGTTCGAGCGGCTCGTTCTTCGCGCAGGCGTTCTTCATGAACATGCCGGTCGGGCACGCGCTCACGGTGCACGTCACGTCGCAGTCGTTTTCGCCGCTCGTCGAGATTCGAGACAAGAACAACACATTGCTCGCGTCGTCGGCCGATCAGAATGGATCGAGCACGGTCACGGTGTCCTTCACGCCGACGTCCGCGGCGTCATTGCCGGTCATCTATGTCACATCGCAGTTTGCCGGCGTGACGGGACCGTTTTCAATCACGATAGATCCGTAATGGCGCCCGCATACCCACGCGACGGCGAGGAATCTTGTCGATCGGTAGAGACGTGGCTCTCTATCGGTCGGCGAGATCCCTCGCTCCGCTCGGGATGACGCGCCCTCCCGATCATTTCATGAGCTCCACGACGCGCGTCGACGGCACCGCGTACACGATGCGGCCGTTCGACCCCTTGCGGCCGCCGTAAATCACGCCGACCACCGATCCGCGCGCGTCGAACACGGGACTGCCGCTCGATCCCTCCGCCGCGTACGAATCGATCTGCACGACCTCGGGCACGACCTTGCTCACCACACCGACGGTGAGCGTGGTCGATGCCTTGAGGCCATTCATCGGCAAGTCGCTGCCATCCGGAAACCCGATCGACACGATCGGCGTGCCGGCCGAGACGTCGACCGTGCTCGCGACCGACACGACCGGCACCGTCGCCGGATCATCCAGCTGGAGCAGCACGAGATCCACACTCGGATCGGCCGGCGCGCGCAGCACATGCGCGTGACGCCACACGTCCGCGTCGGCGAACTTCACGAGCACGCGCGCCGCGTTGACGCCGTTGTTCTCGATGACGTGACGATTCGTCACGAGCTTCCCATTCGCCGTCACCGCGAACGCCGTCGCCTCGAGCGCGGTCTGCCCCGCGAACTCGGCGCGCACGAGCGCAATGGCCGGATTGTTCGCGCGCGACACCGCCGCGGGATCGAGCTCCGTGATCGCACGCGCCACGGTGTCGCGCCGCGCGAGCGCTCGCTGCAGCACCGAAGCGTCGGTGCCCTTCGCCGCGCGTGCGAGCCGCACGAGACTGTCGCGCTCGCGCTGCAAGTGGTCGATCACCGCCGCGGCGTTGCCGTTGGATTGCAGCTTCTGCTCGAGCACCTTCGATGATTGCTCGTACCTGGCCATGAGTTGCTCGAGCCGTGCATCGCTCGCCGCCGCTTCACGATGGCCAAGCCAGTAGGCCGCGGCGGCGATGGCCGCGCACACCACGAACACTGCGCCGGCCAGGAGCTTGAGCTTGCGCGTCTGTTCGGCGACGGCCACCGCGACGCGCTCTTGCGTCGGCCGGCGCGGCCCCGACGCCGGCGACGCGGGCGACACAGGCACCGCCGCGGCGCCGAGTGCGGGAGTTGGGATCGATTCCGTGACGCGGTCGCCGACGGGCGTCCTGCGTGCTCCGGCGATGGACACCGAAACGGTCGGTCCCTGCGCGCCGAATCCGATCACGTCGCCATCACGCAACTCGCGCGATGAACCCGCGGCCACACGATCGCCGTTCACGAATGTGCCGTTCGTGCTCATGTTGTCGACGACGGCATAGCGGCCGTCGGCGAAGCGAATCTCCGCGTGCTTCGTCGACACGTCGAGATCGCGCGCGATGTCGAGCTGCAGGTCGCTCGCGGGATGCCGCCCGATCGTCACTACCGGCTTGTCGAACGATTGCGAATGACCGGCGCGCGCTCCGCTGAGTATGCGCAGCTCGATCGGCATCAGTGCAACGGCGTCGTCGACGGCGCGTTGGTGATGGCATGCGTGCCGCGCCACACGAACCAGCCGACCGTGGCCAGCAGCACGACGAACAGCACCAGCGCGATCGTGCGTCCGGCGTTGCGGCGGCGCGGCGACACGGTGGGCGTGACGGCGGGACGAACGACGCCGTCGTCATCGTCCGCGCGGTCAATCGCCGCGCCAGATGTACTGGTCGTACTCGTCGTATTCGATGTGCCCGACGTCCGCCCGCCAATGGGCTCGTCGGCCATCGCATCATCATCCGCCGAGATGGGACGCGTGGTGCGCGGCCGTGCGACGACGGGAATGGGCTCGGTCGGCGAGTTCGTGTCCACGATCCGATCGATCGCCATCGCCGGCGTCTGTCCCGTTTCCGCGAGCGGAAAGACGCGATGCCCGACTTCGTCCGACTGCGCCGCGCTGGTGAGTCCCGGCCCTTCGAAGCGCGCGACGATGACCGTGATGTTGTCCGGTCCCCCAGCCGCGTTGGCGAGATCGATCAACTGTTTGCACGCGTTCGTGAGATCGGGCTCCTTGCTCACGACCGTCGCGATGTCGTCCTTCGTCACCTGACCCGACAAGCCATCGCTGCACAGCACGAGCGTGTCGCCGCGCCGCACGTTCTGGTGGGTGAGGTCGATCTTGATCGTGGGTTCGGGACCGAGCGCCTGCAGAATGATGTTGCGGCGCTCGCTATGCTCGGCTTCTTCTTCCGTGAGCTCGCCGGCCTCGATCAACTTCTGCATCAGCGATTGGTCCTTCGTGATCTGAATCGCCACGCCCTCGCGCACGAGATACGCGCGGCTGTCGCCGACCTGTGCGAGATACAACGTATCGCCGAGCAGGCCGGCGACGGTCGCGGTGGTGCCCATGCCGCGGTATTCGGGATGATTCGTCGCGTACGTGTGAATTTGCTCATTGGCGCTCTTCGTCGCCGCCTTGAGCGAGCGCACGAACGCTTCGCTGCTCGACACCGGTGCCGCGATCCACGTGCTGCGCAACTCCTCGAGCACGATCTTCACCGCCATGTCGCTGGCGATCTCGCCGGCCGCGGCGCCGCCCATGCCGTCGGCGACCATGAACAGCGATCCACGCTTGCCCGCGGTGTGCGTGCGAACTTCGGGCTGCAGGGTGGCGTTGTCCGTCGTGAGGTCGGCGACGACGAACGCGTCCTCGTTGTGCTCGCGTGTGCGGCCGACGTCGGTCTTGCCGAACACGTGAACGACGATTTCGCCGCGCGCGGCGTCGTTGGAGCTCATCGAGGGAAGCGAGGGGTTGGAGACGGGCACGTCGGCGATGGAAGATAGGCTAATCCGCGCATGCTGCGCCGGGGGCGAGTTTGTGCTTCACGTTTACCTCGAACTCAGTACCGACCGACGCACCCTCGATGCTCTTGAGCGCATCGCATGCCTTCTTGTCATCCACATTCTTGCCGTACACGTAGGCGTTGTAGGTGGCGATTCCGGCCATCACCGTGTCGAGCCGCGTGCTGAGCGGAATGCGCGCAATGGCGCGCAACACCGCGGCTGACTTCGTTGAGTCTGTCGCATCTTCCATCAATTGTCTGAGCCGCGCATCTGAGTGCGCGGCCGGCGGCGCCGACTTGGTCGCTGCGGGCGCGGCGGGCGTCGTCGGAGCCCCGGCTTGTTTCGTCGCGCTCGCCGACGAATCGGCCACCGGCGGCGAAGACTGCGGCTGCGCCGTCGAGCCGCCGCCGCCGAGCTTCATCGCCGCGAACCCAATGCCGGCCACCACCACCGCCGCGCCAACCATCATGGGAACCTTGTTCGACTTCTTTGAATCCGCAGCGCCGTGGGTCACAGGGCCCGCCGGCGCACCAGGCGGCGCGGACGAACCCGAATCAGCCGCCGTGGACACACGGGTCGGCGGGATCTGGCCCATCACCATCGTGCCGACTTCCATCGCCTGTGTCTCGGGCATGCGGTCGACCGCGTTCCACAACGCCAGGCCGAACTGCGTCGCCTGCTGATACCGCTGATTGACGTCGCGCTCGAGTGCCTTGTCCATCACCGCCTGCACTTCGGCCGGCCAACTCATTTCCGGCTTCATCTCGGCCAGCGGCTTCGGCTTGTCCGTCAGGCGCATGATCATCGAATCCTGCGCCGACTCGCCGGGGAAGGGCAGCTTGCCTGTGAGCATGTTGAACGCGACCAGCGCGAGCGAATAGATGTCGCTGCGTCCGTCGAGCTTGTCACCGGCGAGCTGCTCGGGGCTCATGTACTCTGGCGTGCCGACGACGAGGCCGGTCTTCGTCACCTTCTGCGCGTCGTTGCCCGCCGCTTTCGCGATGCCGAAGTCCACGACCTTCACGCAATCCGACTTATCACGATTCCTTGCGATCATGATGTTGTCGGGCTTGAGATCGCGATGCACGATGCCCATATCGTGCGCGACCGCGAGCGCGTCGGCGGCCTGCCGCACGATCTCGGCGGCGCGTTTGGGCGGCAGCGCGCCCTGCTCCTCGATGACCTTCGTGAGCGGCGGGCCCTCCACGTATTCCATCGCCAGATAGATGATGCCGTCGGGCGTCTCGCCGAAGTCGTAGACCGCGGCGACGTTTCCGTGCGCGATGCGGCTGGCGTTGGCGGCTTCGCGGTTGAAGCGCGCGATGGCATCGACGTCGGCCTTCATGCCGGGATGCATCACCTTGAGCGCCAGCTTCCGCCCCATCTTCACGTGTTCGGCCAGATAGACCTGGCCCATGCCGCCTTCGCCGAGCTTCTGCAGGACATGGTAGCGATCTGCTACTATTGATCCCACGAGATCCGACGTCGGCGTTGCGCTTCGCAACGCCGTTCCATCGATCTCACAGAAGCGCGCGTTGGCGGGATACTCGGCCCCGCACTGCGGACAGACTTTCAATGCGCTCACACCGACTCCACCCGCAGGATCTGATCGCCGACGAGAATGCGCTGGCCCTTCTTCACCGACCGTTCGCCGCGCACGCTCATCGCCACGCCGTTGCGGCTGTTGGCGTCGTGCACGAAGAACTCGCTGTCCTCGGACCGCACGTCCGCGTGTTTGCCGCTCATCGTTGAATCATACGGAAAGAGCCAGTCGCCGGCTTCACGCCCGATCTCGATCGAGCGCCCCGGTGAGAGATGGAACACGTCACGTACGCTGCCGTCGGCGCGCAGCTGCTCGAGCACCGCGATGTCGACCGTCGGCACCGCGGAGCCCATGCGGCGTGTCGAGTCGGCCTCCGGCGGATGCGGACCCGGATAGCCCAACCGCCGAAAGCGAATCACCTGCGAGCCGATCAAGAGCAAATCGCAATCGGTCAGCTTCGTCGGCTGATCGATGAATACCCACGTTCCGTTGCGCGATCCCAGATCGCGCAGGCACAACTGCCCATCGCGCAGCTCGAAGCGAGCGTGCAGCGGCGACATGAAATGATCGTTCTCGAATTTGATGTCGGCGTCGCCGCGTCCTATCACCGCTTCGCCGCGGTCGAGCGTATACGATTGCGTCGCCTCGCCGGACTCGCCGAGGAGGGCGAGCTTGGGCCCGGGGAGCATGCGGTTGGCGCCGAAGACCGCGGTGCCGGCGCCGGCGGTGTCGGTGCTCGCCATCTGGACCGATACGCGGCGTCCGACGAGGGTGCCGCAGTAGCCGCAGAACGGGAGGCCGCCGGTCGTCGACTCTCCGCAGCGCGGACATTTGCGCGCGGGCGTGGGACTGTTCGCGGACTCGCTCACGCGAGTGGGCGGCACGAACGGCGACGCACTCGCTGCGCCGGCCGAAGCAGCAGTAGCGGCGGTACCAACAGATGCGCTGACGGGCTGCGGTTGGCCACCTGTAGGGTGGGGCACGTAGGCTGGACCAACGCGTGCGGCGGACGGGTTCATCGGCTTCCCGCAGTCGATGCAGAACCGCGACTCGAGCTCGTTCTCCCGTCCGCAGAAGGCGCAGGACGTCACGCGGTGGCCTCCGGCGGGGAAACATCCATGGGGCGCGAATATAGACCGTGGGGGAGGGGGTGGTCAATGAATTGCACGACCCATGCGACTGCCCATCGAACCCCATGGAACGTCGTCTCTTACCACCCTAGCATTCCCGCATGCGGAAACGGATCATCACATCGGTCGGATTCATCGCGTTCGCTGCGCTCGTGCTGCTCTTCGCCGCCTGCCATTCGACGCCCGCGCCACCCGCCACGGCAAGTCCAAGCCCGCCGACGCCGCCGCTCGCTCCACCAACGATTCCCACGTTCCAGCGAGGCATCACGCCGCGCGCCGCGCCGCCGCTCCCCGCCATTCCGCTCGTTGAAGGTCCGCTCGCGCCGCACCTCGTCTATCCGTCGGCCAACAGCACCATCCCCGTCCGCGATTCGAACTTCATCTTCGGCTCGGTCGGCAACGGCCACGCGACGCTGACGATCAACGGCGCGAACGTTCGCGTTGCACCGAACGGGACGTTCCTCGCATTTCTTCCCGTTCCGCCGCCCACCGCGCCGCGCTACGACCTCGTCGCCCGCGTCGGCACCGACAGCGCGCGATTGAGCGTGCCGGTGAACGTGCCGCGCGCGCGCCCCGATCTCTCGCTCACCGGCCGCCTCGTCGTCGATTCGTCGAGCGCGTCGCCGCGCGGCGTCACGCTCGCGTTGCGCGATAGTGAGCCGGTGCGCGTGAGCATTCGCGCGCCAACCAATGCGAGCGCGTGGGTCACGGCCGGCGGCGCGACGATGCCGCTCGTCGACGTCGAAGGCAACACGTTCGCGACGGACGTTCCCGCATCGGCGCTTCGCAACGGCGGTACGCTGTACGTCGAGCGCGATCGCGACACGGTGCGCTTCGCGCTCTCGCACGTCGCATCGCCTCCGCGCCGGACGACGCT
This sequence comes from Gemmatimonadaceae bacterium, assembly GCA_035606695.1. Taxonomy (NCBI): domain Bacteria; kingdom Pseudomonadati; phylum Gemmatimonadota; class Gemmatimonadia; order Gemmatimonadales; family Gemmatimonadaceae; species Gemmatimonadaceae bacterium. Next base: position 184,356 of record DATNEW010000026.1, read on the forward strand.
CGTTTCGCTCGGCGACGCGTCCGCGCAGCGCGATACGGACGCATACGTCATCGGCCGCTCGACGCCCGCCGGGACGTACAAATGGATGTTCGTGCCGGGCACGATCGTCGAGGAGACGGGCCGCAGCGGCGACAACGTGCGCGTGCGTCTCGATTCGCGTCTCGAGGTCTGGGTGGACTCGGCGAGCGTGCGTTCGCTCGCGACGGGTTATCCGATGCCGCATCGCACCGTCGGCGCGATGGCCTTCGTTCCGTCGGCGGAGTGGGTGGATCTCGTGATGCCGGTGTCGTCGCCGCCGCCGTATCTCATCGAGCAGGAGCTGAATCGGATCACGCTCACGCTCTACGGCACGCAGGCCACGCCGGACATCATCAAGTTCCTGGGCAACGATTCGCTGGTGCGCATGATCAACTGGGTGCCGGAGGAGTCCGATCGCGTTCGACTGACGCTCGAATTAACCGCGCAGCCGTACGGTTACCTCGTGTTGTTCGATCCCGCGCGCGGCTTCGTGCTGCGATTGCGCCGCGCGCCGCGGATCAACCTGGCGCATCCGCTGGAGGGATTGACGATCACGGTCGATCCCGGCCATCCGCCCGGTGGCGCGATCGGTCCCACAGGCTATACTGAAGCGCAGGGTGTGCTCGCGGTGGGGATGAAGCTCCGCGACATCCTGGAGCAGCGCGGCGCGCGGGTCGTGATGACGCGGACGGACATGAACGCCGTCGACCTGCACCTTCGGTCCGTGATTGCCCGCCGAGCGAACTCTCACCTGCTCGTGTCGGTTCATGAAAATGCGTTCGGCGAGGGGATCGATCCGTTCCCCAACGTCGGAACGAGCACGTTGTTCTTCCACCCGCAATCCGAGCCGCTCGCGCGGCTGGTGCAGCAAGGGATGATGAATCAAATGGGATTGCGGGATTTAGGGATTCATTATCAGAATATTGCAATAGGACGAACCATGTGGATGCCCGCCATCATCACGGAAGGGTTGTTTCTGATGGTGCCCGAGCAGGAAAATGCGGCGAAGGATCCGGGGTTTCAGGAGCGGTATGCGCGTGGGGTCGCGGATGGGATCGAGGCATACTTCAGAAGCCTTGGACAGCGATGAACGGCGCTACACCGAACGGCGCTAACCCAGACGGCGCCGGCCCATACGGCGCCGGCGCCGTTCGGGCTGTGCGCCGTTCGGGCCGTGCGCTCTTATCGGTTTGCGCCGTTTCGCTGTTTACGCACTCTCTCTTGTCCCAGGTCTCTCCAAACGCGAACTGGCACTCACTCAAGACCCAGCATTTCTACGTCCATTTCACCCCGCCGCTCGAACCCCTCGCCCGCCGCATCGCCGGCGACGCCGAGCGGGCCTATTCACAACTCTCGCAACAGCTGCACCCGCCGCGCGGGATGATCGACGTCGTCATCTCCGACGACGTCGACGCCTCCAACGGCTCGGCCACGCCGTACCCGACGAATCGCATCGTTATCTACGCCAATCCGCCGGTCGACGAATCGGCGCTGCGCTACACGAACGACTGGGGCCAGCTCGTGATCACGCACGAGCTCACGCACATCTTCCATCTCGATCGCACGCGCGGACTATGGTCGCTCGGCCAACACATCTTCGGCCGCGCGGATGCGCTCTTTCCGAATCTCTACGCGCCGTCGTGGCTCGTTGAAGGACTCGCGGTCTACGAGGAATCGAAGCTCACCGGCGCGGGACGGATCGAGGGCTCCGAGCATCGCATGATCGCGCGCGCCGCGGCGGTCGATCACCAATTTCCGGGCATCGGCGCTCTGAGTCTCGCGCAGGGGCGCTTTCCGTTCGGCGAGTACGCATACGGCTACGGTTCGCTCTTCGTCGATTATCTCGCGCGCACGCGCGGCGAGTCGCGCGTCCGCGACTTCGTCGACAAGGAAAGCGCCGACATCATTCCGTATCTGATGGACGTGCCCGCGAAACAGGGCTTCGGCGTTTCCTTCTCGAAAGCGTGGAAGGAATTTGCCGATTCCGTCGTTCGGTCGGTTGGCCCCGAACAAGCGCCGGTTCCAGGTTGGCGCGATCTCACGCGCGACGGCGTCTTCGTGTTCGCGCCGCGCTGGACGAACGACAGCACCATCGTCTACAGTGGCGCGCCGGGACGTGAGAGCTTTGGGGCGTATCGCGTGGATCTCAACGGGAAGCGTACGCGCGTCGGCCGGCGCAACTCCCGTTCGGCCAACGTGCAGATCGCGCCCGGCCAGTATTTGTATTCTCAAATAGACTTCGTCAATCCGTACCAGCAGCGTTCCGACCTCTGGATTCAACGCGGCCGCCACGAGCGCCAGCTCACGTTCGGCCAGCGCCTGACCACGCCGGACGTACGCCGCGACGGTCTCATCGTCGCGGGACAGATCACTCCCGGCGCGACACGTCTCGCGCTCGTCTCGCCCGACGGCAAGCGCATCACGCCGATCACGTCCGGCAGCTACGACGAGCAATGGACGGAGCCGCGCTGGTCGCACTCGGGCACGTACATCGCCGCGTCGCGGTGGCTGCGCGGCAACATCTCGCAGATCGTCGTCATCGACACCACGGGACGCATCGTCCACATCGTGTCGAGCGGCCACTCCATCGAGACGACCCCGAGTTGGTTGAACGACGACACGGGGATCGCGTATAGCTCGGATCGGAGCGGCTCGACCGAGATCTACGTCGAGCGATTCAACGCGCCGCTGCGCTTTGCCGGTGCCACGACCTTCCGCGCGAGCAACGCCGTCACCGGTCTCTTCGAGCCGAACGCCAGCCCGAACGCGCGCAAGCTCGCGGCGGTGATCTTTCGATACGACGGATATCATCTTGGCGTCGGCGACTGTTGCCCGCTGTCGCCCGACATGCCGATCGCCGCGTCGCTCGCGCCCGTGGCAGCGATGCTCGACACGATCCCGGCGCGCGATCTCGCGCCGATCGTCGCCGACTCGAGCCCCGTGGTGCGCTACAATCCGTGGCGCACGTTCCTGCCGCGCTACTGGCTGCCGACGGTGGATCAAGGCGCGAAGAGCGGATATCGCATCGGCCTGAGAACGAGCGGTGCCGACGTCGTCGGCCGCCACACGATGACCGCGACGTTCGAGGTGCCGACCGACAACACGGGCGTCGTCGGCAACATCGTGTACCAGTATTCAGGCTTCGGCCTGCCGATCATTCAGGCCGACGCGGCGCAGGATTGGGAATGGCTCGGCAGTGTCTTCTCGCGCGACGCCAGTCGCACCGTGCTCGGCGACGTCTTTCGCCGCACGTGGACGGGCGACCTGCTCGCGACCTGGCTGCGCCAGCGCTATCGCACGCTCGTCACGTTCACGAGCGGCTTCGGCATCGAGCATCGCACGCACACGACGACGGCGAATCTTCCGCTGGCGAGCCTCGACTCGATCGGCGTGTTGGGCTCGCCGACGTATCCGACCTTCATCGCCGCGGTAGGATTCTCTAATTACCAGCGGCCGCCGTACAGTATTTCGCCCGAGGATGGCGTCATCATCAACGTGACGGCGCGCGACCGATTCAACAGCGGCCCATCGGGCAACGGCGGCGCGAGCTACAGCGCGGTGACGTCGGCATCGCTCTACAAGTCGATCGACCTGCCCGGGTTCGCGCATCACGTGATCGCACTGCGCGGCTCGGCGGGTGTGGCCGACGATCGCGCCGCGGGATACTTCTCCGTGGGCGGCGTGAGCGGCTCGACGTTCGACGTCATCCCCGGCTATACGATCGGCGAAGGCCGCAAGACATTTCCCGTGCGCGGCTTCGCGCCGGGCACGCTGATCGGCACGCGCGCGTTCACCGGATCGGCGGAGTATCGCGTGCCGCTGTTCCTGACGGGCAACGCGCCGGGCGTGTTGCCGTTCTTCATCGATCGCAGCTCGCTCACGCTGTTCGGCGACTGGGGCACCGCGTGGTGTCCGAACATCGTGATCGGGCGAGACGTCTGTAATCAGCCGAGTCCGATATTGACGGGCCGGCTGAAGATTGCGTCGGTGGGTGGGGAGCTGAATTTGAATCTCGGTGTGCTGTCGTGGGATTCGCCGACGCATTTGCGGTTTGGTCTCGCGGTGCCGACGCACGATCGCGCGATCTTCGCGCGCTCGGCGACGCAGTTCTATGTGGTGGCGGGGTTGTCGTTTTAGCGGTTAGCGACCGGCGGGAAACAGCGCGAGCGGTAAGAAACGCTGAGAGTGGGGGTAGGAAAGAGCTGTCATCCCGAGCGAGCGAGCGTAGCGAGCGAGTCGAGGGACCCCCTTCTCAGCGGAGCGCTGCATGTGGCTCCTCCGCCGGGACGGGGGTCCCTCGACTTCGGCGCTTCGCGCCTTCGCTCGGGATGACTTGCGGGCGGTCTCGCACGGATTCTGCAATTCGCTGGGCTCGCCATGCCTCGCACGTTCCCAACGACAATTTCCGCAATCGCCCTCACCGCCCTGATCGCCTGCGGCGGCGGCCACAGGACCGCGACCACGTCGGCCACCGGCGGCTGCGACCCCAGCATCAAGCTTCCGCCTGGTTTCTGCGCCACGGTCTTTTCCGATAGCGCCGGCCCGGCGCGCCATCTCGTCGTGCGAAAAAACGGCGACGTCATCGTCGGCGTGCTGAATCAACGCCGGCAGCCGGGTGGCGTGCTGGTGCTGCGCGATACGAATCACGACGGGCACGCCGATCTCGAGGAGCGCTTCGGCGACGAGGGCGTACACGGTGTCGCGCTCGCCGGCGATTCCACGCTGCTCGTCTCGACCGCGTCGCAGGTGCTGCGCTACCAGTTCGTCGACTCGATGACGCCGAAGAAGCGCGTCGACACCGTGATCAGCGGTCTCATCGCTCGGCCGATCCCCTCGCACAGCCTCGCGATCGACATCCGCGGCAACATCATCGTGAACATCGGCGCGGTCTCGAATGGCTGCGCTGCGAAGGAGGGCGTGCAGGCACCGGGGCGCGATCCCTGTCCCGAGCTCGAGAACAGCGGCGGCATCTGGAGCTTCAAGTCTGACCGGAACAATCAAACGATGAAGGACGGGACGCTCATCGCGACCGGATTGCACAACGCGGTGGCGCTCGCGGTGAATCCGCGCGACACGATGATCTACGCCGTCTCGCACGACCGGGACGGCCTGCACGATCTCTGGCCGAATCTCTACACGGCCGAAGAGAACGCGACCCTTCCCGCGGAGGAGATGATCCGCATCGCGTCCACGCGTCCGAACTTCGGCTGGCCGTACTGTTATTATGATTATCTAAAGCAGCAGCGCGTGATGGCGCCCGAGTATGGCGGCAACAAGCAGGACATCGGCCGCTGCGACCGGTTGATTCAGCCGCTCACGACGTATCCGGCGCACTGGTCGCCGATGTCGATGCTGTTCTATACCGGCAAGATGTTTCCGCCCCAGTACACGACGGGCGCGTTCATCGCCTTCCACGGTTCGGCGTTTCGCTCGCCGATGGCGGAAGAGGGCTATCAGGTGATTTTCCAGGAATTCAAGGAGGGCGTGGCGGCGGACTACACGCTGTTCGCGACGGGCTTCGCGGGCGGCGGCATGACGCCGACGAGCGCCGCGCATCGCCCGGTGGGCCTGGCGCAGGGCCCCGATGGCGCCTTGTATCTGAGCGACGACCGCGGCGGCCGGATTTGGAAGATTACATATAAGAAGTAGAATATTCGCCGTAGCGCCGTTCTGACGCAGTTAGTATCACCCCGCGAAGAAACCCGATGTCAACGGTTACACTTCGCGCCTCATCTCAAAAATTTCTCGCGCATTCCCTGTCAAGGAATAGCGCGACGTTTGAAGCGCGATAGGTTGCACACTCGGCGCATGGTCTACCGCCCAGCGCCCATCGCCCATCGCCCATCGCATGATCGACCCATCCGCCTACATCCACCCCTCCGCGATCGTGACCGGCAACGTCACGCTCGGCCGCCGCGTGAGCGTGTGGCCGACCGCCGTGATTCGCGGCGACAGCGACACGATCGAGATCGGCGACGACTCGAACGTGCAGGATGGAACGGTGGTGCACGTCGATCACGGGGTGCCGACGCGCGTCGGCAAACGTGTGGCGATCGGCCATCGCGCCATCGTGCACGGTGCAACGGTCGAAGATGATTGCCTCATCGCGATGGGCGCGATTCTCCTGAACGGTGTGCACGTCGGCTCGGGTTCGATCGTCGGCGCCGGCGCCGTCTGTCGCGAAGGCATGAAGATTCCGCCCAACTCACTCGTGCTCGGCGTTCCGGGCCGTGTGGCGCGCGAGACGACCGCCGAGGAGCGCGACCGCATTCGCCGCACGGTCGAGAGCTACCTGGAGCTGCAACAGCAATACAAGGAAGGGAAGCAGTAGTTGAAGTAGCAGTAGTCGAAGCGGACGCCACTTTTTCGCTCACACATCACAGCGGATCTGGTCAGATCTTGTCAGATTCGGTCGTTGTATCAGTCATATTCCGGCCCTGATTATGCACGTGATTCCGAGCAAGCCGTAACGTTTCAGTCGCCGTTCCGTGACTCACGGAAGACGCAAACCGGGCTCCGCAGCCGGTGCCGCGACACGAAGTCAGGTGTTATCAAGTTGTTGCCATGAAGGAGCTTACGGATGTTCCCACGCCTCGCCGCCGTGCCCGACCAGTTACTCCAAACGCAGTTGTCGACACGGACCTGGTCGTTTTCAACGCACACGATGGCACCCATGCACCTTCGTGATGTTGATTTCGTAAGCCGTTGCTGTGAATGGCGTTATATTACTACTGGCGCGGAATCACGAACCCCTGTATTCTGCCGCCCCGCATCAAAAGCATTAGAACGACTCATACGTTCGACCCGCACGTCCCACGGATTCACAACGAGCCCTCCGACTCGTCGTGACCGCGATTGTAACACGCGTAACGAACTGACGGGCCGTCTGAGCTAGCGAACCAGCCGAACTAGCAGCGCCCCCGCCCGCACGACCCTCCGACAATCGATTCACCGCACCACCACCGCTCAGGAGTTCTGTCGCCATGCCTCTTCCGATCAACCCCCCGTCGGGGCCTGTTTCGCTCTCCGCCAATGCGCGCACCGTGCTCGAGAAGCGCTATCTGGTGAAGAACGAAAAGGGCAAGCCGGTGGAGCAGCCCGAGGATCTCTTCTGGCGCGTGGCCACCGTGGTGGCCGAGGCGGATCGAAAGTACGGGGCGAGCGATGCGGCGGTTGAGCAGCAGGCGGCGGACTTCTATTTCCTGATGACGCAGCGCCGGTTCGAGCCCAACTCGCCGACGCTCATGAACGCCGGTCGTCCGTTGGGCCAGCTGAGCGCGTGCTTCGTGCTGCCGGTCGAAGATGCGCTCGCCAACGGCAAGAACGGCATCTACGACACGCTGAGCGCCATGGCGCTCATTCATCAGAGCGGCGGCGGCACCGGCTTCTCGTTCTCGCGCCTGCGCGCGAAGGGATCGATGGTGCGTTCGACCACGGGCGTCGCGTCGGGCCCGGTGTCGTTCATGAAGCTCTACGATGCGTCGACCGACGCCGTGAAGCAGGGCGGCACGCGCCGCGGCGCGAACATGGGCATTCTGCGCGTCGATCACCCCGACATCATGGACTTCATCACCTGCAAGGAAGACCTGACGCAGGTGACGAACTTCAACATCAGCGTCGCGATCACGCGGAAGTTCATGGAAGCGGTGAAGGCGGGCGCGTCGTACGATCTCATCGATCCGTCCACCGGTCAGGCCACGGGCAAGCAGGACGCGCGCACCATCTGGGACAAGATGATCCTTGGCGCCTGGCGCACGGGCGAGCCGGGCGTGTTCTTCATCGACGAAGCCAACCGCTACAACCCCGTGCCGCACCTCGGCAACTACGAGGCGACGAATCCGTGCGGCGAGCAGCCGCTCCTGCCATATGACGTTTGTAATTTGGGTTCTATCAACGTCGGCCACTACGTGACGAACGGCCAGATGGATTGGGACGCGTTCCGCGCGGACATCCATCTGAGCACGCATTTCCTCGACAACATCATCGACGTCAACAAGTATCCGTTGCCGGCCATCGACAACCTCTCCAAGCGCATTCGCCGCATCGGGCTTGGCGTCATGGGCTTCGCGGACGCGCTCGTGCGTCTGGGCATCGCGTACGATACGGATGCCGGCGTGGAGTTCGGCCGCAAGGTGATGGAGTTCGTGGACGTCGAGGGCAAGAAGGAATCGAGCCGCCTGGCGGCCGAGCGTGGTCCGTTCCCCGAGTGGGCAAAGAGCATCTGGGGCCCGGACGATACGTGTGCCCGCGATGCGAGCGGCCAGCGCATTCGCCCCATGCAGCTCCTGCGGAACTGCAACGTGACGACGGTGGCCCCGACCGGTACCATTTCCATTATTGCAGGATGCTCATCGGGTCTCGAGCCGCTGTTCGCCGTGGCGTTCATGCGCAATCAGGCCGGCGTGATGATGCCGGACGTCAATGAGGATTTCGTCAACATCGCGAAGGCCGAGGGCTGGTATTCGGACGAGCTGATGGAGCGGATCGCGAAGACGGGCAGCGTGGCGCACGCCGAGATCCCGGACAAGTGGCAAAAGGTGTTCGTGACGGCGAATCAGATCGCGCCGGAATGGCACATCAAGATGCAGGCAGCCTTCCAGGAGCACTGCGACTCGGCCATCTCGAAGACGACGAACTTCAGCCACGCCGCCACGATGGACGACGTGCGCGAGATTTACGAGCTCGCGTACGACATGCATTGCAAGGGCGTGACGGTGTATCGCGACGGCAGCCGCGACAATCAGGTGCTGAGCACGGGCGCGACGGAGAAGGCGAAGGAAGCGCGCGACGGCAACTCCAATCCGCGGCGCGAGGAGGATCGCGCGCTCCTGGCGGATCTCAGAAGCGAGATCGCCGAGAAGGATGCGGAGATGGAGCGCCTGAAGAAGGCGCTGTACGATGCGGAAGCCGAGAATCTTCAGCGCCGCGCGAAGCGCAGCCGCCCCGACAAGCTCCGCGGCACGACCATTCGCAAGGAAACGCCGCTCGGCGTGATGTTCGTGAACATCACGGAAGACGACAAGGGCCAACCGTTCGAGGTGTTCATCACGCTGGGCAAGGCGGGCGGCTCGGCAATGGCGGATGCGGAGGCGATGGGCCGTCTGATTTCGCTGGCGCTGCGGTCGGGCATTCCGATCATGGAGATTCGGAAGCAGCTGCGCGGGATCTCGTCGGATCGCGCGGTCGGGCTGGGGCCGAACAAGGTGCTATCGGTGCCGGATGCAATTGGTATCGCGATCGAGGAGTGGCATCGGGACCGCGTGGTCGGTGTGCAGCAGGAGTTGATGCCGCCGTCGGTGACGGAGGTTGGCGGGCCGCCGGCGTCGGAGATGATTACGAGCATGACGCATCAGGTGCCTGCGGCATTGCGAGGGCAGGGGGGCGCCGAGCTCGAGATGCAGTATGGGTTACATCATGCGGCTGAGGCGTATATCGGGACGTGTCCGGATTGTGGGTCGCAGATGGAGTATGCTGAGGGGTGTGTGAAGTGTCATGTTTGCGGATTCAGCGAGTGTGGATGACGACGGCGCGCTGAGGTGAGAACGAGAGAAAGGCGGCGCGAGAGCGCCGCCTTTGTCCATTGTTGAGGTTTGGAATCGCTTTCCGAGTTGCTCACGCTAGGCGGCGGTGTTTCGTGGTTGACAAAACAGCAATATTATACAACTGTCATATTGCGCCGGCGTAGATCAAAGTTGATACTGGTTTGTTGGTCAAGTTCGCTGTCTAACTGGTGTTAGGCAACACCCACGCATCTCCCCTCATGTACCAGAAGACGGTCAGCGCACTGCGGCCCGACTCCGTCGGCCACCTGGTCGATTCATTGCGATCGGCAAGCGCCGCGGCACAGGGAAAGGCCTCAGCATTAGCCTGGGGCGGTCTTGCAGTTGCGTTCGTCGCGTTGTTCGTCGGCCCGTTTGTGCAACTACGCATTGCTAAGAGCCAGATACGCGCGACTGTGTTGTCAGCCAATCGCCAGAAATGGATCGACTCTCTGCGCTCGCAGGTAGCGGCCTTTCTTGCGCTCGTTGTCGAGACGAACATTAGGACTGCGGGCCTGCGTGGCTCGGCGGGCTATCATGAAGCTGTGAAGGACAGCCTTTCCAAGCTTCGTGCCATTGAGTTCAATATCATCCTTGCGCTAAATCCCAAAGAATCGGATCACGAGCAACTCGCCACCGCATTGCGTGACCAGATCCAATGGTTCATTCCAATAGATCTGCCAGGAAAAGACGTGAAGGATTTCCTCGATCAGATTCGTGATTTGTCGCGATCGATTTTCAAACGCGAGTGGGAACGCGTCAAATCCCTCACATAGTGTTGCTTAACGAACGCTCAAGCTGACAAAGGCTTTATTGAACTGTGCATGCTTCGCATGCACTCTTATATGATCCCTTTCCGGCTCAGCTCGGGCGTTAGGCGTCTTATCGGCCCCTCATCCGCTACTTGATGGCCATCGTCAGAGACCGCGAACGCGCCGACTACTTCCGCAAGCGCATCGAGCACCTGTTCTACGCGTCGACGGTCGGTGACGCGCCGCATTCTATTCGTTTCATTTCGGAGTATTGTCGATATCTAGCGTCCGGCATCGATCAGCGCGGCGCCATCGTCATTCCTCCCGACCTACTCGGTTCATTCGAGTCGGTATACCTCTGGCTATCCGATCGTATCAAGGGATATCCCGACGGTGTCAAGAACCAGGTCAAACAGATCGTTGACGGAGAGAAATTGTGCGATCGGTTCGCGAGACTCGCGAGTCTTTCCGAACATGAACTGGAACACTATCGACGTCGGCGCACGGGTGCGTCGGTCAAAGTGGATCTTGTCGGCATGCTTCTCCGCCCGAGTTTCGGCTACGAAGATGGGACACTCAGTAGAAGTGAGCTCTTCGACATCCGAACAGCTCTGGGTCGCCTCGCTCAGGTACTCACGTTCACTGCCTCGATCGAGCCAGTCGACTATGATGAGGCGCTGGTCGACTCGACCGATCATTTTGACCCGAACCTCATTGATCGAAATCGGTTAGCCGCACTCATTGCAATTCTTCGCATTCAGGCCGCTGAGATCCCTGATGCTGCCAATAAACAACGGATAGGCGAGACGGTAGACCGGCTCGAGACGGAGTTGAAGCGACCAAAGGTGCGTTGGGGGATTGTGATCTCGACCGCGTTCGTGCTTTTTGGTTTTCTCGCCGACCTCAAGACGATTAGTCCCGAGACCTATGAAGCAGTGCACCGCACCGCAGAGACAATTGTCTCGGTCCTTCACCATGAAGGCCAGGTGCAGAAGGCGACCAACGCCAAACTCGGTAAGGAAGCGCCGCCGCGGCATAAGTCACCGGCGGCTCCAGATCAGTATCTCCTCTTGACCGATGGCGTGGTACGTCAGAACGACGACGAATAGACGACTATCTTCCTCGAGGGTGCCCGACGAACGCTGATGCTGGCGAGCGATATTAGGAATTTCGCATGCTTCGCATGCGCTCTTATTGTACTCGCCCGCAACTTAGCCAAGTCGATACGCGGCTGATCAACTTTCTTCGCGTCAAACAATGCCCCGCTGTATCTATTGCGGCCAAGACAAGCCGATCGGCGGTTTCAATCGGGAGCACGTCATCAACGCCGCGTTCGGCGGTTTCGAGGGCGCTCTAACCCTCGTCTCGCCCTACGATCCGGGCGTGTGCGCAGATTGCAACACCGAGTTCAGCTCAACGATTGACTTGGCGATTACGCGTGACTCGATGGAAGCGATGCTCCGCCTCGACGTAGGGCTGAAGTCCCCTGCGGAAGTTGCCAACTTGTTTCGCCAACGTGTGCGATTCCGGTTGCCGTCCGACAACGAGATGGGACTTGGACCGTTGTACTTAGATATGGTGCCGTCCGATGACGGCACTGAGTATCGCGTCGTCCCCGTTCCACAAGTTCGGTTTCGCACGGCAAACGACGAATTCAAGTCACTGACTGAGGAAATGCTGAAAGGTAAAGATCCGCGGCTCGATCCAGACATAGATCTGAGCAGGAAACGGGATCTCTTCTGGCCGTCGCATGATGAGGATGCTCCGTCTCGCCTGATCTCGTTGCTAGAGCGCTATGACATCGCGTTCAAACCTGGCAATCCGTTCGTCCCTCCACCAAACCAGGAAATGGACTTTGAAACGCTGGCTTTCGCGGATAAATACATCGCGCGTGCCGTCGCGAAGACCGCAATGAATTATCTTGCAAAGACCAGTGGCGAGTCGGACCAGTCGTTCGTTCACGACTCGATGTTCGATCCTGTCCGGAGGTTCATTCGATATGGCGAGGGCCGAGGCGGACAATTCGTCCAGGTCTGGCAGATGCCGACCAGCATCGTTGGGCTAACGGAGGCGGGCGCTTTCAATGGGCACCTGCTTCACGTGAAGTGGGAAAAGGGTGCCGGAGAGCATATCTTGGCGTTCGTTCGCCTATTCGGAGTTATCGAGTACGTCGTACGTCTTGCAAAGAACCCGACTGCTCCTTGGCGCGATCTTTCAATCGCGCACGAATACGACTTGGTGAGTATGAAGGTCCGTCGACTCAAGAGAGGTTGAATAACGTCGGCTTCTTGCGCTGAACAGCCGGGATGATGGGTAACCCAAGTGTCCGGGAACGTTGGCAACACTTCTGCGAGTGCGATTAGCCAGAATGATATAATCGCGTTCGTCAACGTCGCGAGGAAGACGCTGGTGGAGACCACGTCGCGAGCGATCGCTCCTTTGCAACGAAATTGTGCGCTCAGACATGACTTGAAACCCTCCTCCCCGCCTTCCGTCTTATAGCCACACCAACATTCGATATTGATCCACTCTTGGCCGGTCGGGCGGGCGCCCCGACCGGCCGTTTCTTTCGCGCCCCGTTCTTACTTCTTCAGGAGCGTTTCATGAACCACCGGCAGGGAAGCACCATCAACACCTTGCACGCGATCGAGACCTTTCTCGACGCGAACGAATTGTTCGCGCCGTTGAAAGACTCCGTCGCGCGCAAGAACATCGACGCGGCCATCACCGCGCTCGATCGGTTCGGCGCACTGCAGTCGGGCGGCCGGCAAGCCGCCAGGCTGGAGACCGCGAACCGGCGCAACCTGCGGCTCGCGCTTCGCATCTATCATATGGATGCGATCGAGCACGCCGCACGCATTGCGTTGCCGAACTCGCCCGACCTGGCGGAGCTCAGCGTTCCGCGAGGCAAGGTGTCCGCGCAGCAGCTGCTCAAGGCCGCGGCGGGCATGAGTGAGGCAGGCACGACGCACAGTGCCACGCTGATCGCCGCCGGCGTTCCGGCGAATTTCGTCGCGGAGCTCGACGCGGCAGCCGCCGCACTCGCGGCATCGCTCGCCGAGCGGAATGGGCATCAGAATCGACGGACGGTGGGAACCGCGGGTCTCAAGAACGCGGAGCAGGGCGCCATGAAAGCCATTCGGTTGATCGACACGCAGGTGCGGCCGTTGATCGATCGGGCGAAAGACGCGAGCTTGCTCGCCGGATGGAATGCTGCCAAGAAGATCGCGGCCAAGCCCGGACTGCCGCGCGGAGCGGTCGGTGCGGCAGCAGGTGTGGATGCGGGGACGCAGCAAACACAGACAGCAAGTACGGGAGCAGCCAGTGCATCACCGGACGCGGTGATGCACCCGGCGGCGTAGGAGAGTGCGGCGCGGCGAGCGACGGTGACGTTGCAGGATGTCGTTGCGCGAACGGCCACCCACTGGTGGCCGTTCGCGCAACATCAATTGACGCTCGTTTACATCGCACCTCAGCGCATGAGCGAACATCGATCGAGATCAAGAGCCCAGTGTGGGCGATTCACTGGGCTTTGCTCGAGCCCGAGCGCGCAGGTCGCGAACGAACCGTGCATGTCGCGACGCGAAATGTTCCAGTCCCGGCGTGAACCGGGCACGTCACGGCCAACAGATGGCTTGGCTCCGCGCTGAATCTCCTCTGCCTTCCTTAGAGAAAAGATCGCCGCCGATGAACATGCCGCTCCAGCCGCGAAGCTCCGTGCGCCTGCGAACTTCCCGACGCCGATGACCAGATCACCGCGGAGTGATTGTAATGTTCAGAAGTCGTCGTATGCGGCGGAAGCGCGACGTGCTAGCCGCCATACGTGAGGATGACGAGAATGATCACCAGGAACAACACACGGATTACCACGGTGCGCGTCGAACGCCGGCCCTCGCGGCTGCGCACGGCGCCCGCCAGGATCGCGGAGACAAGCCCAAGCGAGCCCAGATCCTTGTGCCAGGCCGGACGAGGCGGGGCCATGAAGTGCTGCGCGACAAACACCGCGAGAAAGAGAATGCTCAGGACGATCAAAGCATTGGCTATCATGTTGCGCGTTCGTGGCGTCATTCGTTCTCCGTAGGATATGTGTGCGACCTGCGCGGTCAGGGAGCAACGCGTCGACAAAGTCGTGCTGCGCTCGGGACTCCGCAAGGCGCGAACTGGCCGGCCGAATGCCCGCTCGTCAGCCACGTCCAAGGGATTGCGAACGCCGCGCGTTCGCTCTTACCTGACTCGTTCGCAGCTGAGCTACGACGTACGGACGCCATCACGCATCGGCGCAATGCAGCCTGTTGACTACGACGAGATTGCGTCCGCATACGATCGGCGGTACGCGGTCAATTCTTTCGACGGTATCGAGCGCTGTCTTCGAGCCTTCATCGGCCAAGCTCGCACGGTCGCCGAGCTCGGATGCGGAACGGGCCACTGGGTGCGGTTCGCGAGTGAGCTCCCACATCGACCGTCGGCAGTTGGACTCGATCGTTCTTCGGCCATGCTCGCCGAATGCCATCGGCTGGGACCAACGACGCCGCTGGTCCAGGCCACCGCCGACCGTCTTCCGTGGCGCACCGCGTTCGACCGCGTGTTTTGCGTCAACGCGTTGCATCATTTTCCGAACCATAGCCTCGTCTTTCGCGAATGCTCGCGTGTCCTGCACGCCGAGGGGGCGTTCCTCACCATCGGCCTCGATCCGCATCGCGGTGTGGACCAATGGTGGATCTACGTCTATTTCCCTGAAGCGCTGACAGCCGACCGCTCACGATATCCGGGTGCCGATGTTATCCGCCGCGGTTTGACTTCCGCGGGATTTCAACGGACAGAAACTATCGTCGCGCAACACATTCCAGCGCGCATTCCGTTCGCCGAAGCGATGGCGAAAGGGATACTGGATCGCCAATCGACCTCTCAACTGCTCGTGATCGGCGATACGGCCTGGGAAGCGGGGATCGCGAAGCTACGCCGCGATCGGCCTGAGTTGCGCGCTGACCTCCGATTGTACGCGACGATCGGCTGGCGAAGCTAGCATGCGCGTGGCGCACCAATTTCCCCGCGGATCAGGAGCGCTGCGTGCAGGATGATATCGAGTGGACGCCCGTCACTTTCGAGAATTGTCATTCCATCCATGGCCCTTTCTACCACGGAACCGCCGCCGAGCTCCATGCGGGCGATCTGCTGGTTCCCGGCTACGCCTCCAACTATCAGAAGGGACGCATCTCCAACCACGTCTATTTCAGCTTGACCGTTGCGAGCCTGGCAGCGCAGATGGCCGCGGCGTTGACGGGGGTCGAGGGCCGAGGGCACGTATACATCGTCGAGCCAACCGGTCCGTTCGAAGATGACCCCAACGTCACGAACAAGCGATTCCGCGGCAATCCCACGAAGTCGTACCGGACGAGGCATCCGCTCCGGATCATCGCTGAGGTGACCGACTGGGAGGAGCACAGCCCGGAGACCATCAAGGGCATGCTCGAGCGACTCGCGGCGCTCAAGGAGAAGGGGCTGGACCTCATCGAGGACTAGGGGCCCCGCAGCTTCTCTGTGCTCGAAGGACCGAGGCTCGCGTCGCGTTCGCCGTTCGCCGTCCGCCAGGACAGCGATACGGTGCCAGTCTACTGCGGCCTACTGCGGCTGCAATGCGACGGTCAGCACTTGCGTCACCGGCCGATTGCACGAGCCAGAGTCAGGCACTCGTACTCCATCCTGGACGTAGTCCCGGTAGCCGGCCTTGCGTACGACGATCGTATACGTGCCCGGACGATCGCCTACCTGGAACGCCGAGACGGACATGGTCGTAACGCTGTCATAGGAAGGGCCGCGCGCGACAACGGTGACGCCCGAGGTGAGCGGTTGACCAGAATTCGCATCGGTGACTTTCACCGCCAAGGCGACCGATTGGATCGTGTCGCAATCCTCGCTCGAGAGGCCGCACGAAGCCATGGAGAAGAAGAGAACCGGGACTAACCAGCGGAATGGCATTGCCTCTCCGGTCAGTGATTCGCCTGGGCCGTCCGGCGAACGAGAAGTCTACGGTGGCGTGATTGGTATGGTCAGCGATCGACCGACCCCTGGGATCTCTTCCGGTTTCGAGGTCAACAGCTGTTTCATCCACGCGGCGCTCCTTTCCACGTACTGACTTGTCTGCCTTGCCGGCGGGACCCTTTGTATTTGTAGTTGTATGGCGCCGCGAGGACGATGGCTCGCGAAATCACCGCCGATTGGCTCTGTGCCGCGGCTCCCGATACCGCGACTCCAATCGCGAGAGCCCAGGCAAATCCTGAAATACCGCTGAGCATGTAGGTCATATATAGACCGCTCCGTTTCGGAGGCGCCGCCACCCAGCGCATACTATAAGCCTTCGCGCCCGCTGCTGTGGAGAGCTGGCCAGACGATCCATACAATGTCATCTTCGAATCATGCGCCGCTACGCCGTCGCCGCGGCGCTGAACGCGAGCGAGTCCATCTATGCGGAACGCGTCCCGGCATCATGGGGCGAGATCTTCGCGCCGATCGCATGCTCGAGGTGGAAGCCATTATCGCGGCGCGTGAGCTGACGCAGGCTGAAGCAGCGCGACTCTTTCACGTCACCCAGCCGCGCGTTTCCGATCTCGTGCGTGGGCGCATTGACCGCTTCAGCATTGATACGCTC
Source organism: Gemmatimonadaceae bacterium (assembly GCA_035606695.1). Lineage (NCBI taxonomy): Bacteria > Pseudomonadati > Gemmatimonadota > Gemmatimonadia > Gemmatimonadales > Gemmatimonadaceae > Gemmatimonadaceae bacterium. The sequence continues at coordinate 201,311 of DATNEW010000026.1, forward strand.
GTCGACATGCTGGCGCGCGCCGGCGCTGGTGTTACAGTGAAGGTTCGCGGTGGCAAGCACGCAGCATAGCTGAGGCCGCACTCAGACCCGCCGTCGTGGTGAATTCGTCTCGCTGATCGACTCGGGCGCCACAATCGCGCGCGTCCGTCGCCTGGTCGCCGGTGGTGTCGATCTCGCGCGCGAGCTCTCCGCCATGATGGCCGACGTCTTCAAGGAAGCTGCGACGCGGCTGAACGACACCTACCTGATCCCACTTCTGACCCGCGACATCTTCTGGGCAATTGCGGCCCTGAGCGAAGGCGGCGAAGTCGTCGGCGGCCTCACCGCCCACACGCTCCCAATGACACGAGCCGAATCGTCAGAGCTCTTCATCGATGATCTCGCCGTCCGCGCCACCCACCAACGGCAAGGCATCGGCCGCCAACTCGTCACCGCCGCTGCGGAGCAGGGCATCGACGAAGTCTTCGTCGCCGCCGACGTCGCCGGTTTCCACGCCCTCGACTTCTACCGCGCCCTCGGCGGCGCTGCGCTGACCGCTCGGCAGAAGTGTCAACTTAGGGAATACCGGCGACGCCTGCTATTGCGAACGACGATCGTCTCAGACAGCTAGGGCCCACGAATAACAAACGGACGAGAGGTCCTCGCGTCGGTCGCTACCAAGTCATCCGAACCGGCCGCCGCTGCGGCTCCTCGGGTCGTGTAAGCCCGGACGGCAATTCGAACCACTCCCGTTGGCAACCTGGATGGGGCGCCGACGAGAGCCGTATCGACGAACTCAGCTCCGGGACCCAACTCGATTGGTGGGACAGCGTTCGCAGGACATTCAAACTCAAACGCCGTGCTCCATCGAAGCACTTGGCGCTCTTCGAGAATCCAAGCGGGCCGGTCACCGCACCGCGTGACAAAGACCGTGTCGGACGAAGAATTGCGAAACTGGTATGGCAGCCGCGCTGGCGCAGCAGAGCCGTGCGCGCTCGATAGCTGAAGCACTGACGACGTCGGTGAGGGAATCAACAACATCGTCGAATCAGTCAGCGGTCGGCTCGGAGCATTCGAGCACCCTAGCGCGATTATGATACAGGAAAGCCGCACGGTTTTCTGCATGCTCGACTCCGACAGTTACGGGGCAACCAAGTTCAATCCGTGATTCGTCGCACTGAGTTCATAAATCACGTTAAACGATGGGCTGAAATAGTAGTAGTTACTCGATGGTGAGACTGGAACAGTGCTCAGAATCCCCTCCCACATTGCCGAAGACTCCGATCCGCTGAACACCGATGCGCCACTGTCCCCATGCCACGCAACTAGTACGGTCGGATAAATGCCATTCACTCGGACTTGGCATAGGAATTCGTGGCCATTGCTCAAGAAGACGCTGACACACGTGTTACCGACTGTTCCCGTCGTCAGGCCTGTCGTTCGCCCAACCTTAAACACGGTGGTGTTGGATGCGATCCACGCCAAGGGAATGGCGCGCATCGACGTAATCTTGATGCCGGCAGGATTCGCAATCCACTTGGCCTGTGTCGTATCCGGGTCGTCCATAGAAACGGGCTGAGCGATATAGCCCTGCGAATATGACGGACCGAAAGCGTCGAACTCCGCGAACTGAGCATCTGACTGTCGACACGAGTATCCGGCGCTACACCCGCTCATGAACGGATTAAACGCGGGATCGATTGCCTTACGGGCGACAGGTGATGTCACACCGTTGAAATACCCTTGGTAAAACAGGGTGCTGTCGGGCGCACCACCGGTGATGGTTGAACAGTGCCCCGCCGTGACAAATCCAAGAACCGATCCGAAGTCTGTACCAACAGCGCCGATTGTGCATAGACCCATGTGGCCGCTGTTGCTGTCCAAGTATTCAGTTTGGAGCCCTCCCACAAGCGGTCGGTTATACCCCTGGAGCCCATCACCCGGCCCCGTCCCGGTCGCGTCGGCGTCTGCGGGTTCAGCATTGTCTGTGAGATACGGCGCGATCTCGGTGACGATCGCTGCTCGAGGGATGCCGCGAGACGCCAACACTGCATTAAGCGTGGCGATGTCCGACGCAGCGTGTATCCCGACCCGGACTCGGTTGGCGACCTCGTCGACGTCAAGGAAGGTTCCGTTGAACGCCTTTACGTCACGAGCGAGCAAGTCAAAGTAGCCCTTCAACTCACTAAAGCCGTAGTCAGCTGTCTCCCAACGCGCGCGGTGGCCGCTGAAACGGTTCGCGTGTCTCGCCGCAAACTGTTCCATCACGCCGGGGGCGGGAATCTCACCGCGCACGCGAACAACAATCTCTCCTGTGTTCCGGTCCAGGAATGATCCGGCGTATCCGATCAATTCTTCGCGGTCAATGCGGGCATCTTCATCATCGGGATTGAGTGTCGCCACACTCCCCGGCGTGGCCCCTGTGCCGAGCGCGGCCGTCGAGCTACGCGCTCTCTTCGCCGAGCCTTCGTCAAGCGAGGTTGGTTCGCCGGCGCACGCAGTCAAGTTCACGATGGCGACAAACGCTAGCGTTGCGACTATGAGTTTTCGGTTCTGGTGCTGCATGATGTTACTACTCCATCAAACGGCGTTTGCCTCGTTCGTCGCATAGCGATGCGAACGGGCGCTTTTTGGTGGGGTGCCACTTCGCAACCCTTCGCGGGGCACAGGCTGCACGCCGGCGCCGAGTCGTTAGGGGGGTTAGCTCGGTCGCGCAATGCATCTGCGTCGATCAAACTCGCGTTCGGATGTTTAGCCGGACAAGGGGAATTGATCAGAATTTACATATTAAAATGACTTTAATACTGTCGCACTGACATATCGCGCTGAGCAAGGCGAGTTCGGCTCGCTCGATGCCAACGCGTCCCCGCGACGTCATCGCTCGTGGCCGCCCGCGATGCGACGCGAATTGTCGGAGTTGTTCATCTACGACCGCGCCGTCCGCTCCGCCCACCAACGCCAGGGCATCGGCCGAGCGCTCGTCACCGCTCTGCTCGCCGCCGCTGCCGCGCAGGGCATCGACGAAGTCTTCGTCGCCGCTGACGTCACCGATCTCCACGCCCTAGACTTCTACCGCGCCCTCGGCGGCGCTCCGGCACCCGTAACGATGTTCACATTCTCGCAAGCCACCGAGAACGAACAAAACCATAGCTGACGGCCTATTTAAAGTTTACCCAATATGCTGATGATGGACTCCGACAGCACGCGGATGCCGCCCGGCATTTCCCGGTTGGGCTGCCGACCTCACCGTCGAATTCAAGTTCGACGAGCAACCGTCCATGTGCTCGCGTTGAAGGAGGCCCAATGAAGCGCGCAATCCTCATCTCGCTAGTGTCCGGCACGTTCTTGACTGCCGCGTGTGCCAGTTCAACGGCGCCTAGCCGTTTGTGGACCGCACAGATCGGTGGCGCCGTTCACGACGCTTCTGGCCGCGCGGTGGCCGGTGCCTCAGTCACGATTCAAACACTCTTGTTGGGTGATAGCCCCAAGGATGTGCGTGGGAATTGCGCCGGCGCGCTCAATGCCCCCATCTCCACAACGTCGGGGCAAGACGGGCGCTATCGCGTCACCGTGACAGGCGCGGCGCGTCCGATCGTCGCATGCCTCTTCGTTGAGGCGACGTCGGCTGCCGCGGGGACGAGCATGCACGACCTCGTCGAGCGTGACTCTGTGGTCATTGGCCCGCCGCCCGTCGACTCACTCGAAGTCAATCTCGTCGTTCGACCATGATCGAACGCCATCGCACCGTCCGGTCCGAACTCCTCGTGGTCAATCTCGAGTCGTTTTGCCGGACGGTGTGCAGCACGATGCACAGTGAGTCAAGGCCACCTCACGGCAACCGGTTCAAGGTCGCCTGCACCTGCGTCCCGCGCACCGTGAACGTCAAATAATTATGAAACCCGCCATCCTTGGGTTTCCCCGTCAACTTCGCCCCCGCCCCACCTGAGATCAGATAGTAGGGCGGACTGGTCGACGGATCCGTCCGCCCCGGCGGCGACGTCGTATCCCTGGTCTGCACGTTGTAATACAAATGCTCGTGCGACGCGAGCACATACGAGATGTTCGCGTGCTTGCCCAACAACGCCAACACCTTCGCCGCGCTCGCCGTGTCGAGCGCCATGTCCGCCTTGAGCGCGTGCAACGGGTGATGCATGAACACGAACGTGTGCAGCGACGTATTGCTGTCGAGCACTTGGCCAAGCCACGCCAACTGTTGCGCCGAGACGTAACCCGGGTCGAGCTTCACCGTCGCCGACGCCGTCGCGAACGCGGCGCGCGACACGCTCGGCGCCGGGATCTCCTCGCTGTTCAACAGGATGAAGCGCGAGTTGCCATACGTGAACGTGCCGTAGATCGGCGTGCTGTCCGCGAGCGCGAACGCCTTGCGATAATACTGCTGCATCGTCGCGTTGCCGACTTCGATGGTCGTATCGCCCAGCTTGTGCTTCACATCCATCTCGTGATTGCCCGGCGCCGCGAATACCGGCACGGTCGCCCGCTTCGCGAGCTTGAAGAATCCCTTGTACTGCGCGGCGAGCGCTGACGGATTCGTCGAGTCGAGCCCGTAAATCATGTCGCCGGTCCAGACCACGAACGCCACGTGCCGCGCGGCGGCCGAGTCGAAGATGTGCTTCGGCGTCTTGGGCTGCGAATCAGCGGCCGACGCGGGACGATTATCGCCGGCGACGATGAAGCTGAACGTGTCCGACGGCGCGGCACCGAGCGTCCCGGTGCCCGGAATGGGCGACATCGACGATAGGGGCGCCGTCGTGGTGCTGATCGCAAAGCTCAGAAACGTGACGAACGTTACGGCGGCCAACGCGACTGCAAGGGAAAGTCGGCGGGTCATGGGCCGGAGGGTGAGAGAAGATCGATATTATACGATCATCTCAGCTTGTGCGCACCGGCCGCGGCTCACTCTCTCATAAACGCCAGCGCCCCATCAACAATTCCAACCCGACTCCAGCGTACGACTTCGCCGTATTCAGACTTCCGTATCCCGTCAGCCCAATTCCCCCGCCATATCGATGTCCAAAGCGCAACGCCACATCGCCGGCGGCGAAAATTCCGACACCCCACTGAGTCGGCCCGAGCCCGCGCGGCGTGTCCGAGAAGGCCGTACACCCTCCCGCGCAGTTCTGCGCCTTGATCACACTCGGCCCGAACGAAATGGCCGAATACCCGACGCCCCGCGACGCCGTGCCTTTCCCCACGAGGAGCGAGAGCGACTTGGCGTCGAAGTCGCCGAGCCCACCCATGAATTGTGGGCGCGCACTGTAGACCGTGGAGCCTCGCTGCACGTCGAGCTCGAGTGAAGCGACCGGCGCGCCGTGGCGAATGAGTGCGCGCGTGCCCACTGCGCCCAGAGACGCGGCAAGCCACACGCCGTGGTTGGCGTTGCTGCTGTCCGCCTGCGCGCGGGCCGTCGATGCCGCCAGGAGCGGAGCACTCGCCGCCACCAATAGTTGTTTCATCAATCGCATGCTTCAAACTACCGCTGAGAACGGCGAAAGGTCCCTGCGCGGGGCTGCGTCCCTACACATGATCTATATTGCAGTTGACGGCCGACGCAGTGTTCAGGCGGCATGGATGAGCATAGTGGAATGCCAGTTTCATGAATAAGCATCGCTCGGCCCGCCTGGGCTGGACGCTCGCGACGCTGATCTTCGTCATCGGCGCGGCCTACGTCCTCGGCGGCAACGACGAGCTGCGGCAGCTCAACCGGAGCATCCGCCGCTGGATGGATCCACCGACACAAGCGCAGATGCAACGCGCCGTGGCTGCCGAGGCGCAGCAGGCGTCGATCGATTCGATCACACGGGCCGATACGGTCGGACGTCACGCCGACGCGCCGGCTTCGCCCAGATTCATCCTGGCGACGTTCAGCATCGCGTTCGCCGTCGTCGCGGCGACATTCCTGGCGTCCATTCGATGGACGATTTCCGTGCCGAGGGCTACACAAGCGGCTTCTCATCATCCTCGCGAGCGAGCCACGCGCGAGTCTCTTCGGTCCCGCTGACGTCCAGACGGTCGCGCAGGTCGACCGGGTCGAGCATCGTCCATACGAGACCGCATTCACTGCACGCGCGCACGACGCGTTGAATCGAGGTCCGGCCGGTGCGCCGTTCGGAGTACCGCAACCCGGTGGGGACGAACGCGACGGACGAATCGCCGCCGCTCAACTGGCCCGCCACGCTGCGTTCGCTGCCGCAGCTCGGGCAGTGGGCTTGAACTTCGATTGATCTCAGCACGAGCGACAAGCTATCCGGCGCGCGGGATTTGGACAGGAGCTACCGTTCGTCATGTCCTTGCTCACGCTGCAAGACGTTTCCATTGCGTTCGGCGGACCGCTGGTCCTCGACCACGCCACCCTCTCCATCGAGCGCGGGGAACGCGTCTGCCTGCTCGGCCGCAACGGTGCGGGGAAGAGCACCATCATGCGCCTGCTCGACGGCACCATGACGCCCGATGCCGGCGACGTCGTTCGTCAAACGGGAATCACGGTCACGCATCTCGAGCAGGAAGTTCCAGGCGACGTCGACGGCTCCATCTTCGACGTCGTTGCCGCTGGACTGGGCGAAGCCGGGTCGCTGCTCTCGCGCTATCACGAAGCCAGTCACCGCGTGTCGACCGACAACAGCGACCGCGCGCTGCGCGAGCTCGATCGGCTGCATCACGCGCTCGACGCCGCGAGCGCGTGGGAGATGCAGACGCGCGTCGACACGGTCCTCTCGCATCTGGGCCTCGATCCCGACGCCGGGTTCGCCAACGCGTCCGGTGGACGCAAACGACAAACGTTGCTCGCGCGCGCGCTCGTGCGACAGCCCGACGTGCTGCTGCTCGACGAACCGACGAACCACCTCGACATCGAGGCGATCGAGTGGATGGAATCGTTTCTCATCGAGCGCGGCACCACGCTGGTATTCGTCACGCACGACCGCGCGTTCCTCAGGCGGCTGGCGACGCGCATCGTCGAGCTCGATCGCGGGCGACTCGTCGATTGGGGCGGCGATTACGACGCGTACCTCCAGCGCAAGGAAGTCGCGCTCGCCGCCGAAGCGAAAGAATGGTCGGAGTTCGACAAGAAGCTGGCGCAGGAAGAAGTGTGGATTCGCACCGGCATTCAGGCGCGTCGCACGCGCAATGAAGGGCGCGTCCGCGCGCTCGAAGCATTGCGCGTCGAGCGCAGCCGGCGCCGAGAGCGCGTCGGCGCGGTCAAGCTCCAGACACAGGAGGCGGAGCGTTCGGGGCGACTGGTGGTCGAAGCGCGCGACGTCAACTTCTCCTATGGCGAACGTCGAATCGTACGCAACTTCAGCACGACGATCGTGCGCGGTGATCGCGTGGGACTCATCGGACCGAACGGTTCCGGCAAGACCACGCTACTTCGCCTGCTACTCGGCGACCTCGCACCGGACGAAGGTACGATCCGCCTTGGCACGAACCTCGAGCTCGCGTACTTCGATCAGTTGCGCGAGCAGCTCGACCCGGAGCGGAGCGTGTTCGACAGCATCGCCGACGGCGCGGACTTCATCGAGTTGCAGGGCAATCGCAAGCACGTGCTCAGCTATTTACAGGACTTTCTATTTCCGCCCGATCGCGCGCGGACGCCGGTCCGCGCGCTGTCGGGCGGCGAGCGGAATCGTCTGCTGCTCGCGCGACTGTTCACGCGCCGCTTCAACCTGCTCGTGCTCGATGAGCCGACGAACGATCTCGACATCGAGACGCTCGACCTGCTCGAGGAGCTGCTCCTCGAGTTCTCGGGGACGCTGATTCTGGTCAGTCACGATCGCGCGTTCCTCGACAACGTCGTCACGAGTACGCTGGTGCTCGAGGGCGGCGGTCGAGTCGGTGAGTATGCCGGCGGGTACACGGATTGGGTGCGCCAGCGCAAGACGGTCGAATCACCGAAGGTCACCGCGCCGAAACCGGTCGCAACGCAGGGTCCGCGCGTGCGCAAGGATCGCAAGGATCGCAAGGATCGCAAGAAGCTGAGCTTCAAGGAATCCGCGGAGCTCGCGGCGTTACCCAACCACATCGACGCGCTCGAGCGAGAGCGCGATGTGATCTATGCATCGCTTGGCGATCCCGCATTTCTGCGCGACGGCGGCGCTGTCGTCGAGGCAAAGGCGCGCCTGGCGAGCATCGAGACGGAGCTCGAGACCGCGATGGCTCGCTGGGAAGAATTGGAGCTCGCCGCGAACGAGAACTGAACATCACCCGCTATCGCGCATCGCTGACGCCGGGTCGATTTTCGCGGCGCGCAGCGCGGGAATCACGGTCGCCACCGCCGCCGCGGCACTGAGCACGATCACCGCGGTGGCCAGCGTCACCGGGTCGAGCGCCGCGACGCCGAATACCAATGTCCGGAGCTCGCGCTGCGCCGCCACGGTCAGCAAGAGTCCCACGACCGCGCCGCCCGCGAGCAGCCAGCCGACGTGCGCGGCGACTTCGCCCACTACTCGCCGCGGTGACGCGCCGAGTGCGATGCGAATGCCGATCTCGCGGCGGCGCGTGGCGACGGCGAGTGCGACGAGGCCATACAACCCGATTACCGCCAAGGCGACAGCGGCGAGACCAAAGGCCGCGATCACCGTCGTCTGAAGCCGCGTCTGATCCAGCGTGTCGTCGAGATCGTCCTGGAGCGTCATGAGACCGAACACGGCGCGCGCGGGAGCGACATCGTGCACCGCGCCCCGAATGGCCGCGAGAAGCGCCCGCGGGTTCCCGTTCGTGCGCACGACGTACTCCGGATCGGGCCAGCCGCCGGCGACTATGCAAGAATACACATACGGCACGGCGGGCGTGCGGAGATTGTCCTCTCGAACGTCGTCGACCACGCCGACGATCTCGCTTGCCGGCATCGTCGGACGGTCCGTCGTCCAGTGCATGAGCTGCCCGACGACGTTCCGCCCTCCAGCATACTCTTGCACGAATCGCCGATTCACGAGCACCTTGGGCGCGTTCGCCTGTACGACCGCGAGATTGGGACACGTAGTGCCGGCGGCCATGTGCGCGCCCAACGCCGGGAGATACCCGTCGGTGATGCTTCGCTCACCGACGGTGAGATGGTCGCGGCCATTCGCTCGATCTGACGCAGCGCCGGCGCCAAGATCGACCTGATAGCGAATCGTCGCGTTGGACGCCGGCAGAAAGTTCGCGAATCCCGCGTTCGTCACCCCGGGGATGTTGCGAAACGCATTCAGGAGCTCGAGCTGCATGCGCGCGACCGCGGCGCGATCCTCACCCCAGCCCGCGCCGACGTGAAACGTCACGCTGCGTCCGGCGTCGAAGCCGGGATCTTCGTGCGTCAGGTTGTGATAGCTGCGAAGCATGAGCGCGGTGCTGCAGAGGAGAACCGTCGCGACGGCGATCTGCCCGCCCACGAGCGCGCGCTGCGACCGGCTGTCGGAGGACGTCCCTCGCCCAATGCGCGTGACGGTGGCGGCGATACCGCGCCGAGTCGCGCGCCACGCGGGCAGCGCACCGCACACCACCGCCGCGCACATCCCACACAGCGACGCCACGATGAGCGCGCGCCAGTCGATCGCAAGCTCGGACGCGCGCGGCAGCGACGCCAGCGATGCTCTCGCCATTCTGAGCAGCACCACGTCGGTGACGCTTGCCAACACGACGGCCGCCGCGGCGATGATGAGTATTTCCTGAACGACCGCCGCGACCACCTGGAGGCGCGTTGCGCCGAGCAAGCCACGAATCGCCAATTCTGTTTCGCGCCGCTGCAGATGCGTGAGCATGAGGCCCGCGGTGTTGGCGAGCGCGATCAGCAGCAGCATTCCGACGGAACCGAGAATGAAGAGCAGCGGCTGGCGCACCTGCGCCGTGCGCGCGCCTTTGAGATCCGTCAGCTGCGCCGACCAGTCCTTGTCCGTTCTTGGAAATGCCTGGCCGAGCTCCGCTTGCACGCGCGAGAGATCTCGTTGCGCGGCGGCCAGCGTCACACCGGGCTTCATCCGGCCGATGCCGGTGAGGAAGCGTGCATCGCGTGCCGCGAGCATGCCGGGCGCGAACTGCGCCGGAATCCACAGGTCGACTCCGGCGCCTCCGACGGCGAAAGTCGCCGGCATCACGCCGACGATGGCATAGCGCTGGCCGCCGAGCATGAGATGCTGGCTCGTGACGTCAGCGCGTCGTTGAAAGCGCCGCGCCCAGAATCCGTCGCTGATGACGACGGCCGACGGGCCGCCGAACGCTTCTTCCTCCGAGGTCGGCGTTCGCCCGACGGCGGCGTGCGTCGCGTACACGCTGAAGAAGCGCGGCGCGACGCGCAGTGCCGGCAACCGCTCCGGCAAATCACCGCTCGTCTCCGTCATGTTCTCGTTATAGCTCCCGGAGATCGCGCTGAAGCTGCGGTTCAGGCGATTCCAATCCTCTAATCGCACCGGGGCGAGCAGTCCGGCGGCGTCGCTCTTGGCCGTGTTGGCCTCGAGCACCATGACCAACCGGTCGGGATTGGGATAGGGCAGCGGCCGAAGCACCGCGGTGTCGACGACGGAGAATACGCCGGTCGTGGCGGCGATACCGGCGCCGAGGATGAGAACAGCCGACAGCGTGAACCAGGGGCGACGGGCGAGACGTCGCGCGGCTTGGGTCCAGGAGCGGAGCATGGGGAGCCGGGTTTATGAGTTGGCGATCGACGCGGACCGATCCTGCATAGACACGCGCCGGTCGCGCAGGGTTGGGTAGGCGCTCCGGACCGGGGAAGCGAGCTCACCGAATCGTTGGGTGCGTTCGCGTGTAGATTCTGCGTACCCACAAACCCTCGCAGGGACATGACTCCTACCTCCAAGACCCCCAAGGCTTTGGCGGCCGTCGCCCTTTTGGCGCTTCCCGCCATCGCCTCCGCCCAGAAGCAGCAGGGAACCACCCGCGCTCTCGGCATCGACACCGCGAACTTCGACCGCTCCGTTCGCCCGCAAGACGATTTCTTCCGCTTCGTGAACGGCACCTGGCTCGCCAAGACGGCCATTCCGGCCGATGCATCGTCCTGGGGCGCGTTCAACGAGCTGACCGAGAAGAGCCGCAACGCGCTCCACGGCATTCTCGAGGACGCCGCGAAGGCCAATGCGCCCGCGGGCAGCCCCAAGCGCAAGGTCGGCGATCTGTATGCCAGCTACCTCGACTCGGCGCGCGTCGAACGGCTCGGCCTCACGCCGCTCAAGCCGGAGCTCGCGAAGATCACGGCGCTCACGTCGAACGCGCAGCTTCCCGCGACGTTCGCGCACTTCGCCAAGCTGGGCATCGCGAATCCGTTCGGCGTTGGCGTGCGGCAGGATCCCAAGATCTCGACGGTCAACATCGTCGCGATCTCCCAGTCCGGGCTCGGGCTTCCCGACCGCGACTACTATCTGCGCAAGGATGCGGCGATCAGCGCGACGCGCAACGCGTACGTCGCGTACATCACGCGGCTGCTGACGCTGGCGAACCAGCCCGATCCTTCCGGCGCCGCGCAGCGCATCGTGGCGCTCGAGACGCAGATCGCGACGCCGCAGTGGGAGCGCGCGAAGAGCCGCGATCGCAACCTCACGTACAACAAGATGTCGGTGGCGGATCTCGCCGCCGCCACGCCTTCATATGACTGGCATGCGTACTTGAACGCCGCCGATCTCGGGGCCGCAAAGGACGTCATCGTCGCGCAGCCGGACTACGTGAAGGCGATGAATTCCATTATCTCGAGCACGCCGGTCTCGACGTGGCGCGAGTATCTCACGTTCAAGCTGCTCGACGAGTACGCGAACGACCTGCCGGCCGCGTTCGTGAACGCCCGCTTCGCGTTCCGCGATTCGACGCTCAGCGGCGCGCAGCAGATCTCTCCGCGCTGGAAGCGCGGCGTCGCGACGGTCGAAGGCGCGCTCGGCGAAGCGGCCGGTGAGCTCTACGTCCAGAAGTACTTCCCGCCCGAGGCGAAGGCGCGGATGGATGCGCTCGTGAAGAACATCCTGGCGGCGTACAAGGTCGGCATCGATTCGGTGCCGTGGATGAGCCCCGAGACCAAGAAGGCCGCGCAGGACAAGCTGGCGCACTTCACGGTCAAGATCGGCTATCCGAACAAGTTTAAAGATTACTCAAAGCTCGCCATCACGCGCGACGACCTCCTCGGCAACGAGGTGCGGAACGCCGAATTCCGGTATGAAGACATGGCGAGCCAGCTGGGCAAGCCGGTCGATCGGACGCGCTGGGGCATGACGCCGCAGACGGTCAACGCGTATTACAACGCCTCGAACAACGAGATCGTCTTCCCGGCCGCCATTCTGCAGCCGCCGTTCTTCGACATGAACGCCGACGATGCGGTGAACTATGGCGCGATCGGCGCGGTGATCGGGCACGAGATCGGTCACGGCTTCGACGACCAGGGCTCGAAGTCCGACGGTCTGGGCAACCTGCGCGACTGGTGGTCGCCGTCGGACGCGGCCGCGTTCAAGGAGCGCACGCAGAAGCTCGGCGCCGAGTATGCGGCGATCAATCCGATTGATGATTTGCACATCAACCCCGGTTTGACGATGGGCGAGAACATCGGCGATAACAGCGGGTTGATGCAGGCGTATCGCGCGTATCGGATCTCGCTGCACGGCAAGGAAGCGCCGGTGATCGGCGGCCTCACGGGCGACCAGCGGTTCTTCATCGGGTTCGCGCAGATCTGGCGCACGAAGTTCCGCGACGCGGCGCTGCGCAACCAGCTGCTCACCAATCCGCATTCGCCGGGCATGGCGCGCGCGTTCGTGCCGCTCACGAACAACGATGCGTTCATGAAAGCATTCAACGTGAAGCCGGGCGACAAGATGTATCGCGCGCCGGCGGACCGCGTGAAGATCTGGTGAGCTGGGCGGTGGTATGACCACGGTATTACTCCGGTATACCCGTGCTATGAAGCGAGCATTCTGGAGTGTGCTGATCGCACTGCTCACTGGCGTGACGGCCAGAGCGCAGGTCTGCACCGGCGCGGCATCATTCGGCGCCGGTGCACTGCGGGCCGGCGCGGGGATCGATCGCGCCGACGCACGCAATACGAAGACTCTATCCTTTGCGGCGGGCGCCGGCCCCTCTGCATTCCTCGAGGGCGCGTTTTCCTGGCGGGACGTCGACGACCTCTCGGCGCCGAGCACGCGCACCGTTGCTGGAAGCGGGGGATATGAGCTCGGCGTGGGCGCGACAGGCGCACTGCGAGTTTGCCCGATGGCGCGCCTTGCCTACACGTTCACGTCGCAGGACGTGGTCACCCCCGGGTTCGGCAACGCGTCCGCCAACGCCAGCCAGACCATGCTCATGATCGGCGCCGGCATCGGCCAGGCGATTCATTCGGGCGGCGAGTCTGGCTTCGCGCTCGTGCCTTCGATTGCCGTATGGGTGGTAACCGCGCCACGCCAAACGGGCGATGCCGCTTCAGACATCACCTATGGCCGGCTCGACCTCGCACTCGGCGTGGTCTTCGCCGGCCGCGTCACGATCGCCCCGCATGCGGCCTACAACGGCGCACGATCGGACCTGACCCGCTATTCGCGCTACGCCGCCGGCGTTCGTGTGGGTGTCAACTTCGGCGATACGCCGTGACCGCAAAGATTAGCGCTTTCTCATAAACATCCATCACCAAAAATTTGAGTGGCTTGTCGGCACGAATGCGCTATACTCTGCGCGTCGCGCCGCCGCCGGTGCGTCCCCACCTCCCGCAGTACCCTTGGCGCATCGACGCGAGGACCTCTCTGATGCCATTCGTCTGGCGGATCAGCATCAACAAAACACCCGGCGGTATCGGCTATACCTACGACCCGAACCCGCTGAACAACGTCGCGACGGGCGACCAGATCATCTGGACGAACAACGACGACAAGCCGCACTGGCCGGGCGTCAAGGACAATCCCACGTATTTCATGCAGACGCAGATCGCGCCGAACTCGCCCTCGTCGACGTTCGTTCCTGGCGTCAACGGCACCGTGGTCTACGTGGATTCACTCGACCCGAACGGGCCGGCGGGAACGATCAACGTCGTGTGAGCCCCGTGCTCGCCATCACCAACATCCAGCACAATCCCGGAGGGCGTATGACGGTGCGCGATCCAAGGCGCGGCGGCTTCGGCCGCGCCGCGCTTCTCACGTCGTTGATGTCGTTCATGTCGTTCATGCTGTTCGTGGTATTCACGGCGGTGCCGAGCGGAGTCGTTCACGCCCAGAATCCGCAACCAGTGGCGTGTCCGGCGGAGCAGCTCCCGCTGATCACCATCCCCGAGATCAAGAGTGTCGACAAGCATCTGCGCGCCACGCTCAAGCTCGTGGACGGCGTGCGCACGATGTGGGGATCGACCGGCGACAACCGCTGCGCGACGCAGAATCTGCGCTACTTCATGGGATACGATCCCGCGCACCGGACGCCGTGGCCGACGGGCCCCGAGCCCATTCCCGGTCCCACGTTCCGCGCCCAGGTCGGCGATCTCGTCGAGATCACGTTCTTCAACCAGATCAACGTCAACAACTTCGCGGGCTCGCTCGACCACGCGGACATGGGCGACATGTCGGCGTGCGATCAGTACAGCACCAGCACGTCGCGCTCGCAGAGTCGCATGATCTACGGCGGTTCCTCGGGCCCCGACTCGATGCCGAACTGCCTGCACGGCTCGAGCACCACGAACATCCATTTCCACGGCACGCACACCACGCCGTCGACCACGGGCGACAACGTTCTTCTGTTCATTCGTCCGTCGCTGCGCAGCAAGAGCGGGGTGTTTTCCCCAAGTGAGACACAGGTCGACGCGATGCTGGCCGGGTTCTATTCGACATGCGAAGCCAAGGGGCCGCCGACCAACTGGGCACAAATGCCGGTCGCCTGGCGGACACTTCAGAAGAATCTCATTCAAACTTACGATAAGACCGCGCCCTACCAGGGAAAGAACGGTGCATTGCCGGCGAGTATGCGGCTGTGGCCCGTCGACTCCATGGAAATCGCGCGCGGCTTGTGGCCGCAATATCAGCTCGGCGCCAACCCGTATTGCTTCCCGCTGCCGAACTACAATCCGGCGACCATGCGCATGGGCCAGGCGCCCGGAACGCACTGGTATCATGCGCACAAACACGGATCGACGGCGCTGAACGTGGCGAATGGCATGACGGGCGCGTTCATCATCGAAGGGCAGTACGACGTGGATTTGCATCGCTACTATCCCAACCTCGTCGAGCGCGTATTGATGCTCCAGCAGCTGTCGACGGCGCCGTTCCCGCTCACGACGCCGAGCACGCGCGGGCCCGGCGCGGCACGCCCGCAGATCTCGGTCAACGGTCGGCTCGATCCCGTCGTCACCATGCGGCCCGGTGAAGTGCAGCTATGGCGCACGATCAACGGCGCCTTCCGCGATGCGGTCGAGTTCATGTACACGCAGGGTCCGCCGGCGCAGAACAGACGACTGTGCGACAGCGTGAACGCGCCCGCGACGAATCCGGTGCAGTGGCGTCAGATCGCGCAGGACGGCGTGCAGTTCAGCCTCGCGAACTATCAGCAGGTTGGGACAGCCAACGCGAAGGTGAATCTCGCGCCGGCGAACCGCGCCGATTTCCTCGTCAGCGCGCCGAGCCAGCCCGGGACGTACACGGTGTGCATCGTGCGCAACAGCGCGCTATTCGTGCAGCCCGGCGCACCGGCGCCGCCGGATCGGCCGAGCGTGCTCCTGACCGTGAACGTGACCGGCAACGCGATCGTGCCGGCGCAGACGTTCATTCCGGACGCGCAGTTCCCGACGTTCCCGCCCTTCCTGACGGACATCACGCCGGGCGAGATCAAGAACCATCGCGAGCTCGTATTCGGCCCGGGCAACAGCACCATCAACGGAAAGATGTTCCAGGACACGACCGTCGATCAGGCCATGCTCCTGAACACGGCGGAAGAATGGGTCGTGAAGAACCAGGCGAACGACAAGTCGCACCCGTTCCACATCCACATCAATCCGTTCCAGATCATCGAGATGTTCGAGCCGAACGCGCCGGAAGCGCTGAATCCGTCGAGTCCGTGCTATGTGAATCCCGCGGATACGACGACGTTCAAGCCGTGCGCAACACGCCAGCCGAAGGCGCCGTGGGTGTGGTGGGACACGTTCGCGATTCCAACGGGGCGGCAGGTCACACTGAGCTGCACCAAGCTCGAGGACTGTCCGGCACAGCTGCGGCCGTTCACTGAATGCACCACACAGAACGGCACGACGACCTGTGTCGAATTCATTCCCGGCTGGTTCAAGATGCGCTCGCGCTTCGTCGACTTCACCGGCATGTACGTGTTGCACTGCCACATTCTCATTCACGAAGATCGAGGAATGATGCAGCTCATCGAAGTCGTTCCGAGCACGACACCGTACCGGCATCGATGATGTTTCTCCGTCGCATTCTGCTTCCGGTCGCCGTCGTCATCGCGACCGGAGCACAGGCGCAGTCGCCCAAACCTGCGCAGTCTCGTGACACGACGTACCGCTTGCCGGTCGTCGTGACTGAGGGCGTGCGGCCCATCGCCACGAGCGACGGCGGCAGCGCGCTCGACATTCGTCTCGACTCGCTGCCGTTGCCCGCGGCGTCGAATCTTGATCGCGCCCTTCGCGACGTGCCGTTCATGCAGATACGCACGAACCCGCGCGGCGAAGCGTACTTCGCGCTGCGCGGTTCGAGCTTCAGTGCGCGCGAGGTCGCGGTGCTCGTCGACGGCGTACCGGTGAGTCTCAACTTCGATCACCGCGCGGATCTGTCGCTGCTGCCGGTGGCGGGAATTCAAACGCTCACGGTCGTGCGCGGACTCCCCTCGCTGCTCTATGGGCCCAACGTCCTTGGCGGCGTCATCAACCTTGGGCTCGCGCGCGTCCCGCTCGACGCCGCGGCGAAGCCGTCCGCGCGGTTCGAGTCGGGAATCGATCAGACGGGCGCGTACGGTGTGGCGTCGTCAGTGAGCGTGCCGCAGCGAGTCGGCGCGGGCGAGCTGCTCGTCCGCGCGGGCGGCGGGTACAATCGCAGTCTTGGATTTCCGTTGCCGCCGAGCGTGCACGAGCCTGCACCGTTCGGCGATGGTGACTTGCGCCTCAACTCATATCACGAGCAGGGCGACGGCTTCGCCGCGCTCCGGTACGAGTCCGACGGAGGGCGGTGGATGTCGCTGTCGTCGTCGGGCTACTCGATGCGCCGCGGCGTACCGGCCGAGTTGAATTCGAAAACGCCGATGCTCGCGGCATATCCCGCCGAGCGACGCGCGTTCTCCGTGCTGTCGCTCGGCACAGGCGATGTGAGCTCTCTCCTCGGCGGCCAGGCCGCGCTGCAGGCGAACGTGGGCTACGACGGCGGACGCACGGAGCTGCTCGGCTTCACGACACGCACCTACGACGTGGTGAAAACGCGCGAGGCCGACGACGATCACAATGTCACCGCACGCGTCGTCGCCGATCAGACCGTCGCCAGCAACGGCGACCTTCACGCGGCGATCACCTACGGCAGCGTGCGCCGGCACGAGGCGCTCGCGCCGGGCGCAACGTCGGACTACGGCCAGCGGCTCTGGAGTGGTGCGACGGATTTCGGCTGGCTCCTGCCCGACGCCCTTGGACTCTCGGCGCTGCGCGCGAGCGCGGGTGCCGCGATCGATGCCGCCGACACGCCGGACACCGCTGGAAAGCCGGCCGTTGGAGAGATGCGCACGTGGGGCGGTCGTCTCGGGCTCGCGGGCCGCGCGGGCGATCGCATGCTGCTGCACGTCGGTGTCAATCGCCGCGTGCGCTTTCCGTCGCTCAGAGAGTTGTACTCGTTGGGCGGACAGGTACAGCCGAATCCGAACCTGCGTCCCGAAATGATGGTCGCCGGCGAAGCGGGAACGACCGTGTCGTTCGCTCACGCGCAACTTCAGGCCGTGGCGTTTCACAATTTGATAAAGGACGAAATCGTCCAGAGTACCACGCCGCAGAAGAAGGTGCAGCGCATCAACCGCGATCGCACGACGGCGACGGGACTCGAGCTGCTCGGTGCGCTGCCTATCGGTCGCGCGAGCTTTACCGCGGACTTGACGGCGCAGAATGTCGGCGGCCGCAATCCCACGACGGCAACAGACTTTCGCGCCGAGTACCAGCCCAAGTTCGCGGGCGGCGCGAGCGTGACGGCGCCGATTGCGTTCGGGACGGCGCTCATCGCATCGACGCGCATGGTCGGCGCGCAGTATTGCGTCGACGCCGCCAGCGCCGCGGGCTACGACCACCTGTCCGCAACGGCGCGCACGAGCGTCGAGCTATCGCGCCGTTGGAGACTTGCGTCTCGAGGCAGCGGATGGTTCTCGGGATTCGAAACCGCGGTGGCCGCGGACAACGTCGGCGCGGAGGCCGTCTACGACCAGTGCGGTCTGCCCCAGCCCGGGCGCATCGTTCGATTCGAGATGAAGTTCCGATAGCGCGCCTTCAAACGCGATCAGTCGCGCCCTTCCAACCATCCACGCTTGAGCTTTTCGGCCGGCACGCTCGACAAATATGGCTTGATGTCCGCGATCGGCGTTCCGTCGAGCATGTCGACGCCGCGCACACGGAGCTTCGTCCCCTCGCGCCCGAGTAATTCGACCACCGTCAGCCCGATGGGATTGGGTCGCCGCGGCGATCGCGTGGCGAAGACGCCGTGCGGCTTGTCGTCGGACGGCGGGTAGGCGGTGAGGTCATAATCTCCGGCGCGATGAAAGATCCACAGCACGAAGAGGTGTGAAAACCCTTCGATGTCGGCGAGACCGGGCTCGAGGTCCGCGCGAAGCTCGAGGACACCTTCCTCATCGTGTCTGGCTCCCGGGCCCTTCGGAATCTGCTTCGTCTCTGTGAATGGACTGTGGACGACGCCAATCGGGGTGATGGTGAATGTCTGCATGGATTCAGTTTCGCTCGGGGACTGGTGCTGAACAACGGCTCGCAAAACGACAAGATCTGACCAGGTCCGACAAGATCGGTTTACGGACGTGGTGAGATCTTGTCAGATCTTGTCAGATCTGGTCGTTGTTCCCCAAGATATAGCGCACGCCCACCGACCTTGTCGCACGCAGGAGCGAAACAATGCTCGCCCGCCGAATTAGTTTCGTCGTCGCTGTCGCCGCGTGCTGGGCCGTTTCCATGAATGTCATCATGCTCGTGATGATGTTCTTGATATGGAGTGGAAGCAACGGCCTGCCCAGTACATGGACGATCGGCGACACGATCGACACGCTGAAATTCACAAGCGGCGGCACCGCGTTCGTCGGCGCGCTCTTCGCGACCATCACGCTGGTTGCCGAGCGCGGCAAGCGGTTTCTCGACATCTGGCCCGGCCGTATCGCGCGCTGGGGGGCGATCGCGGGTGTGCTGGCGATGACGCCCATCGAAATCAGTTCGCGCATCGCCCACGGCCCGGTCAAGGGCTGGGTCGAGGCGCTCATGATGATCGCCGTCGCCGGAATGGGCGGCGCCGGCTTTGCGCGCGAAACGCAGACGCTCGCGGCGTGGTGGGAGCGCCGGAAGCGCGCTCGCGCGGGCGTCGAGGTCGACGAGGCGCCGCGGGACGCCGTGGGCCTGGATTGATCCGAGGATCGGCCGCGTGGGTTTTTCAGACGCCGTGTGTCATACTATCGAAGACACGGAGCTCGAGATGCCGCGTGCCGCGACCGAGGACGACATCCGTCGGATCTACCGCGAGACCATTGACGACCTCTATGGGTTCGTCTCGCGTCGCTGCGACGGCAATCGCGACCTCGCCGAGGACGTAGCGCAGGACACGTGGCTTCGCGCAGTGCGTGCATGGAGTGTGGACGGGGTGCCCGACCGCCCGCTCGGCTGGCTCACGACCGTCGCCGCTCGGCTGTTGAGCAATCATCGCCGGCGGCCGTACACCGACCATCTCGACGCGGCGGCCGAACCTGCCGTCGATGCCGACGACACGATGATCGATGATTCAGAGAATCGTCAATCGATGCTGCACCGTGCGCTCGCGCGTCTGCCGATGCCGCAAAGTCGACTGCTGCACGCATTTCACTTCGAGAAACAACCGGTGGGCGACATCGCCGCCGCCGCGGGATTGACCGAGCGGGCGGTAGAGGGGCGTCTGCGCCGCGCGCGACAGAATCTGCGCCGCGAAGTCGAAGCCGATCTCGCGACCGAACGAGAAGGAGAGAAACGATGACGATCGACGACATGCATTCCCCGAGTCCCGAGTTTCGCGCGAGTCTCGAGCGCGAGGTGCTCGCGGCATATCGAAGCGAAACCTTCGTGCGGAGCGAGCGGCGATATCGCGCGCCCGGGTGGTGGCGCGCCGCCGCGGTCGTGCTGATTTCCATCACGCTCGGCACCACGGCCGGAATCGCTTCAGGCCAGATCCGCGACAGCGCACGGCGCGACTCGCTGCTCGCGTCGGCGCGGGCCGACGCGCAGGTCGCGAAGGTGAAATTCGATCTCGCGAATCAACGCGCGGACGACGCATTGAAGCAGTTCAACTCGGGCGGGCTGATGCACTCGTCGCTGCTCGACGTGCAGGCGGATCGCCGCGCGGCGTTGGCGGCGCTCGTGCGCGCGCAAGACAACATCGACGAGATCACGGCCTCGTCACAGGCGGTGCGTGATGATCTCAGTGCGCCGCTCGTCGGCGGGAAGGACTTCGTCGGCAACCGGCTTCAGCTCGACCTGAGTGCGGCGCACGATCGATTGGCCGCGGCCGAGGAAGCGAAGGACGAAGCCGATCGTCGCGTACGTCTGGGCGCCGCGGCCGAGATCACCGGCCTCGAAGCCGCCGCGCAGCTGGCGCGCGCGCAGGCCGACTTCAACACGCTGGCGGAACGCTACACGCTGCGGCGGGAGTTTCTCGCGAAGGGAACACCGGCCGATCAACTCGCGAGGCGTCTGGCCGAGGCACAGCTCAAGTTCGAGGCGACGGCCGCCCAGCAGTCGTATGAGCTGGCAAAGCAGCGGCTGGACTTGCTCGAGCGGCGGCACGCGTTGGGTTCCGCAGAGGATATCGAGGTGCTCAAGGCGCGCGTGGAGCTTGCGGAACGCCAGCTGGATCTGCAGCGTCTATCGGCGCAGCTGCGCCGGCAAGGCGTGAGCCCACGCGATACCATACCGAAATGACGAAATCTGATCCGCTGGTCCGAGTCCGCGCGATTGCCATGAAACTCCCCGATGTCGAGGAAGGCACGACGTTTGGTTTCCCCGCCTTCAAGGTCGGCGGCAAAACCTTCGCCTGGTTTCCAAAAAAGAAAGAGGTCGAAGCCGGCTCGCTCGGCGTTCGGATGAGTATTCTTGAACGAGAATATCGTATCGGCGCCGAGCCGTCGGTCTATTATGTGACGCCGCATTACAAGGACTATCCGTCGGTGCTCGCGCGCGTCCCCGCGATGCCGGACAAGGCGCTCCGTGAGCTCCTCGAGTCGGGACACGAGTTCATGACCGTGTCGGCGAAATCACGAGCAGGGAAGCGCCCCGCGAAAAAACGCCGCTGACATCTGGCTCAACGACGTCAGCGATTGGCGCGCTCTTTCGCCGCGCGTTCCGCGACTCCCTTGCGGGCATCAGCAACGAATTCCTTGCAGAGCCGCGGATTGACGACCGCGGTATCGCCCACGGCAACGCGCTCGAACAATCGGGATGCGCCCGGATGCGGCGTCAGCAACACATCGCAGGGCAGGCGCTCGAGCGTCGCCAGCCCGCGGGCGAAGTCGGCCAGCGCGTCAGGATACGCGGTGCTCAGCGTGAAATAGAAGCCGTCGGCCGAGACGGCGGTCTGGCTGTCGGCGTACAACACGTTCACGCACTTCGCACCCTCGCACGACCGCCACGTCCAGCTCGTGCCCCCGGGCGTATGCCCCGGCGTGAAATGCGCGGTGAGTGCCAGCGGCCCCACACGAAGCGTCTCCCCGTCGTGAATGACGCGCACGTCATGCACCGGCGGATATGGATTGAGAATGCCGAACTGCGGATCACGCCGATCGGATTCTCCCTGCTCGAGCGTCTTCGCGCTCCACTCGCTTGCGGCAACGCGCGCGCCGGACGCCGCTTGCAGCGCGGCGATTCCACCCGCGTGATCGGAGTGGGCGTGCGAGTTCAGAATGAGCTTCACGTCCTCGACGCGAAAGCCAAGCGCCTTGATGTTCGCGATGATGCTCGGCGCGGACATCGGCAGCGCCCCGTCGATGAGCACGTGACCCCGGTTCGACGTGATGAGAATCGACGCAAGCCCCTGTGGTCCGACGTAGTACGTATTGCCGAAGATGCGAAACGGCTTCTGCGGTGCGTTCCACACCGCGCAGTTGGCGCAGCGCGACGGCGGATAGTCGACTCGAATGGTGTCCAGCACTTGCGCCGAGAGCGCAACGTTCGCGAGCGGTGCCGCGGCGAGCGCTGCGACGACCGCTCGCGAAAGCATCAGGGCGCCTTCGTGGCGTGAAGCGCGGGCAGCGTCACCGTGAACTCCGATCCGACGTCCGGTGTGCTCGTCACGACGATGTCGCCACCCATCGCGCGCGCGAGATCGCGGCTGATCGCAAGGCCCAATCCCGTGCCTTCGGCAGAGGCGGTGAGCGTGCGGCCGACCTGCACGAACGGCTCGAAGATCGTCTCGATTTGTTCGTTGCTGATGCCGATGCCGGTGTCGCGCACCGAGATCGACACGCGTTGAGCCGCGTCGAGGATGCACGACAGCGTGATGGTCCCGCCGCTCGGCGTGAACTTCACGGCGTTCGACAGCAGGTTGAGCACGATCTGCTCGACCTTCGCGCGATCGGCCCATGCCGTGAGGCCTTCGTCGCACCCGGCATCGACGAACGCGATGCCTTTCGCCAGCGCCTGTGGCGAGATCATGTGCGTGACCGACGAGACCACCTCCTGGATCGGTACGGCGGCCAGGTCGTAGCTCAATTGCCCCGCTTCGATGCGGCTGAAGTTGAGGATGTCGTTGATGATCCCCAGCAGGTGCGCCTGGCTGCGCTTGATGCGCTCGAGCTGGTCCTTCTGCCGCGCCGTGACGGGCCCCGAGAGTCCCATGTTGATGAGATCCGCGTAGCCGCCGATGGCATTGAGCGGTGTGCGCAGCTCGTGCGACATCGCGGCGAGAAACTGACTCTTCACGCGATTTGCTTCGTCGGCGCGACGCCGCGCATCGTCCGCGCGATGCCGAGCTTCCTCGGCCTCGCGCGTGCGAGCCTCGAGCTCTTCGGTCTGTCGTTTGAGCCGATCGGTCACTTCGCGCAACTCCGCCGCTCTCGCTTCAGCGGCGAGTCGCGCGCCTTGCTCCGTCGCAACGCGCCGCGCGTCGTCGAGCGCACGCTGCTCCGACGCGTGTCGTTCGGTGAGATCGCGCGTCACTTTTGCGAACCCGATCAATTCACCGGCGCGGTTGCGAATGGCCGTAATGAGGACGCTGGCCCAGAACATCGAGCCGTCCTTGCGTACGCGCCACCCTTCCTCTTCGTACTTGCCCGTGCGCGTCGCGATTTCCAGCTCGCGCGCCGGCTTTCGCGCATCCTTGTCGACCTGCGGATAGAACTTGGAGAAGTGCTGTCCAATGATCTCCTTCGCCCGGTAGCCGTTGATGCGCTCGGCCCCGTCGTTCCACGTGGTGACCAGTCCCGTGGGATCGAGCAGGAAGATGGCGTAGTCTTTCACGCCCTCGACCATGAGGCGGAATCGCTCTTCGCTTTCACGCAGTGCTTCTTCCGCTTCGCGGCGTTCGGTGAGGTCGCGCGTGACCTTGCCGAAACCGAGCAATTTCCCGTTTCGGTCGCGCAGGGCGGTGATCACGACGTTTGCCCAGAACCGCGATCCATCTTTGCGAATGCGCCAGCCTTCGTCCTCGAAGCGCCCGGTATTCGCCGCCGTCAGCAGCTCGAATTGGGGAAAGCCCTGTTCGACGAGATCCCGCGGATAGAAAATCGAGAAATGCTTCCCGATGATTTCTTCGGCCTTGTAGCCCTTGAACCGCTCGGCGCCGGCATTCCAGCTGAGGATGTAGCCCGCCGGGTCCAGCGCGAAGATGGCGTAGTCCTGAACGCTTTCGACGAGCAGCCGGTGGAGATCGCCTATTTCCGCGGCAATTCCACTCTTCGTGCCCGCACCTTCGTCGCCGGAGTAGTTCTTGGGCGACGGCGGGGACGCTGAGGGCGCATCGTTCGGCGGGGTTCGGCTCGACGACGTCGAACGCTTGGGCTTATCGGCCAAGATTGAGCGGGGTCAGCAATAGAACGACGGCGGCGCTATCTAAGCGCCGTCAGGAGAGTTGCCGGCTTACACCGCTAATCCGGGGCCACGGCGCCGAACACGGCGAAATAAGTCGGGCAGCTATGAAACGTAGAGTCCCAAAGGTGGACCGCAACACCCAATTGACCCCAAGCGTACCTAGGGCATATTCCCGCTGCACCCGCCGCCATCTGGCGGTACCTGGCAGTATCCGACTGCGTCCGCTGCATCGTGGTTTCCGGAGGTTTTCGTGCGTCGTCCCGCCCTGGTTTCGCTCCCCAACGCTGACTCCACTCTCGCGATCGCCGCCGCGCTGGTTTCTCTGGCCGGCGCGGCGCCTCGCGTTTCGGCCCAGGCGCGGCAACAGGCCTCGTCGGCCATGCAGGCGACCCGGATTCCGCGCGCCGACCTCGAGACGTTCGCGCAGGCCGCGGTCGCCATCGCCGCGGCGCGCGACTCCATGCAGGCCCAGATCTCCGCGCCGAAAAACGCCAAGACCTCGGCCCAGCAGGAGATCCGCGCGCACTTCCAGTCACAGGTCGCCGAGATCCTGCATCACGCGGGGTTGAGCGAGGCGGACTTCGATAAGAAGACCTACATCGTCAGCGCCGACTCCACGACGCGGCACGCCTACGACAGCCTCGTCGCGAAGATCAGCGGCCAGCCGATTCCGAGTGTGTACGTGCCGGCCAATCTCGGTCCCCAGGTGAAGGTGCCGGCCACCGCGGCGGGCATGCACATCGGCCATGTCGTGAACACGTTCAACGACACGCCCGATTCGAAGGGCCTGTTGCCGATCGCGCTCTCCGATGCGCGTGTCGCGGCGCAGCACGCGCAGCTCGCGGCGCGGAATCCGACGAATCTCGACGCGATCAAGCTGCATGCGGGTCACGTGCTCAATGCGCTCGATCCGTCCATCGTGCCGACCGGTCCGGGCTCGGGGTACGGGCTC
Source organism: Gemmatimonadaceae bacterium (assembly GCA_035606695.1). Classification (NCBI taxonomy): domain Bacteria; kingdom Pseudomonadati; phylum Gemmatimonadota; class Gemmatimonadia; order Gemmatimonadales; family Gemmatimonadaceae; species Gemmatimonadaceae bacterium. The sequence continues at coordinate 226,426 of DATNEW010000026.1, forward strand.
AAGAAAGCCGCGGCCGGCATCGCGACGCACATCGAGCTCGCCGCCAAGGCCGCGGGCGCGACGCCGAATATCGAGACGCACGCGGCGCACATCGCGACGGCCGCGCGCAATACGGTGACGCGCGCCGATCAGTGCATCGCGCTCGCGAAGGAGATTCAGGCCGCGACCACCGCCGACGACGCGATGAAGTTGTTGAATCAGCTCATCCCGTTGACGCAGCAGCTCACCGCCGGCGCCGACACGAACAACGACGGCAAGGTGAGCATCGACGAAGGCGGGCTGCAGATGGCGCAGGAACACGTCACCTTGATGCTCGCGGCGGAGAAGCTGCCCTGAGCGCGATCTGACGATCTGACGGGAGCGCGGATTGCGAGCAGAGGCTGAGTGAACACGTTCGCGTCGCTCAGGCACCGCAACTTTCGGCTGTTCTTCGTCGGGCAATCGATCTCGAACACGGGCAATTGGCTCACCAACGTTGCCCTGACGCTGCTCGTGCTCCGGATTACGGGCAGCGGTTTCGCGGTGGGCGTGAGCGCGGCGTGCCAATACGGTCCGATTCTGATCATCACGCCGTGGGCGGGCGCGGTCGCCGATCGCTCGAACAAGCGGCGCGCGCTGCTGCTGACGCAGGTGCTGGAGATGATGCAGTCGTCGGGGCTCGCGGTGCTGGCGTTTCTCGCGCATCCGCCGCTGTTCGGATTGTACGCGCTCGCGCTTGCCGGCGGTGTCGTGCTCGCGTTCGACAATCCGCTGCGGCGATCGTTCGTCACGGAGATGGTGCCGAAGGAAGATCTTGCGAACGCGGTGGTGCTCTACAGCACGATCGTCAATGTCTCTCGCATCTTCGGGCCCGCGCTGGCCGGACTGCTCGCCACCACGCTCGGCTACGGGTGGTGCTTCACGATCGACGCGGCGACCTACCTCGCCGTGTTGTTCTGCCTCTGGCGCATGCGCGACGAGGAACTGCACCGTGAGCGGCATGATGACGCGGCGACGTCGAGCGTGCGCGACGGCGTGCGGTATCTCCTCTCGGTGCCCGTGCTCTGGATCAGCTTCGCGATGCTCGCGGCCGTCGGTATGCTCGCCTACAACTTCAATGTGGCGCTTCCGCTGTTCGTGACGCGCTCGCTGCACAGCAGCGAGGCAACGTTCACAATTCTCTATTCGGTGTTCAGCGTCGGCGCGGTCGCGAGCGCGTTGATCGTCGCGAATCGGCGGATGGTGCAGCTGCGGCACGTCGTGATCGGCGCCGTGGCGATGGGCGTGGCGATGCTGCTCCTTGCCGCGGCGCCCGGCGTGATGCTCGCCCTGCCTGCGGTGTTCCTCGTCGGGATGGGGAGCATTCTCTACATGACGTCGACGACGTCGATCGTGCAGGTGCGCTCGCGCCGGGAGATGCACGGCCGGCTGCTCGCGCTCCAGACGGTGTTCGTCGCGGGGACGGGCGTGATCGGCGGTCCGCTGTGCGGCTCGCTCGCCGATTGGCTTGGCGGGCGGGCGCCGATCATCCTTGGCGGGATCGTGTGCCTGGCGGCTGCCGTGTTTGGAGCCCTGGCATCTCAGACCGTAGGTGAAGGGGTAGGGTCAAAACAATGACCACGGATTGTGAACGGCGACAAACGCGGACGGGCACGGAGACGGCGTCAACGGCCGTCAACAGCCGTTAACTGCTGTCAACGACAAGAAGAAAAAATCCTCGGCCCGCTTCGACATCGACTCGGCCGAGGGCTTGTTATTCTTGTTTTCTAAATACCAGAATAATCACGGCTTCGCGCTCGACCGAAGTTGACTGCGGTCGACAGCAGTTCACGCCGTCTCCGTGCCTGTCCGAGCATGTCGCGGTTCACGGTCCGTGCTCCCTTTTTTTTCTCGCACCCTCTCTCTACGGCTTCCCGACTCTCGGCAACGAATCGGTCACAAACTGCCCGCCCACTTCTCGCCCCGCGACGTCCGTGACATCGATCATCGCCAGCCGAATCCGCGCATCCTCGCTCGCGCTACGCCGCGCGACGGTCAGCCCGAGCACCGCGCCGGACTGAATCCCCTCCGACGCCACGCCCGCGAACGACACTCGCCCGGCCACGGTGGTGTTCTCGATGCGTGTTCCACCGCTCGGTCGCTCTACGCGCACGACGCGGATCGAGACCGGCAGCGTCAGCTCGCCGTGATAGCCCCCCACGCGCAACCGCGGCGCATCGCTCACCAGGCAGATCGTGATCGTCGCCAGCGTGTCCGTCGCGGTGACGCGGTCCACCACGGCGAACGCGTGGGCCGCCGGTCCTCCGCCGCCCGCGCACGCATTCAACGCCGGTGCGGCGGGCGCGGGGAAGTGCGCATGGACGAGCCAAAGGAGCGAGCCAAGAAAGCGAAGCACGTGAAATTCGGGTGAGTTCGACCGCATATTACGCGCGCGCGGTAAAATCTTCGTGACTCGCCGGTTAACCCATGGTAAACTGACTGCTGCTTTGCTCTTGCGGGTCCGCGTCCAGGCGATAACCTCTCCCCATGAATGTGCCCGCCGACGCCGAACGTGTGATCACGCTGCTGGGCGGCGCCGGCATTCACGCCGGCGCCACGCCAGTCAGCGGGCGCGCCACGCACCGGCATCCGCTGGCGCTCATCGCGTTTTTGATCGTCAGCGCCGGCCGTGGCGTCACGCGGGACAAGCTCATCGCGCTGCTCTGGCCCGAGCGCGACGCCGAGTCGGCGCGCAATCTCCTTAAGGTCAACGTGCACGAGTTGCGCAAGGAGCTTGGCGACTCCGCGATTCGTTCCATCGGCGATCAACTGAGCGCTGATCTCTCACAGCTCTCGTGCGACGTCATCGATTTCCACGCGGCGATCGCGCGCGGTGACGATGCATCCGCCGTGGCGGTGTATCACGGTCCGCTCCTCGACGGATTCTTCATCAAGGACTCACCCGAGTTCGAGCAGTGGGTGGATCGCGAACGCACGCGTCTCGCCGCGACGTACGGCGCGGCGCTCGACCGGCTCGCGACCGCCGCCGAATCGCGCGGCGATCTCGAAGCGGCCGTGAAGTGGCGCCGTGCGCACGCGACTCACGATCCCTATCATCCCGACGTCGCGCATCGTCTCGTCCAAACGCTCGCCGCGGCGGGCGATCGCACCGGCGCGATTCAATTCGCCGAGGCGTACGTGGAGCGCCGCAAGCGCGACTTCGATCTGAGCGACGAGCACGAGATCGTGGCGATCGCCAGGCAATTGCGGAGCGCGTATTCACCGCCCGCGCCGGCGGCGAAGCTGGCAACACCCGCAACACCCGCATCACCCGCAACACCCGCATCACCCGCAACACCGGCATCACCCGCAACACCGGCAGCAGCGACCGCGCTGCCGATGGCGGAGCCTGCGTCGCAACCGCTTGTCCTCGCGCCGCGCGCGACAAACCGGCGACGGCTCGTCGCGCGCGGCGCGACGGGCATCGTCACCCTCGCCGCGGTTGTTGGCGTCGTGCTGCTCGCGCGTTTGGGCGGACGAGCGAAGCCGGTGATGCGCGGCGGCCCCGCGCTCGTTGCAGTCGTGCCGTTCCACGTCGTCGGTCGCGACTCCGCGTTGCGCGACGGACTGTTCGATTTGCTGTCGTCACGCTTCACGGGCGAAGCCGGGCTCACGTCGATCGATCCACGCCTGGTCGCCCAATCGTGGAACGCCGCATCGAAGTCCGGGCCGCCGTCGGTCGACGAAACGCTTCGGTTGGCGCGAGGACTCGGCGCGGCGCGCGTGGTCGCCGGCGAGATCGTCAGCGCGAGTGATTCAACGGCGATCGCCGCGCGACTCTACGACGTCGCGACGGGCAAGGTCGTCGCCGCGGCGCGCGCGGATGCATCGCTCGCCAGCTCGCCGAGCGGGATCGCCGATCGACTGAGCATCGAGTTGCTCGCACGTGCGGCGGGCGAGCCGGACGACCGCATTCCCGAGCTCGTGAATCGGCCGCTGATCGCGGCGCGCAAATATGTCGCCGCGCAGCTCGCGTACAAGTCCGCGCGCTACGCCGAGGCGGAACGTCTCTACGCGCAGGCGCTCGACGCGGACTCGACGTTCGGCGCGGCGGGCCTCGGGTTGGCGATGGCGAACAGCTGGACGGTCATCAACGATCACTACGGGCAGGGCCGCGACGCGGCGATGCATCATCTTGCCGCGATGAGCGATCGCGATCGCGCGTTCGCGATCGCGTTCTTCGGGCCCGATCCCGCGCTTGGGCCCGCGCAACCGGCGCCCGTGTATCTCAAGCGCTGGGAAGATCTCGTCGAGAAGTATCCCGATTGGACCGAGGCCTGGTACCAACTCGGCGATCGCTACTATCACTACGGCGGGCTGTCCGGTCTTGCCGATGCACCCGACCGCGCGCTCACCGCGTTCCGTCGCGCGCTCGCGCAGGACTCGACGTTCGCGGCGCCGTTGCATCATCTCGTCGAGTTGTACGCGGCGCACGGCGATCTTTCGAGTTTACGAACAGTCGGCGCGCGATACTTCGCCGCGAATCCCACCGTCGATCGCGACCGATCCGCCATCGGGTGGGAAATGGCGACGGCGTTGGGCGACGCGGGTTGGCTGCGGCGCATCCGCGCGAACGTCGACAGCATGCCGCGCGAGGATCTGACGCGCATCGTGTGGGTGACCGACGCGAACGGCTGGCCGGCCGCCGACGCCGAGCGTGCGGCCACGCTCGTCGATCGAAAGGCCGGCACGGTAAGCGAGCACGAACACGCGGCGATCCTGCTGTTCGCCTTGAGCATGAATCGCGGACATGAGCAGGAGGCGCGTGTGGCTGCCGCCGCACTCGGCGCACAGTTTCCCGATCGTCCGGTGAGCGCGCTCTGGGACCTGTACGGCGCGATGTTCGGCGACGGAGACACGGCGCTCGCGGCTGACGCCGCGCGACGTCTCGAGGAGTTCGCGCGCGCGTCGAACGCGGGCGATCACGTGCGGCGGGATCAACACGACCAGGCGGCGTGTCTGCTCGGCGTCTATCGAGCGACGCGCAACGATCTCGCGGCCGCGCGCACGGCGTTCGATCGGGTGACGGCGGATGCGCGCGCCGAAGACAATAATTTCGCCAAGCGAAACGCCGACGTGTGCCTGGCGATGCTGTCGGCGACGATCGCGACGACGGCCAGAGCGTCCGATGCACGGCTCGAGGTCGCGCGACTCGACACGATTCTCCTGCGCGAGCGCGTGCCGCCGCACGTCATTCTCGAGGCGGGTACGCTCCTCGCGGCGCGTCTGCACGCCGCGCTCGGCGATACGGCCGCGGCGCTCGTTGCCGCGCGGCGGCGCGAACATCTCACGGGCGAGCCGCTGTTTCTCTCATCGGAGCTGCGGCTCGAGTCTCAGTTCGCGCGAGCGACTCGCGACACCGCCGATGCGACGCGCGCGGCGGCGCGGCTGGCGGCGTTGCGGCGTTAGGGTCCGGCGCGCGTCCGGACAGATCCCGGCGCGGCGGTCAAGCGGGACGGTGCCCGCCGCGGCAGCGAGTGCAATAGTGCCGATACTGCCGGGCACTATTGCCACGCCTGCCGCTCTGGGCACCGTTCCGCCTCCTCGCATCGGGCCACGTCGGCCCGACGCCACTATTTCATCTGCGGTCGCGGCCCGAGCCGATCGCGACGCCCGCGTCGAAGGTGTTGCCGCCGGCGAGCAACCGTGCCAGTTCGTGTCCTACTTGCCGCTTGAGCTCCGGGACCGGATCGACGTAGCGCATGCGCGGACGATATGCGTAACACGCGGGCCGGACGTCAGCGTTTGAACGCCCGTACAACTCATTCGCCGCAAAGAGGCAAGGAGCGCGGGGCGGGCACGCCCGCCCCGCGCGACTCGGGCGCGACCACAGCGAGAATGCAAAACGGGCCGGCGCAGAACGCCGGCCCGCATGCACTGCGCACTTACAAAGGCCTAGTGCGACGAAGCCAGATCCCGGAGCGACTGCGCCAGCCATTGCACGCGCTGAGGATCCGTCGAGCCGCTCTCGTACTCTCTGACCTTGCCGGCTAGCGCGTTCAGCGCCGCACTGCGCGCCGACCCGGACGCGGCCTCGGCGCTCGTCAGCGCACTCCGAACCGACGCGACCTGGTCCGCCGAGAGCCCGTGCCACCGCTCGAGCTGGTCGGTGTACGAGCGCGACAGCGCGAACGACGCCGGCCACACGAACTTCGGCTGGTCCTGCACGTTCAGGAACTCGAAGTGCACCGACTTCGCCGCATCGATCTCGTTCTGGCTGATCGCCGGGCTCGGCGTCAGTTCGAACACGTCGAGGCCGCGCTGCATCTCCGAGCCGATGATGTGGCCGTTGTACCAGTACGCCGACCAGTAGCCGCCGCCGCGCAGGCGCGTCGGATCGTTCGGGCCGCGGTCGAAGAACGCGATCTCGTGCGGATGGCGCGGATCGGTCCATTCGAACACGCTCATGCCGCCCTGATACCACGCCTGCACCATGATCGTGCGGCCCGGGATCGGGATGAGCGAGCCGTTGTGCGCCACGCAGTTCTCGTACTTGGTCTGTGGCGCCGGCAGCTTGTAGTAACTCTGAAATACCATTTGCTTATTCACGATCTTGAAAATCGCGTCGGCGCCCCAGTTCTTCGGGTCGCCGGCACGGCAGTAGGCCGCGCCGCCGCCGCCCCACTCGTCCGAGAACAACACCATCGAGCCGTCGTTCGAGAACGTGGCCGAGTGCCAGAACGAGAAGTTGGAGTCGGCCACCGCCGCGATACGCTGCGGATGCGCCGCGTCGTGAATGTCGAGCAAGAGACCCATGCCGGCGCACGCGCCGCCCGCCAGACCAACGTCCGGGTACACCGTGATGTCGTGGCACTGCGTGAGCACGCGCGGCGCGAACGGCGACGCCACACCGTACTGCTTCGCGAGGTCGGTGACCTTCGCCCGGTACGGCACGCTGTCGGCCGCCGTCATCGGCTTCGGCAGCGCGTTCATCGCGTTCTGGAAATTCACTCGCGCCGAATCCTCGCGCGTCACCGGCGGTCCGTTGTTGCCGCGACCGCGGCCGCCGCGGCCACCCCGGCCGGCGTTCGCGTCGAGCAGGCCCTGTCGGATCGAATCGGCACGCGCGCGATTCGCCGCCGTATCCGCCGGCGAATCACCATGCGCGCGGATGTACGGCAGTCCGCCTTCCTCGCCGTTCGCCGAGAAGATGCGCGGCGACGTCACGATGTGCGCCTGCTCCGGATGCGCCAGCGGGATCTGAATCACTTCGATGCGGAATTCCGCCGTGTTCGGATCGTTCGGGTTCGAGACGCACCCCGGCAGCTCCTCGGCCGGACGCACGGTCGACGTCCCCGAGATGTACACGTAGATGTTGTTCGGATCGTGCGGATCGTGCACCACCGTATGCGTGTGCGAGCCGCGGCACGTCTGCACGTTGGCCAGATATCTCGGATGCGAGATATCCGAGATGTCGAAGATGCGAAGCCCGCGAATGCGCTCCTTGCTCACCGGCGCGGTCGGCGCCTGCGTGCCGCAGTCGAGGCGCGCGGTCGGCGCTTCGGCCGAGACGAACAGCAGGTTCTTCCAGACGGAGACGTCGCTCTGCGACGCCGGACACAGCGTCGCATCGCGCAGGCGCGGCTGCGCCGGATTCGAGATGTCCCAGATCTGGAAGCCGTTGTAGTTGCCCTGAATGACGTCGGTGCCGCTGAACGCCAGATCGGAGTTGGTGATGCCGGCGAATCCTTCGGGCGCCGGCGTGTGCGAGACCATGCGCATGTTCCAGATCGCCTCGCCGGCGTCCTGGAGACCGCCCTTGAGATCGACGCGCGGATCGGGCGACGGGGCGACGACGAGCGGCGCCGACATGTCCGGACCCGTCGACCCGGACTGCATGACCGACGTGGACGATGTCTTCGTGCACGCCGCGGCGACGAAGACGGCGGGAATGAGAATGCGGAGTGACTTCATTGGAATGGGGAGGGAGGAGGGAACTATCTGCTTCCGGCCTTCATGGCGTCCAGCATCTGCTGCATCCGATCGATCTCCGTCGACTGATCGGCCTGTACGTCATTCGCAAACTTGAATACGATCTCGTCCTGCGCCGCCGCCGGCGTGGCCAGCAACGTATCGACCATCTGAATCGCGCCGCGGTGGTGCTGAATCATGTAGGTCAGGAAGAGACGGTCGAACTCGGGACCGCGCGCGGCGTCGAGCTGCTTCATCTGCTCCGGCGTCAACATGCCGGGCATGATGTGGCTCTGCATCCCGGACATTCCCGACATGCCGGGCATGCCGCCCATGTCGTCGGCGTCGGGATTGGGCACCGGCTGATTGCGATCCCTCAACCAGTCCGACATCAACCCGATCTCGGCGGTCTGCGCCATGGCGACGCGGCCGCAATAGATCTGGAGCGCCGGACTCGCGCCGTGCGACGGCGCCCAGTTGGCCATCTTCACGGCTTGCGCGTGATGGTAGATCATGCCCGACATGAACCCGATGTCGGCCTTGGTGTACGGGCGGCGAATGCTGTCCTGGCGTGCCTGCTCGACGCCGGACATCGGCGCCTGCGCATCGGCCGCTCGTGGGAGCGCCCAGGTGACGAGAACGAGCGCGCAGCCGGTGGCGGCGCGAAAGAGGAGCGGGAACATGATATGCCTGCCTAGTCGTGATTCAGTTCGTACTGCCGTTGCGCGTGCTCGCGCTCCTTGCCCTGCGCCTTGTCCCGCGCGCGTGCGGCACGCATCGCCTTGTCGTGCGTGCCTTGGGACTTGATGGCCGGAAGCGAAAACTGCTTCTCGAGCTCCTCGCTTCCGCACTCGGGACACGACGGGATCTTCGCGCCCCGAATGAAGACCTCGAACGCGTGCGAGCAGGAACGACAGCGATAATCGAAGATGGGCATGCTTCCGAGTTACCTCGTTACCTCACCAACAAGATACACAATGGTGCGTGTTCTTTGCGCCCAGCTTCTCGAGCAGCTTGATCGTGTCGGGAATCGGGCTGAGTCGCTGCACCGGGCCGTTCGCCATGTCGAGCGTCGTGCGCCCGTTGCGCGCGACCGCGCGCACATCGGCGCCGTGCGCCACGAGATACAGAATCATCTCGTTGTCGCCGCGCGCCGCGGCGTGATGCAGCGGCGTGTAGCCGTTGTTGTCGCGCGCGTTCACGTCGGCGTGCAACTCTTCGACGAGATACCGCATCGCCGGCATCCAGCCATCGGGCGCGTGACGATGCGAGTTGCCGGCGAAACCGTTGCCGTAGCCGACGCCCGCCGCCGCGTGAATCGGATACACGCCGATGCCGGGCGGGACGGCCTTCGCGGCTGAATCGATCTCGGGATCGAGAATGGGTGCCGCAATCTGTCCGCGGCCGCCTCCACCACCGCGCGGCGCGCGCGCCGCACCGCCGGCCGAATCACCGGGCGCGCCGCCGCCGCCGCCACCGCCACCGCCGCCACCACGACGTCCGCCGCCGCCACGCCCGCCGCGGCCACCCGCCGCCGCGACACGCTGGCTGGGCAGATTCGGATCCGCGCCGTACTTCACGAGCAGTTTCATCGCGTCGACGTCGACGGCGTACGCGGCGCGCCAGAACGCCGTCGTGCCCTCGATGTTCTCGAGGCCGCAGTTGGCGTTGCCACAATTGTTATATGCGAAGTACCACGGCTGCGCGGTCAACCGCATGTTGGGATTCGCCTTCGCGTCGAGCAGCGCCTTCATGAGCTCCAGGTACGACGTCTTCTGCACCTGGATCGCTTCGGGCTGCGGATAGCGGGACTTGGGCGCCCACTGCGTGTTGATCGCCGCGTAGAGCGGTGTCATGCCGTTCGTCGCCGCGAGGTTCGGATCGGCGCCGCGCTTGATCAGCTCCATCGCCACGTCGAACTGGCCGTTGATCACCGCGAGATTGAGCGGCGTCGTGTGATCGACCACCGTCGCATCGTTGATGTTCGCGCCGCCATCGAGCAGCGCGACGACCGACGCGAGATTGCCCTGGCGTACCGCGTGATCGAGCGCCGACAATCCACCGACGCCGCCGACCGCGTTCGCGAATCCGGCGACGCCGCCGTTCAGCGTATCGACCTGCTCGACCGCCGGGCCCTTCGCCGACTTGGGATCGAGCAGCACGGTGCGGCCCGAGTCGATCGCGATCTGAATCTGCGACGGCGTGAACGGTCCTTTGGGTTGCGGGGTGCGCGGTCCGCGGCCAAACGAAACGCGCGCCTGTTGCTGGACCGCATTGCCGTAGCCGGAATTGGCCGCATCCTGCGCCGCGGTGGCTTGCTGCGCGACCTGCGCGGCCGAGTCTCGCTTGAACGCGTTCATGATCGAATCGCGCACGGCCTTGGGCTCGAACGAGAGCAGCACCTCGTTCCGCTTTTTCTCCGCGGCCTGCTCGCGCGCCGTTTCTTCCTGCACGCTTTGCACGCGGGTGTGCACCGAGACGTCCGCGCCGTTCTTCAACAGCACCTTGATGGCGTCGGCGCGGTTGAACTCCGCCGCGAAGACGAGCGGGGTCTGCCCCCACGCGGCTTCCTTGAGGTTGGGATCGGCGCCGGCCTTGATCAGCAACTCCACCGCTTCGGGATTGCCCGCCGCCGCGGCGAAGTGGAGCGCGGTCGCCCCCGTCGCGGTCATCGCCTTGGCGTCGCTGCCGGCCTCGAGCAGCTCGTTGATGACGTTCGGGTTGCCGGACTTGGCCGCGATGTGCAGCGGCGTGTACGCGCCGATGCGCGTCGTGGCCTTGAGGCTCGCGTGCGCCTTGATCAACGCGCTCGCGAGCTCGGCATCGCCATGCTCGGCGGCCCAGTGCAGCGCCGTCATGCCGTCGCCCTGCGCGACGTTCACGTCGGCGCCCTGCGCGATGAGCTTCTTCACCGCGCCGTCGTCTCCGCGCATGGCCGCGTCGGCAACCGCGGACGTCTTCGGCGCGGGAAGCTTGAGGGACATGGCCTTCCGGGTGTCCTGACCATGAACGGGACCGGCCGCAACGATGCAGATGAGCGCGGCTAGCTGCGTACGATTCATAAAGTCCTCAATGACCACGGACGACGTCGGACGTCCACGGATCGGCACGGAGACGGCGTTAAAACGGGTGAAGGGCGTTTGAAGTTCAAAACTCTTTTTTTAGAAAACCCTCAAGACGCTTCGCGCCGAGGGGCATCATGAGGGTTTTCTTAAAAAAGTCTTCCGACGGCAGTTGACGACAGTTCACGCCGTCTCCGTGCCCGTCCGTGGACGTCCCGATGTTGTCCGTGGTACGCTTTTGTCGTTGTACACTCTCTCTCGTCAACACCTAGCCGTTCAACGAGAACGCTCCGGTGCTGTCCCCGAACTGCTTCACGTCATCGCACCCGAGCTGGTGCATCAACGACACGAACACGTTCGCCATCGGCGTGCCGTCCGGCGCCTTGAGATGCGTGTTGCTCGGCATGCCCACGTTCTTGCCGCCCATCAGAATCAATGGGCAGCGGCGATGGTTGTGCACGTTGCCATCCGCCATCGGCGAGCCGTACATGACGACCGTGTTGTCGAGCAGGTTCGAATCGCCGTCCGGCGTGTTCTTGAGCTTCTCGAGCAGATACGGCAGCATGCCGACGTGATAGCGATTGATCTTGTTGAAATCCATGATGTTCGCTTCACGCCCGCCGTGGTGCGACGCGGGATGGAATCCCTTGTCCGTGCCGCTCTCCGGATACGAGCGGCTCGACGCGTCGCGACCCGTCTTGAACGAGAACACGCGCGTCATGTCGCTCTGCAGCGCGAGCACCTGGAAGTCGAACATCAACTGCATGTGCTCGGCGAATGAATCCGGAACGCCGATCGGCGCTTCGGGCAGCTCGCGCGCTTCACCGCTCGAGTTGCGCGCCTCGACCGTCTGAATGCGGCGCTCCAGCTCGCGGACGTCCTCGAGATACTTGTCGATGCGCTGGCGATCTTCCGGCCCGACCTGCCGCTTGAGATCGTTCGCCTCGGAGGCGACCCAATCGAGAATGCTGCCCTTCGCCTTGCGACGCACCGCGCGATCGGCGTTGTTGTCGCCCGCGCCGAACAACAGATCGAACGCCGTGCGCGGATTGCGAATCATCGGCAGCGGCTCGCTCGGACCCGCCCACGAAATCGTGTCGGTGTAGGCGCACGCGTAGTTGTAATCGCAACCGCCGCCACGATCCAGGTTCTCGATGCACAGCTGCATCGACGGAATCGCCGCGTCATGCCCAATGCGCCGCGCGATGAGCTGATCCATCGACGTGCCGACGTACACGTCCGAGCCCTGCGTCTGCTTCGGATGCGACTGCGTCAGGAACACCGCGCTCGACCGGAAGTGGTCGCCGCCGATCTCGCTCGCCTCGAACGCCTCGGCCATGCGGACGTCGGTGTTGCTGATGATCGCGAGATTATTGCGCCACGGCTCCAGCGGCTTGAGCGCCGAGTCGGCGACGAAGTCGAAGCTCGACCCGGTGCCCTGCGGCGCCCAGAGGTATTTGCTCGAGCCCCACAGGTTGGAGCCCGCCGCGCCATGCACCGATTCGATCGCGATGAACCGCGTTTTCGCGCCCGCCGCGGCCGACTCACCGAGCCGGCTGAGATTGCGAAACGCCGGGACCATCGCGTCGAGGTAGGGCAGCGCGACCATCGCGCCCATTCCCCGAAGGAACGTGCGCCGCGGAAGGCTCTTACCGGTGATGATTTCCATTATTGATCTCCCCGTGACATGCCTACTGTTTCTCCGCGTCGGCCGTCTGGGCCTCGGCGCGCTTCATGTGGAACGCCGGACTCTTCACGATTCCCATCACGAACGACGAGAACTTGTAGTCATTCCGCGCGGCATCACGCGCGATGGCGCGCACCGTCGGCTGATCGAAGTCCTCGACGCGGCGGCCGATCGCGTAGGCCATGAGATTCTCCGTGAACGTGCGCACGAGCGGAATCGGTCGCTTGAGCAGCGCGTTCATGAGCTCCGTCGGACTCGCGACCTGCGTGCCGTCGTACAGCTTGCCCTGCGTGTCGAGCAACACGCCGTTTTCGCGATACCGCCACCGTCCCGTCACGTCGAAGTTGTCGAGCGACAGGCCGATCGGATCCATGAACTGGTGGCACGCGTTGCACGTCGGATTGCGGCGGTGGATCTCCATGCGCTCGCGCGTCGTGAGCTGATGGCCGTCCTTGCCGTCGGCCGTCTCGTCGAGCGTCGGTATGTTCGGCGGCGGCGGGGGCGGCGGCGAGCCAAGCAGCACCTGCATCACCCACTTGCCGCGCAGCACCGGCGACGTGCGGTTCGCGACGGACGTTTGCACGAGCATCGAACCCTGCCCGAAAATGCCGCGGCGGTTGGAGTCCGGATACTGCACCATCCGGAAGTCCTCGCCCGACACGTTGGGAATTCCATAGTGCTCGGCCAGCCGTTCGTTTACAAAAGTATAATTAGCGTTATATAAATCCATCATGCTCTTGTCGCGGTGCACGATGTCCGCGAAGAAGAGCTCCGTCTCGCGCCGCATGTCGTCGGCCAGCTGCTGCGTGAAATCCGGGAACCAGAACGGATCGGGCCGCACCTTGTCGATGTCCGAGAGCCTGAGCCACTGGCCGGCGAACCGCGTGGAGAGCGAATTCGCGGCGCGCGGATCGGCCAGCATGCGCTTGGCCTGCTTCTCGAGCATCGCGGGGTTCGACAGCTGATGCTTGGCGGCGAGCGCCAACAACGTATCGTCGGGAATGCTCGACCACAGGAAGAACGAGAGCCGGGAGGCGAGCTCGTAGTCGCTCAGCTCGTAATTCGTCCCGCTCGTGACGTTCAGCGGCGCCGTCTCGATGCGGAACACGAAGTAGGGGCTCGCGAGCAGGGCCTGCAGCATCGAGCGAATGCCTTCCTCGAAGCCGCCGCCGTCCGGATTGCTCTTCGCCGCGCCCTTCGTGTAGAACGACATCAAGCCGTCGACGTCGTGCTTCGTCAACGGACGGCGATACGCCTTCATGCCGAGCCGGTTGACGATCTGCTGCGCGCACGCGGTCTCGCTCAACTTGGCCGACGGGCGACACGAGAAGATGATCTTCCGGCTCGGCGTCTCGGACAGGCCGACGGTCTTCTGCGGCCCGATCACCGACAGGTCGAGCAGATGCGGCGGCGCGGTGGTGCCGGCGCTCGCGGTGCCGTTCGACGCCAGCGACCATTCGTGCGGACGAATGAGATCTTCGTACGGCCCCTCGAAGCGACGCACGAATGCCGCGGACACTTTCTGCTGGCCCGCCTTCACGAGGATCGGCTCGGTGACGAACTTGTCGACGCCCAGCGGCAGATCCGCCGAGTTCACGGACTTGTCGACGTTGCGCTCGTACTTGATGAGCGAGACACGCTGGCCGTCGATCGAGACGTCGACGTCCTCCAGCTCCATGCCCACGCCGCCTTCGATGTTGATCTTGAACTGGTAATAGCCGTCGGCGGGGAAGACGTGATCGGCGACGATGCCGCCGCGCGTGCCGTACGGCGTTCCCTCGATATGATCCCAGGGATGCTGCGAGATGTAGGACGACACGGGATACGTCGTCTGCGCGACCGCGGCCTTCGTGTCGCCAACGGCCAAACGGCTCACCGCGGATGCGGCATTCAAGTACGACTCGAGCAGCGTCGGCGACAGCGCCTGAACGTCGGCGATGTTGTCGAAGTTCGCGCTCTTGGTATCGAGCGGCAGATAATCGCCGGCGTTGATGTCGACGCCGAGCAGATCTTTTACAGCATTCTCATACTCGTCGCGGTTGAGCCGCTGGAACGGACGCGTGCCGGCGTTCACCGGCGCACCGTGGTCGATCACGTTCTCGATCGTCTCGACGAGCGAGAGCAGCGTGTCGCCGCCCGGACGCGGCACACCCGGCGGCGGCATCATCTGCGCGCGCAGCTTGCGAATCATCAGCTCGCCGACGTCGCGGCGGGCGACGATCTTGTCGACGTCGAAATCGTCGAGCGAGAGATTGCCGGTCATGTCACTCGAGTTGTGACACACGGAGCAATACTGCGCGACGACTTGATTGAGCGCGGCGGAGGAGACGCGCGACGGGCGATGGGCGATGGGCGCTGGGCGATGAACGGCCGAAGGCGCAGGACCCGCCGGTGCGAAGAACGAATGCGCGGGGTTGCCGCCGATCGCGGTGCCGACGCGAAATGCGAGAACGGCCGTACTGGCCGCGACGATCGCAAAGAGGACCTTCACGCTGAGCCTTCCTCCGCGCTTACGAAGGGGACGAGGGGCGGTACGGCCTTACAAACCACGCGCGTCGATCGACTGCACTTGCCAGAATCGATGGGTGGGACGACCGGGCCAGAAATCCGCGCAAGTCGCCTCTCGCCATCTATAGTTGCTTCTACGTACAAGCAATGTCCGGCGTTTAAACGGCCATCGCAAGGCGCAGATTGTATACACAACGGGTCAACCAATTGGCCTGAAGCGGCTTGCGGCCCCCGCACGGTCATCCCCGCGCTACCGCTCGCTACGCGTTGCTGAACCGTGCTCAATCTTGCTGCACCTTGCTGAACCTTGCTGGATCTTGCTGGATCTTGCTGGATCCTGCCGACGCGCGCCGCGCTGTTGGCGCTTGCTACCTCGCGCCAATGAACTCGATCTTTCCGGTGCTATCCCGCTGAACGATGCCCGAGAAGACGCCCAACTCCTGCCGCCGCCACCACGCTCCGGTTCTCCGCTTGGTTGCCCAGTCGGTGAACCAGTACTGCCACAGCACAGTGCGCACCGCCGCGGGAGGATGCCCTCCGAACGGATCTCGGCGAAACAGCCGCAGCACCGACGGGCTGCCTTCGACCAACCGCTCCTGCGCCGCGACCACCCACGGCGACCCCTGCCACGGCCCGAGCGACGCGAACCACAAATTCCACTCGAAGCGCGGCTGATAGGGCGCGTAGACGCCCGGCCGCTCCATGACATCCTGCGGCTTGTAGCGGAAGGGATAGACAGTCCATGTCCTTCCGCCGTCGCTCGTGCCCTGAAATTCGATCTCGTAGCGCGCGACGGTCATCGTGGCGAAGAGGCCATACGCGTTCGCGATGCGGAACGGCTCGAGCGCGCGCTCGGGCGCGGCGAAGAAGCTGCGCGAGCCCGGCGCGAGGAAGGCCCAGAGCGTGGCGTAGAAGATCCAGGCGAGAAAGAAAGTCTCGGCGACCGCCCCTCGCGTCATCCCGAGCGAGCCTTTCCCCCCTCCTGTCATCCCGAGCGAGCGAGCGAAGCGAGCGAGTCGAGGGACCCCCGTCCCGGCGGAGGAGCTCTCCTCGGCGTACGGGGGTCCCTCGACTCGCTGACGCTCGCTCGGGATGACATACGCTCCCTTACGCCCTCTCAGGGCGACACGTTGCAGCACCCTGTCATCCACCAACAACACCCCGAGCATGAGCACCAGATAATTCAAAAACGCATAATTCGCCGTCGCGATGATCCCGATCTGCAACAACGTCGTCCCGAACGCGCACCACAGCCGCAACCGCCTCGGCAAGAACACCGCCCACACCACGAACAGCTCGATGCCGAGCGTCACGCCGACCGTGAACGCGTGATACCAGTGCGGGAAATGCTGGACGTACCAGCCCGGCCACGCCGGCAGCGGACCATTCTGGTAGTAGTCGTCCATCGCGGTGAAGTTGCGCCAGTGCACGTCGCCGCTCATCAACTTCACGAGCCCTGACTCGAAGTAGATCCGAAACCACTCCCAGCGGAGCATGAAGAGGCTGATCCGCGACGGCGGATCACCGCCCCCAAGTCCGGGGCGAAGACCGCGCGGCGCGAAGCACACGGCGATCGCGCCGGCCTCCAGCAGCATCCCGTCCGATTGATACGACGAGAAATCCTGCAGCGTCGTGACACACGACAGAAACAGGAGCGTCGCCACGACGAGACTCAGGCGCGGCCAGATATTGAGCACGATCGCGATCGAGCTCACGAGCCCGAGTGCGACGACGATCGTCAGCGCACGGTCGCCGGCGCCGAGCCAGAAGAGGCTCGGCACGTACCAGAAGCGCGCGGCGCCGGCGGCCGCGGCGACGTCGGTCAAATACTGACCCGCGGGCAGAATGCCCCGCTCGCCGATCAGTCCATGAATCTGAAACGCCAGCGAGTAGAACGCGGAAAAGAAGATCGCGCCAAGCGCACGCAGAAAAATCCAGCGCGGCCGGAGATATCCGGCACCCGCATCGGCGCGATTGGTCACACGTCCGGGGTCCGCATCTTCGGCGCCACGCGAACCGCGGTGCCGTAGCACAGCACTTCGCTCACGCCCTTCATCACTTCGGTCGCGTCATAGCGCACCGCGATGAGCGCGTTCGCCCCGAGCGCCCTCGCGTGCTCCACCATGGCCTCGAAGGCGTCGGCGCGCGTTCGCTCGCACAGCTCGGTGAGCAAGGTGATGTTGCCGCCGCCCAAAGTCTGTAGCGAGGCGCCGATGGTGCCGAAAATGGAACGGGAGCGGACGACGATCCCGCGGACGACGCCGAACGTTTGCACGATGTCGTAGCCCGCGATGTCGTTCGCGGTCGTCGTAACGAAGTCAGGAAGCTCGCGCAGAGGCATGGTTGGGCTCGGCTGAGGCTGAGAGATCGACTAACTTACCAGGTGATGGAGCCGTTCGCCGAATCAACGTGTCGGTTGTGCCGCGTCGCGACCGCAAAAGTGCACTTCACCGAGGATAGCCGCGTCATCGACGTGGACTGTCCGAAGTGCGGAAAATTCCGGGTGGAAATCCCCGGCTATCACATCACGCTCGACGCCCTCTCGGGCGCGCAGCGTCTCGAGATCTCCACGCACATTCAGGCACGGCGGAAGAAGGGCGAGGCATCGCCGCTCGTCACGCTCGAGTATCTGAACGAGTTGGTGAGCGCCGAAGCACCGCCCAAGTCGCCCGCCGACGAATCGCAGCGGCCCGCGTAATTACGCGTCGTCACGCATCGTCACGCATCGTCACGCATCGTCACGCGATCCATCCGCTCTCCCGCGCATGCCGCGCGACGCCACTCGTATCCTCGGCCAGCACCAATGACGAACCCGCCGCGCGCACTTCGTCCGCGAGTGCACGCACCGCCGCCGAACGCTCCGCATTCGCGCTGACGTCGCGAATGTAGATCGCGAGAATGCGCCCGCGAAATTCATGCGTGATCGCGCGGTAGATCTCCGGATCATGCTGACTGGTGTCGCCGATCAGAATGAACGGCAGCGACGGATAGAGCGTCAGGATCTCTCGAATCAACGGCTCCTTGTAGCGCCGCAGCTCTTCGCCATGTAGGGCGTTCATGCTCACGTCCCAATCGCGAAGCAGAATTGGGCCCGCCGGAATTTCCTTGAGCTCCAGGAATTCGGCGATGACGTCGTACAAGTTCCACGGGCTCGACGAGACATAGAAGATCGGGTTGCGACGCTGGCCGTCGCCGCCGCGCTCGAGTGCCCGATAGAACGACGCCACACCCTCGAATGGCAATCGCGTGCGCGCATTTCCCAACGCGAGCGCGCGCGCCGCCGACAACACATTCGATACGCCGGATTGAATCACGGTGTCGTCGAGATCGCTGATCACGCCGAACGACGCCGTCTCCCGCGGAACGCGAATGTCGGCGGCCGCGAGCACGTCCGGTTGATTCGCGCGTAGCGGCGCCAGCAAGCGCAGTCGCGCGCGCTGCCAGTCCTCAGCCGAGACCGGTCGAACGACCTCCATCCATTCGCGAAAGAATCCTTCGTCGTCGGCGACCACTTCGCGCACGACGTCGTCGAACGTGACTCGCACGCGCGCACGCGGGACGCCCGCGCTGCCGATTCGCTTATAGGTGTTGATCAGATTGCCGATCGCGCTGTCGCTGTCGCGCGACGGACCGATGTCGCGCGATTCCAGCACGCGACCCTGGACCAGCATGCGTTGGTGCGTGCCGAACCCGCGGTACGCCTGAATCTCATACGGCTGCGGACCGGAGCCGGCGAGGATGCGAAGGCCCAAACGTTCGGCCTCGTTGAATACCTCGCCGGCGAGATCGCCCAGCCGGTCCCGCCAGCCGGGCGTCACTCGTAACGCAACGCCTGGATCGGATCGATGCGCGACGCCCGCAAGGCCGGCACGTACCCCGCCGCGAACGCGACGATGAGCAGCGACAACGCCGCCATTCCGAATACAAGCGGGTCGGTGCCCTTCAATTGATAGAGCAGCGACTGCGCGCTCTTGCCAAGCGCGATCGCGCCCGCGAGTCCGATGATGCCGCCGATCAGCGTCATCACGCCGACTTGCCGAAGCACCATCGAGCGCACGCGCGAGCCGTCGGCGCCGAGCGCCATGCGAACGCCGATCTCGCGGGTGCGCTGCACGACCGAGTACGCGAGCACGCCGTAGAGACCGATCGCCGCGAGGATCGTCGCCAGCACGGCGAACGCCACCGACATCGTGCTGATCATCCGATCGAGGAAGACGTTGTCGCGCACTTGCTGCGGCATCGTCTTGAGCTCCTCGATCGGCAGGTTGGGATCGATGCTGTGCATGGACGAGCGAATCGCCCGCACGATTTGATCCGTCGGCAGCGCGCTGCGCAGATAGAACGTCATGTTCGGGACACGGCCCACCTGACGATACGGAAGCACGTAGACGGGGGGAATCTGATCCTTGACCTCCGAGTACTTTGAATCCTTCGCGAGCCCGATGATCTCGATATTGAGCGAGTCGTTGCCGACGGACATGTGCTTGCCGACCGCGTTGCGGCCGAGGTTGAACTTCTTGGCGAACGCCTCGTTGACGATCGCGACTTGCTGGCCGGTGCCGTCGCTCGCCGTGAAGTCGCGACCCGAGAGCAGCGGCACGCCCAGGACTTTGAAGTAGTTCTGGCCGACCGCATTGAATCGCGAGTTGTCGTCCGTGTCGGGATCCTTCTTGAATCCCTCGACGGACACTCCGTTGCCCCAGTTGTTGCCGGCAAGAATTGGAACCATCGCCGTCGTCACGCCCGAGACGCCCGGCAGCGACTGCATGACGTCTTCGATGCGCGCATACAATGCCGTGCCGCGCGTGCTGTCGTATCCGCTGAGTCCGGGCGAAATGCCAAACGTCACCATGTTGTCCACCGTGATCCCCAAATCCACACGGCTCACGTTGCGCAAGCTCTTGATGAATAGCCCCGCGGCGATGAGCAGCGCCATGGAGAGCGCGATCTGCGCCGTGACGAGCGACGTACGAAAGCGCGCGGCGCCGCGGCCGCCCGACAACTTGCCGGAGTTGTTTCGCAATTCGGTGACGAGATCGGGCCGCGTGCTTTGCAGTGCCGGAACGAGCCCGAACAGAATGCCCGTGATGAGCGAGACGACCGCCGTGAACGCGATTGCGGCACCGCTCAACGTGAACGGCATCGTCGACGTCACCTCGGGCGGCAGCATCGCGGTCATGCCGCGCAGCGTCCAGACCGCGACGCCAATTCCCACGAGGCCGCCCATCACGGCGAGGAGCACCGACTCGGTGAGCAGCTGCGTGATCAGCTGTCGCCGAAGCGCGCCGAGCGAGAGGCGGACCGCCATCTCCATCGAGCGGTTTGCCGCGCGCGCCAGCAGCAAATTGGCGATGTTCGCGCACGCGATGAGCAGTACGATGCCGGTGATCGAGAAGAGCAGCAGCAGCGGCGTCTTCGATTCCTTGATGATCGAGCTCTGCCCCTTGCGGCCGTCCGTCAGCTTCAACGTCTTCGCGCGAAATCGCGACAACGTGGCGGCGCTCATTCCTTTTTGCAACGGCGCCTCGACGTCGTCGATGATCGGCTTGTAGACGGTATTGCCCGCGTTCGTCGCCTGTTCGATCGACGCGCCGGGTTTGAGTCGCGCGAACAGATACACCCAGTAGTTGCGGCGGTTCTCAAAACCATGGAAGCCGCCGTCGATCGCGGTGCGCATGCTGATCGGGATGTACAGGTACGGACGCGCACCCATCGTCGTTCCGTTGAAGCCGCGCGGGCCGACGCCGACGATCGTGAACTGCTGTCCGTTCACCGTCATCTTCTGCCCGAGCACGTTGGGATTCGAGCCGAGCTGGTTTTCCCAGTAGGCATAGTTCAGCACGGCGACGTAGTTCGCGCCGATGGTCGCATCATCCTCGGGCGCGATGAGCCGGCCGATCGTCGGCTTGATGCCGAGGACGTCGAAGTACGATCCGGAGACGAGCATCAACTCGCCGTTGAGCGGCGTCTGTCCGGGCATCGCGACGTTGGCGCTCATCAAGCGATGCGCCGCGAGGCCGGAGAACGCGGTCTTTGCCTTCTCGAGATCGCGGAACATCGGATAGCTGAAGATCTCGTCGCAGCCGCCCGCCTGATTGCACGAGTTCGAGCCGTACTGCGGTCCGGGGTTCCCCAGATTCACCAGCCGCTCCGGATGCGGAACCGGAAGCGGCCGTTGAAGAATCTGATTGAACATCGAGTAGATCGCCGCATTCGCACCGATGCCGAGCGCCAGCGACAGAATGGCGACGACGGTGACGAAGGGCGTCTTGAAGAGCGTCCGAAAAGCGAGCTTCAGATGGCGCATTGGAGTCGGTGATGGCCCATGGCCGTACGCGATCGGCGGGACGAGAGTTCCACGGTATCTGACAGCCCGGAACACGTATGGGTTGGGTCGGCCGACTCCAGTCGCCGTACAACGACTACTTCACGGCGACGTCCAGCGCGGTTCCGCTCGTCCGACGCGCGGCGAGGTTCCATTCCTTCTTGCCATCGACGATGGAGCCCGCGATGCCGGATGGAGTGAACCGAAGGGTGACCTTCGCCATGCCGTTCGACACGCGAAGCACGCCGGTGAGCACGCCGTCGTTCACCGCGAGGTGATCGATGATCGCGGGACCCGCGTCGTCGGTGAGCATCGTCGCCTCGAGACACCCTTCGATGTTCTCGAGCACGATCATGCCGATCTTGGCGTTCGTGCTGTCCTTGGTGAGCGCGGTGAATCGATAGGTGCCGGTTTGTGTCGGCGTCGGACACGCGTTCGACGGAGCGGCGAGCAGCGAAGCGGCGAGCAGCGCGGAGAACAACATGGTGCACCTCTCTCTCTCTCTGAGAATAACGGACGTCCTGCAGTGACCTCTTCTACGTGATGAGACACACGCGAGGTTCAATGAGGATGTTCAGATGATGTACGTCTTCGGTGGGCGGACCGAGTCTGTTTCGTCACGACTGTGCACGCGCGCGGAGAGGCGTGTTGCGGTATGAAGCCGAGTCGTGGCCGAGCGCTGTCGCGTGGTCCCTCGAGGAGGGCCGCTTGGAACCGTGACAGGCTGGCGGTCGGTGCATGAACGCGAAAAAAACGACAATGACAGACCAGATCTGACCAGATCTGAGAAAACCACAACAGCACAGCAAGCTGTTTTCAGATCTCGTCAGACGTGGTCCGTGGTTGCTGTTTCCCTGCTGTTCTTCGCCGATGGTATCCCCGCCCGAGTCCGGCAGCGCCGGACCT
Source organism: Gemmatimonadaceae bacterium (assembly GCA_035606695.1). NCBI lineage: Bacteria > Pseudomonadati > Gemmatimonadota > Gemmatimonadia > Gemmatimonadales > Gemmatimonadaceae > Gemmatimonadaceae bacterium. The sequence goes on from DATNEW010000026.1 coordinate 248,843, forward strand.
TGTCCACGGCCCACTTCGCCGCGGCACGGATTCCGCACTTCTCTCCGCGCGGGACCCCCACCGTCTGACTGGAGTGCGCTCGATGAGCGAAGGGCAGAACACGGCCGAATTGCGCGGGCTGGATCAACGCTACGAGGTGCTTGGCGAGCTCCGCGGCACCGACGCCGTTCGTACATATATCGGCAGGATGAAAGACCCCGCGGCCGAGGTCGCCATCATGGTGGTCCGCGCGCCGGGGCAGAACAACGAGCTGTCACACCTCGCGTCCGACGCACGCATGCTCGTGAACATGTCGCACCCCGGCATGATTCGCGTGATCGACGGCTGCTGGCTCGGCACCACCGCGTTCGCCGTCGTCACCGATCGGGTGAACGGCGACTCGCTCGGTGAACGGCTCGAGCGCGGCGAGCAATTCAGCAGCCCGCGCATCGCCGCCATTCTCGAGGACGTGAAGGCCGTGCTCGACTGGGCCCGCGACAAAGGCGTAGTGCATCGCGGCGTCACGCCCGACACATTGATCTTCGAGCAGGGCAGCGATCGTGTCCGTGTGTCACTGGGGCCGACGCCGATTGCCATGAGTGGAGTGCCCGACGGCGCGGGCGACGCGCGCACGATCGCCATGCTGGCCTGGGCCATGTACGCCGGCAAGCCGTACGGCGAAAGCGACTCGGTCGAGCCGCTCGCCTCGCTCGCGCCGAACCTCGCGACGCGCGTGACCGACGCCGTGACCAAGATGCTCGCGGCCAAGGACCACGCGGCTGCCCCCGACGTCGCGACCTTCATCGCGACGATCGCCGCCGCCGACGTGCTCAAGCAAGCCGAAGTCGAGATCGCCGCGATGAAGGAAGAGTACGACGAACAGCACGCGCGCGAGCTCCAGAAGTGCGAGGTGCAGCGTCAGGAGACCGAGCAGCACGCGGCCGAGCAGGCATCGATTCTCGCGGGAGAACGCGAGGAATTCGATCGCATCATGTCGGACGAGCGCGCCGCCATCGAGGCCGAGCGCACCGCGATGGCATCTGAGCGCGCCGAGTTCGATCGCTTGATGAAGGAGCGCAAGGACAAGCTCGCGGCGGTGCGCGCCGAGCTCGATCAACAGCGTGCCGATCTCGAGCGCCGCTTGTCGGAGCTCGAAGCGTATCGTCTCGAAGTCGAGCGCGTCCGCAAGGAAGCGTTGGCCGCGGGCGCGGCTGTCGCCGCCACGGCGGTACCCGCGCCGCCGCCGCATCTCAAGAAGCCACCCAAGACGGATTGGGAGAAGTTCGAGGCGATCGACCAGGACGAATCGGATCTCGTGGCGGTGGGCGGCGAAGGCGGACGCCCGCGCTGGATGATTCCTGCGGGCATCGCGACAATGCTCATCATTCTCGTCGCCGGCATATTCAGCTTGACGCATCGCACGAATTCGGCGCCGGCGATCAGACTCGGCAACTCGACGGTCGTGCCGACGGCGCCCGGAATTCCGCCGGCACCCGCGGTGACTCCACGCGGTGGATTCCTCACTCAAACCGCCGGCGGCGCGCTCGCACCGAACAAGTTCAGCGCGACGCCGTTCACGCGTCCCGATTCATCGAATCCGGCCGCCGCCGCGGCTCCGATCGACAGCACGTCCGCGCACACGGACAGCACGCATCGCGCGAATGCAACGGCGTCGAATCCGGCTGCTGATTCCGCTGCCGCGGCACGCCGGGCGGCCGCACGGCGCGAAGCCGCTCGCGAACGCGCGGCGGCCGAGCGCGACTTCACGAATCCGACGCCGCGTCCGATTCCTGATCCACCGGCGGACAGCGTGGCGAAGCCAGTACTGCCCCCGCCGGCGCCAGTGACACCGCGCCGCGACACGGCGACCGCCCCGCGTGATACGGCGCGCGCACGTCCGGACACGGGACGTACGCGCCCCGATACGACGCGCGTGCGGCCCGACACGACGAGGAAGTAGCTCTACGTCTTTGTCATCCGCTGCGCGCCTCCGCTCGGGATGACCAACGGCGATGTCACTACTATTTCGACATGACCGCTTCAGCACAGTTCCCGGCGGAGATGTCCACCGACGGCGCATTCGTGCGACAGAAATATTCGATTCGCGGCCGCATCACCGCCGACGGATCCTCGGGATTTCCCGCCGTGCCCGGGCGCTATCATCTCTACGTGTCCCTCGCGTGTCCGTGGGCGCACCGCGCCATCATCGTGCGCAAGCTGCTCGGGCTCGAGGACGTCATCTCGATGTCCGTCGTCGATCCCATTCGCGACGAACGTGGCTGGGCCTTTCGCGAGGGCGACGGTCATACGCACGACCCGGTCTGCGACTTTCAATTTCTCTCCGAGGCATACCTCGCGACCGATCCGTCGTACACCGGACGCTACACCGTGCCGTGTCTCTGGGATCGGGAGACGCGTCGCCTGGTCACCAACAACTATCCTGACATCACGATCGACTTCGAGAAGCAATTCAAGAAGTATGATGAGCCGGGAGCTCCCGATCTCTATCCCGAACCGCTGCGTGCCGAAATCGACCAGCTGAACGCGCACGTGTATCGCGACGTCAACAACGGCGTGTACATGGCGGGCTTTGCGACGACGCAACGTGTCTACGAGCGCGCCGTGGATATGCTCTTCGCTCGGCTCGATGCGCTCGAGGCGCATCTCGACGAGCGCACCTATCTCGTCGGCGAGCAGCTCACCGAAGCGGACATTCGCCTCTTCACGACGCTCGTCCGCTTCGACGCGGTGTACGTCGGCCACTTCAAGTGCAACATCCGGCGCTTGATCGACTATCCAAATCTCTGGGACTACGCGCGCTTTCTCTATCAGCAGCCGGGATTCCGTGAGACCGTCAACTTCGATCACATCAAGCGGCACTACTACATGACGCACGATCAGATCAATCCGAATCGCATCGTGCCGAAAGGGCCGGTCGTCGATTGGAGCGCATCGACGCGGCGCGGTGCGCAGCCGACTCGGTGATCACCGTTCGTGCCGCTCGCGACGACGAGCTGCCCGTCGTCGCCGATCTCATTCGGCGCGCCTATGCGGAGTACGGCACGATCATGAGCCCGACGTCATGGGCCGGACTGTCCGCGGCGATCGAGACCGCGCTCGCATCGAGCGAGCCCGCCGAACGCATCGTCGCGGAGGACGACGGGCGCATCGTCGGCGCCGCGATGCTCTATCCGCCGGCCGCGAATGCCTATGGCGACGCCGCGCGCCGCGTGCGTTGGCCGGAAGTGCGGCTCGTCTCCGTCGATCCCGCCATGCGCGGACGCGGCATCGCGCGCGCGCTCATGGCCGAATGCGTACGCCGCGCGCGCGCGGCCGGCGCTACCGAGATCGGTCTGCACACGTCCCACAGCATGCAGGCCGCCATCCGCATGTATCGCGCAATGGGCTTCGAGCGCGCACCGGAATCCGACTTCCAACCCCCCGGCGCCGAGCGCGTGGAAGGGTATCGGCTCGCACTCGGCGATTAACCTCGATTAATCTCGATTAATCTCCGCGCAACGCTTCCGCTGGATTCACCCGCAGCGCTCGCCGCGCCGGAAGCAGGGACGCGAGCGAAGCGACGACGATCAACGCCGCCATCGTGACCGCGAGCGACGGCGCATCGACGATCGGAACATCAACCAGCATCGCCCGAATCGCACGACCGGCCGCGATCGATGCGGCCAGCCCGATGACCAGTCCGACGCCCGCCAACCGCAATCCATCCGACATCACGAGCATCATCACCGACGGATCGGCGGCGCCGAGCGCGCGACGCACGCCGATCTCGAATCGCCGCTGCGACACGCCGTACGAGATCACGCCATACGCACCAATGCCCGCGAGCAGCAGCGCAAGCCCCGCGAACCCCGCGAGCAGCGCGGTGTTGAATCGGCGCACCGCCACCGACTGGCCCGCGACCGCCTCGAGGGTTCGCACCTCCGAGACCGGCGCATTCGCGTCCAATGAATGCACGACGCGATTCACCTGCGCCGTGTAGCCGAGTGGATTGCCGTTCACGCGCAGCAACAGCGCCATCGACCGCGGCATGAAGTACGCGCTCTTCGCCGATTGAGCGTACGCGAAGTACATCGTCGGTTCCACCACGTCGCCGAAGCCGCGCGCCCGGATGTCGCCGACGACTCCGACGATGCGAAGGTACGGCGCGTCATCGCCCCCGAGCTGGATACGCTTGCCGATCGCACTCGCTCCCGGCCACGCACTCTCCGCGAGCTTGCGACTCACGACCACGACGAGCTCGCCGTCGGCGCGATCCTGCGCGGTGAACGATCTCCCTTCGTACAATGGAATGCCCGCCGCCTTGAAGTATCCCGGCGTGACCTGTTGCGGCACCGCGAATGGCCAACGCCCATCGGGAAAGACGCCGCCTTCCGGACGATAGCCCCACAATCCGCCTGCATCCACGACCGGCAGCCATCCCGACGCTCCGACCTCCCGCACACCGGGCACGGCGCGCAGTCGACTCACCAATTGATCGAAGAAAACCGCCGCGCGTGCGTCGTTGTACTCTCGCGGCGAGATCGAGACCTTCGCCGTCAACACGTTTGCGGGATTGAAACCCACGCCCGCCTTCTCGAGATGCCACAGGCTGCGCAACAACATGCCCGCGCCGGTCAGCATCATCACGGCGAGCGCAACTTCGGCGATCACGAGTCCGCGCCGCGCGATTCCGCGGCCGCTGTCGATCGCGGTGGTCTTGCCGCCTTCGTTCAACGTGCTCACCGGATCGGACCGCGAGCCACGCCACGCCGGCATCACGCCAACGAGCACACCGGTCGCCATTGCTACGACCGCGGTGAACGACAACACGCGCCAGTCGATACCGATCTCGTCGAGGCGCGGGATTGATGGCGGCGCGAGCGCAATCAACGCGCGATCGCCCGACCACGCGAGCAGCAGGCCCAACGCGCCGCCGATGCACGACAAGGCAACGCTCTCGGTAAGTAGTTGTGTCGCGAGGCGCCGCGGTGAGGCACCGAGGGCGCTGCGCACCGCCATCTCGCGCCGCCGCGCTTCGCCGCGCACCAGCAGCAGGTTCGCGACGTTCGCGCACGCGATGAGCAGCACGAAACCCACGGCACCGAGCAGCGACAGCAAATACGGTCGTGTGCTTCCGACGACGTCGTCGTTCACGCTCGAAAAGTGGGGCGTGAGCGGTCGCTTTGGGTCGAAGCGGTTTGGCTCCGCCGCCATGATTCGGCCGGCGACCCCTTTCGCTTCGACCAGCGCCCGCTCGAGCGACACGCCCGGTTTGAGACGCCCGACCATGAACAGGTAGTTGTTCTGCCGATCGCCGGCGCTGTCGACGCGAAAACGTTGCATCGGCATCCAGAGGTCCGTGCGCGCTTCGGGATACGCGAAGTTCGGCGGCATCACGCCGACGATCGTTCGCGCGACGCCTTCGATCTGCACGCGCTGCCCGAGCACGCGGCGATCGCCGCCGAAGTCGCGCTGCCACAGCCCATAGCTCAACACCACCGACGGCGCGATACGAGGCCCGTACTCCTCACTCACGAACGTCCGCCCGAGCAGTGGCTTCACCTGCAGTACCGGAAAGAATTCCTCGGTCGCCCGAATTGCGCGAACACGTTCGGGCGTCGCGGCGGCCGTCAGCGTCGCGTTGCCGCGAGTGTACGCGGCGAGGCCCGACAGCGTTTTCATCCCACGCTTGTAATCGATGAAATCCGGTTCCGAACTCAGCCACGTCGGCGCCTCGTGGCTGAACGAGAACACCTGCTCGGCATGCGGATAGGGCAGGGGACGCAAGAGAATGCCGCTGACGACGCTGAAGATCGCCGCGTTGACGCCGACACCGAGTGCGATCGTCGCGATGATGATCGCGGCAAAGGCCGGCCGTCGCCGAAAGCCGCGCAGGCCGTATTCAATGTCTTGAATCATGGTTTGCATGACGGGCTCGCGGGTGGAGCGAGTGGTGAGTGGCCGCAGGCGTTCGGCCGCCGCGGTGACGATGACGTCGAGAACGGTGCTCGTCCAAAGCAGGAGCATGGATTCGCCGCGCTGGCGCGCCGCGGCGACACGGTCGCGGTGGAAGTCCAGCATGGCGCGCGCGTAGCGTCGCCGAAACTCGGCCGGGTACAACCACAGCAGCCGCGCGTACCACCGTTCGGCGGCGCCGCTCACGGCCGCCCCGGCACGAGTACGCGATTCGCCTCGGCGATGCGCATGAGCGCGCGAAGGCGATACATCTCCGCCGCGAGGACGTGGCGCCCGAATGGCAGCAGGCGGTAATAGATGCGCCGTTCGTCCGCATCCGCATCGACCAGGCGCGGCTCCGTCTCGTCGACCAGGCCATCCGCCTGCAGCTTCCGAACGTGGCGATAGAGATTCCCCGCCTCGAGCGCGATGCGCCCTTCGGTTTGGTCGACGATGTCCTGGCGCAGCCCATAGCCGTGCCGGTCGCCCACGCTCAGCATGGTGAGGATCAGCAACTCGATGGGTTTGAGCGGCAGCAGCGCGTTCGGGTCGCGCTCGCGGCGGCGGCTTGGCGTCATCCGACGGTCCTTTTCAGGAGGTATATGATCAATCCGAGTATACTATGCTCAGCTTGATCATACCGTCAGACAACGCGATTGGCTAAAGGGTTGTCCGCCCCCGCCAGTAGACCAGGGCGGCGGCCACGATCGAGGCCAGCGCCGCCGTGCAAACGCCCGTCCATCGCCACTGGCCCCACGCCCAGACGCCGAGCGCCGAGCCGATCGATCCGCCCGCGAAGTAGGTGACCATGTACACGGTGTTCAATCGGCTATGCTGCTCCGCCGGCAGGCGATAGATCCGCGTCTGATTCGACACGCCCACCGCCTGCATGCCCGCATCGAGCAAAATCACGCCGGCGATCAGCCCGGCGAGCGTTGCGCCGCCAAGCGCAAATATCAAAAATGACGCGGCAATAATGCCGAGTCCGACTCCAACGGTCGCGCGCGGGCTGCGTCGATCGGCGAGTTTGCCGACGAGCGGCGCCGCCGACGCGCCGACGATCCCGACGAGCCCGAACGCGCCGGCGACCGCGCTGCCGTAGTGCAGCGGCGCCAGCTCGAGCCGAAACGCGAGCGTCGTCCAGAACGCGCTGAAGCCCAGGAAGCAGAGCGCGCCGATCGCGCCGGCGTCGCGCACCACCGGCTGTTCGCGCGCGACGGTGACGAGCGATCGCATGAGTGCGGGATACGGCACGTGCGCGCGCTGTGCCTCGCGGGGCAGCGCACGCGCGAGTGCAAACGCGAGCGCCACCATGAGCCCCGCCGCGAGCGCGAACATCGTGCGCCAGCCGGCGATTGCGCCGACCGCGCCGGCGACGACCCGCGCCGCCAGAATGCCGATGAGCAGTCCGCCCATCACGCGTCCGACGACGCGCCCGCGACTCGACGCATCGACGAGTCCCGCGGCGAATGGAATCACCAGCTGCGGGACCACGGTCGTGACGCCGACGGCGAAGCTCGCGGCGGCGAGAAGCATGACGTTCGGCGCGATCGCCGACGCGGCGAGCGACGCCGCGACACACCACAGCAGCACGACGATCAACTTCCGCCGCTCGATGATGTCGCCCAGTGGGACGAAGAAGAGCAACCCGACCGCGTAGCCAAGCTGCGATGCCGTCGAGACGAGTCCGACGCGTCCGTTCGTCAGCCCGAACGTGCGGCCGATCTCGGGCAGGAGCGGCTGACTATAGTAGAGGTTCGCGACGACGGCGCCCGCGGTGAACGAGAGCAGGCGGATGGGAAGCCGTGGTTCGGCGGGCGACGGCGGTTCGTCCATCGGCGGAAACCTAGCCCGTTCCCGTGCGGTATAGTTTGCACCGAATGCGCACGCATCGCACCGACGTTCAACTGCGCTTCGGCGACACCGACGCGCTCGGCCACATCAACAATGCGAGCTTCGCGTCATACGCCGAGCTCGGGCGACTCGACTTCTTGTCGACGCTCGGCGGGTCGGTGCGGTCGCTCATCCTCGCGAGCCTGTACATCGACTTTCGCCGTCAGGTCGCGCTCGGCGACCGCGTGCGCGTCGAGTCGTGGGTGGAAAAGCTCGGCCGCACGAGCATGACACTCGCGCAAACGATCTACGCGAACGACGCGCGTGCGGCCGATGTCAAGTCTGTTGTGGTGCACTTCGATTACGACACGAATACGGCGAAGGAGTTGACGGAGGGAATGCGGGAAGTGCTGGCGCCTTTCGTGTCATCCTGAGCGAGCGCGCAGCGCGAGTCGGACGAGCCTCTTTAGAACACCACCGGCTTCGAGACGACGATCGGCTCCAGCCCCAGTCGCTTGGCCTCGACGTTGAACGCCGGCAGGTCCGTTCGCATCACCTGCTGCAGCCGGTCGGTCTGCACCTTCAGCTCCGCTTTGAGATCGTTAAAGATTGGGTATGCACTCGCGATCGGCTTCGCGTCGGTGTTGCTGACGACGCCAAGCAGCGAGGCGAGACGGTTGTTGACCTTGATGGGGAAGTTGAGCGGATCCTGTCCACTCTGATTCCGCACCTGGTAGATATCGCCCTCGACCGCGGTTGCGTCCTTCGTCAGCTTGTCCCCCGCCGACTTGAGCTTTGCGTCCTGCGATTTCGCGAGTCGGTCGGTGACCTGTCGCTGCACGTCGCGAATCTCGAGGACCGCCTTGTTCGCCTCGCTGACCTTGTCGCGGAGTTGAATCGCGAGCGCGAACTGCGCTTGCAGATCCGCGTCGGTCGCTTCGTGCATCGGATTGCGCTTCACGACGAGCGGCTGCGTGATCGTCTTGTTGTCGGCGGTCAGGCGCACCGTGTATTTCCCGGGCGGCGCGAATGGTCCGTTCGTCGATCCGCCCCACAGGATCATGTTCGGGAACGTCGTCGCGGGCGCGTAGCGCAGATCCCACGCGAACGAGTTCAACCCGGCATTGCGTCCGGGATTCACGTTGCCGAACCCACCGCGACCACCCCGTCCTCCGCGTCCCGCAGGTGCTTCGGAGTCCGCCGGCGCCGCGCCGCGTCCGCCGCGGCCGGCGGCGTTCGCCGCGTTCGCCGCGTTCGCCGTGTCGGGGTACGAGCGAATGACCTGGCCCTTGCTATCAAGGATCTCTAATCGAACGGCCTGGGCTTGCTGCTTGAGCACATACTGAATCGTCGCCGGCTGCGAGCGGATGGCATCGGCCGGCTTGAACAGCACCGGATCGGCGCTCGCCATTGCCGCGGCGTTGTACTGCCGCAGCGGCTGGATGTTGTCCAGGATGTAGAATCCACGCCCGTGCGTGGCGATCGCCAGGTCGTGATCCACGACGATGAGGTCCCACACGGGAATGTCGGCGAGGTTCAAGTTGAGCGACTCCCAGTGATCGCCGTCGTCGTACGAGACGTAGATGCCGTGCTGCGTGCCCGCGTACAACAGGCCCTTGCGCGTCGGATCCTCACGGACCGCGTGAACGAAATCGTCGCCGCGAATGCCGGTGACGATCTTCGTCCACGTCCTGCCCATGTCGTGCGTGCGATAGACGTACGGCGCCTTGTCGTCGAGCAGGAAGCGTTTGACCGCTACGTACGCCGTCGCCGAGTCGAAGGCGGATGCGTCGATCTGACTCACGCGCCCGAAGTCGGGCATGTCTTTCGGCGTGACGTTGCTCCAGCTCTTCCCGCCGTCCTTCGTGACGCTGATGATGCCGTCGTCCGAGCCCGCCCAGATGACGTTGGTCGTGCGCTTCGACGGCGCGATCGAGAACACGACGGCGTACACTTCGGGGCCGTTCATGTCGCGCGTGATCGGACCACCCGACGGTCCCATCGTCTTCGGATCGTGGCGCGTGAGGTCGGGGCTGATGCGCTCCCAGCTGTCGCCGCCGTTCGTCGTCTTCCACACGTGCTGCGAGCCGGCGTAGAGAGTTTTCTTATCGACGGGCGAGAAGACGATCGGATAGGTCCACTGCCAGCGCTCCTTGATCACCGCCGACTCTTCGCCGGAGAACATGCGCGGATAGGGACTGACCTCACGCACTTCGCCGGTGCGGCGATTGAGCTTGGTGAGAAAGCCGCCACCGTTCGCGTTCGTTCCGGAATAGAAAATGTCCGGGTCGCGCGGATCGGGCGCGATGTATCCGTCCTCGGAGCCGCCCGGACTGAACGTCTCCGGCGCCGCATTGCCTCGGCCGCCGCCAAACCCGCGGCCGCCGCCCGGTTGCGCGCTCGAGACGCAGGTCTCGCTCGCGTCCTGCTGCGAGCCGCAGACGAAATACGGCAAGTGCGCGGTCGCCACGACATGATAGAACTGTCCCGTGCGATACGTCTTGGCGCTCCACGTTGGATTGTCGGCCAGCGCGTCGAACGTCACGTCGCCGCCGGGATCCGCCGCATGCAGCACGTGGTTATCGTCATCCGGATCGATCCACAAATCGTGTGAATCGCCGCCGGCGAAGTTCTGTTGCGCGAAGGTCTTTCCACCGTCGCGCGAGCGATACGTGCCGACGTTCTCGACGTACACGAGATCCTTGTTCTTCGTGTCGGCGAAGACGTGCGTGTAGTAGAACGCGCGCTGCCGGAAGCGGCGTTCGTTGTTCACGAGCGTCCACGTCGCGCCGGCGTCGTCGGAGCGGAACAACCCGCCGTTCTCGTTCTCGACGAGCGCGAACACGCGATTCGGATCGACGGGCGACACCGAGATGCCGATCTTCCCATCGACGCCCGCGGGCAAGCCTTGATTGCGCGTGATGTCCGTCCACGTCTCGCCGCCGTCAGTCGACTTGTACATGCCCGATCCCGGACCGCCGCTCGACATCTGCCATTCCTTGCGATACGCCTCCCACAGCGCGGCGTACATCACGTTCGGATTCTGCCGATCGATCTCGACGTCGATGCCGCCAGACTCCGGTCCCTTGTACAGCACGCGCCGCCACGTCTTGCCGCCGTCGGTCGATTTGTAAATCCCGCGCTCGTCGGAGTTCGCGCCGTATTTTCCGAAGTCGGAGACGAACACGATGTTGGGATTCGTCGGATGAATGCGAATGTGCGAGATCGCGTCGGAATTCGAGAAGCCGATATGCGACCACGTCTTGCCGGCATCGGTCGACTTGTACACGCCGTCGCCCGGCTGGATGTCGCCGCGAATCTCGGCTTCGCCCATGCCGATGAATACGATGTTCGGATCGGTCTCGGAGACCGCGACCGCGCCGACCGACGAGCTGTGAATCTGCCCGTCGGTAATGTTCGTCCACGACGCGCCGCCGTCGGTCGTCTTCCACAAACCACCGCCGGTTGCGCCGGCGTAGCCGAGCTTCGGTTGTCCCTTCACGCCGCTGATGGCGATCGAACGCCCGGCGTGGTCGGGCCCAATGCTTCGCCAACGAAGCCCTTTCGCCAGCACGGTGTCTGTCGCCGCGGACGCCGGGCGATGAACGAACGTCGACACGCGCGGGGCGATCGGTGCGACGGTGGCAAATGCCGCTGCTGCTATACCAGCTCCAAACATCATTCGTGACATGAGTGTCGCGCTCCGGGGGTAGGGAGTATGGGACACCTAATCTTGCGCGAATGCGGCAGTGCGCGCCATGCTGTTGCCGTTCTTCCCGCCTCGCGTCGCACCGAACGCAGTGGTACGCCCATCGCCCGCTGTCATCCCTTCCTCCGGAGCGCCGCCGATGCCATCGCATGTCAACTACGTCGCCGTCCTCGTTACCGCCGTCGTCATCTTCATGCTCGGCGGCCTGTGGTACTCGAAAGCGTTGTTCGCGAAGCAGTGGGTCGCGCTGCAGGGCAAGACGATGGAAGACTTCGAAACGGAAGGAAAAAAGGGCGCGACGCCCGTCATGCTCCTGCAGGTCTTCATCTGCGGGCTGGTGGTGGCGTACGTCGTCGCGGTGATCGAAAACCATTTCATCAATCTCACGATCGCGCGCGGACTGATGGTCGGGGTGCTGCTCTGGCTCGTCGCCGGCGTTACGAGCTACGGCACGGGACTTTTCTCGTTTCAGCGCCGCGGACTGTGGATGATCAACTCCGGGTACAATCTGGTGTCGATGGTCGTGGCGGGAATCATTTTGGCGGCGTGGCGGTGAACGACAACAGCTCGCACGCGGACTAACGCTGTCACGGCACAGACTAACGCGGACAAAACCAGGGGCCCGTGGCCGAGTCGAGAATCGGTCGCCGAGGCCCTGGTTTTTTCTTGCTTTTTCTGGTGTGCTGTCGTTCTGGTGTGCTGTCGTTCTGGTGTTCTGGTGTTCTGGTGTCGTCCGCGTGAGCCCGCGAAGTGCCCGCGTTAGTCCGCGTGCGCCAGCAGTCGCTCTTCACGCATTTGGTTTTCTGCCCTTGTCCGGCCCCGTCGACGACGATCCCTCGCTGCCTTCGGACGCACTGATCGCGCGCTCGGGACGCACGTTGTCATCCTCGACGACCTTCTCCGGCTCCTGCGTCTCGCCCTCGGCGGTCGACCTCGTGCCCGCACGGCTCTGATCGGCTCGCCCGACGTTCCTTTCAGTCTCGCGCATGTTCGCTCCGTATGGGTCGGTCATACCGAGGGCAATCGACGTACCGAGCGATTCAATCCGCCCGCAGCGCCTGCACGGGGTCAATTCGCGTCGCACGCCGCGCCGGGAGATACGCCGCGAGTGCGCCGACTCCGAGCAACACCAGGCACGCGGCGCCGAGCGATACGGGATCCGTCGGGCTCGTCTGGAAGAGCAGCGAAGTCACCAGGCGCGACGACACCAGCGCGAGCACGAGGCCGGCCACAACCCCGACGCCTGTCACGATCGCCGCCCGTCCGAGCACCGCGCGTCGCACGACCGACGCCGGCGCGCCAAGAGCGAGACGAATTCCGATCTCGCGCGTTTGATCGCGCACGAGCGACGCCATCACGCCGTATAACCCGATCGCCGCGAGCAGCAATGCCACCAGCCCGAAGCTCGACATCAACAACGCGCCCAACCTCGGCTGCGCCAGCGGCTGGGCGAGCACGTCATCCATCGTGCGAGGATTCCACAATTGTAAATCGGGATCGACGTCCTTGCCGGCGGTGCGCAGCGCGGGAACGAGCGCGGCGAGATCGACGCTGCTCCGCAAGATGAGAACGCCCTGCCAATACCCCTGCATCGACGGCATGTAGACCGTGGGCGACGCCTTCCGCACCGTTCGGAGATGTGTGTCATGGGCGACGCCGACGACGGTGCGCCACGCCGCGCCACCGATGTAACCCGCCTGATCTCCACCAGGCATCTTGATGCGTTTGCCGATCGGATTCTGCCCGGGCCAGAGCTGGTTGGCGACCGATTCACTCACGATGGCGACGAGCTCCGAGCCCGGACCGTCCGCATCGGTGAACGCCCGTCCACGCTCGATATGGATGCCGAGCACTTTAAAGAAGTCTGAACCCGCGCACTCGAGCACGAACGACGGACTCCGCGCGACGTCCGCATCGGCCTGGCCTTCCACCTGGAACTTCGCGAACCACACCCCGTCGCCGAGCAGCGGCGGTGCCACCATCTGCGCGACCGCAGTGACCCCCGGTATCTCGCGCAGCCGATGCACGAGACGATCGCCCAGCTGAACCATCTTGATGACGGAATCCTGGCGCTTCGCGTTCCATGAATACCCCATGCTCGACACGTGGTCGGTCGTGTACCCCGCGTCCTGACCTTCGAGGCGCGCGAGACTCCGCGCCAAGAGCGCCGCGCCGCCGAGCATCAGCATCGCGAGCCCGACCTGCGCGGTCACGAGCGACTGTCGAATCGCGCGCCGGCGGCGCGTCTCGCCGCCGGAACGTCCGTCCATCCGCAACGGCGACGCGAGACTCCCGCGCGCCGCGATCAGCGCCGGCGCCAATCCGAAGATCAACACCGCCGCGGCCGACACGCCGACCGCGAGCACCAGCGGCGTTCCCGACAGCTGGATGTCGTCGACGCGCGGAAGATTCGATGGCGCGAATCGCACGAGCGCGTCGAGCAGCGCGATGGCGACGAGAAGCCCCAGCGCGCCGCCGGCGATCGCGATGACCGACGCCTCGACGAGCAGCTGCACGACGATGTCGCCGAGCGAGGCTCCCAACGCGCGCCGCACGGCGATTTCCCGCATGCGCGAGGACGCACGCAACAACAACAAATTGCCGACGTTGAGACACGCGATGAGCAGCAACAATCCCACCGCGGCGCTCAGCAGTGCGATCACCGGTCGTACGTTGCCGACGACGGTCTCGGTGAACGTCGCCGCGTGGGCGCCCTTGAAGTCGGCGTCGGGTGCGAGACGCTGCTCCATCGACAGATATTCGTTGCGCGCGCTCGCGAGCGTTGCTCCCGGTTGGAGCCGCGCGACCGCGAACGCCGATACACCCGACTGCCATCCCGCCCACATCGGCTGCCAATAATCCGCGTTGGCCGGATAGTCGAATCCCGCCGGTGCGACGCCGACGATCTCGAACACGGAATGCAGGTACGGTTCGACCAACCGTCGTCCGATAACCCCGGGGTCTCCGCCGAACTGCTCCTTCCACGCCCGATAGCTCAACACCATCGCCGACGGTGCTTGATTCGATCGCTGCAACGACCCATCGGGATAATCATCGCTCGGCTTCATCAATCGTCCGAGCGCGGGGCGCACCCCGAGGACGTCGAAGAAGTTGCCCGTCACCATGCCGCGATTGAGCGTGACCGACCGATTCCCGTCGATGAACGGATACGGAGTCGCCGGCCAGTGCGCCACCGCGGCGATGTCGCGCATGGTGTGTGATTGCTTCCGCACCACCGACAGCTCTTTCGTGCCCACCGCATAGTCGGCGCTCGGATCGTTGCGATAGGTCCACATCACCACGACATGATCCTGATCCGTCACGGGCAGCCGGCGCACGAGCACCGTGCGGAACACCGTGAACATCGCCACCGACATGCCGATGCCCAGCCCCAGAATGAGCACCGCGGTCACAAAGAAGCCCGGCGTGCGCCGAAATCCGCGCAGCGCAAAGCGCCCGTCGCTGACCAGCCGATCGAGGACCGCCGTCATCCCGACACCCGCCGCTATTTAGAGTTCTAGAACAGCCCGACCCGGCCCTTCACCGACGCGATGAGCCTCGTGGGATCGTAGCCGATGCCGTCCTTGAATACGACACTCACCTTGCGCACATCCTCTATGCGCGCCGACGGATCGCCGTCGATGAGCACCAGATCGGCCTGCTTGCCGACGGCGACCGATCCGATCGTGTTCGCGCGCCCCAGGTAGGTGGCGCCGTTCAGCGTGCAGACCTTGATCGCCTCGAGCGGCGTGAGCCCGCCTTCGACGAGCAGCTCCAGCTGGCGTTGATCCGAATAGCCGGGAATCACGCCGCCGCCGCCGGTCGGGTCCGTGCCCGCGAGCAGCAGGCCGCCGGCATGGAAGAAGTCGACCTCCCACTGCCGCATCTTGGGAAAGAGCTTGCCGTAGAGCGATGCCGGATTGTGGTCGATGAACGTCTTGAGCTGCAGGAACTGGTCGCGGAGGAGCGGATCGAGCACGTCGATGCCCGGCGGCACGGGTCGGCCCGGCGTATAGGTCTCGAACACCGTCAGCGTCGAGGTGAGCGCCACGTGATGTTGTATGAGATCTCGAATCAGTGACTTGATCGAATCGGAGGCGGGGTCCATCGCGGCCATCACAGCCTGTGTCGCGGCCTGCCCGGGACACACGTCGGGCTTCTTGTTCGGCGCGAAGTCGGTCGACGCAAAGAATCCGTGCTCGAGATCGTCGATGCCGAGCGCCGCGGCCTCGCGATAGGTCACCGAGCAGAGATGTCCCGTGATCTTCATGCCCAGCTTGTGCCCCTCGGCCACCGACGCCTTGAGCTCGTCGCGCGTGATGTGCATGTACGCCTTGAGCGACGTCGCGCCGATCCCGTGCCAGTAGTCGATCAGCGCGCGCGCGTCGGCCGCATCCTTCAGCTCGTGAACCTGCATGAAGTTGAGGCCGGGGCCTTCGAGGTACGGCGCCGTCGCATCGATCCACGGTCCCGCGCGATCGCCACGGTCGATCGCCTGCTTGATCTCGATCTCGGCGAACCCATTCATGTTGCCGCCGGTGCGCATCGACGTGACGCCGCCGGCGAGATAGAGCCTCACGAACGATTCGGTGAGATTTGCATAGACGGGCGGCGCGCCCATGAGCACCGGCGACGTCGGGTAAAACAGATGCTCGTGCATCATCACGAGACCGGGGATCACCGACTTGCCGGTGCCGTCGACGACGCGCGCGCCCGCAGGGACGGCGACTTGCGCGGCGTCGCCCAGCGAGGCGATGCGCCCGTCACGAATGATGAGCGTTTGATCGGCGCGCGCCGGAGCACCCGTGCCGTCGATCACACGCACGTGAGTGATCGCCACGACGTCGGTGTCGATCGCGACGAACTGTCGAACCGCGGGAGCCAGCTTGGGGCGCTGCGCCGACGCCGGCATTGCGATGAACGAGCCGACCGCAGCCGTGGAGAAGAGCAGGGATTTGAGCATTCCCGAACTTGCCTGAGCGGGGCCACCGATGCCAGCGCCCCCCTGGACACCGGCATATCCATGGAGTAATATATATGTCATGAAGCGCACGAGCCTGTTCATCGACGATCAGCTGATCAAACGGCTGCAGAAGCTCGCCCGCACGCGCGGCGTGAGCTTCGCTACCGTCGTGCGCGAAGCGTTGGCCCAGTATCTCACCGCGCCCGGAGCGAACACCGGCGTGCCGTCCATCGCCGGACGATTTCGGAGCGGACATGCCGACACGTCGGAACGCGTGGACGAGCTGTTGTGGACCGACCCGCACGCATGAGCCGTCCGTGCCACGACGGCCAGCACGAAAGCCGTATTGAGCGATGACGGTCGTCGCCGACACCGGGGCGATCTACGCGTTGATCGATGCCAGCGACGCATGGCATGACGACGTCACCGCGTGGTGGGCGGCAGCCGTTGACGACATCGTCCTGCCGGTGACGATCGTTCCCGAAGTCGCCTACCTGCTACAGCGGCGCATCGGCGCGGTGGCCGAAGAGGCGTTCGTGCGCTCGATCGCGGACGCCGAGCTCGTGGTCGAGCCACTGCTCGACGAGGACATGCCGCGCATTGCCGACATCATGCGCGGGTACCGCGACCTTCCGCTCGGCTTCGTCGACGCGTCGGTGATCGCCGTGGCCGAGCGGTTGGGGACGCGCGACGTGCTGACGACGGATCGCCGGCACTTCGCCGTCGTACGTCCGGGGCACGCGCGCAGCCTGGCGCTGCTGCCCTGAACGAGCCCCGAGAACGAGTCGTCAGCTGCCCATCATGTACTTGCAGCCTTCGTCCTGCGCCTTGAGCACGGCGAAGAATCCGGACGGCTGAATGATCACGCCCGGAATGAGGTGTTCCCTGGCGCGCTTGGCGGCGTCGTCGTGCGAGAGCTTGTCCTTCGCGGCGTACTGCGACACGACGTACTGGTACGCGAGTCCGCAGGCGAGCACGATGCCACCGCTCTGGATGAACGCGGGGATGTTGTAGTCCTTCATCGCCGCGGGGCCGTCGGTTGGAATCTTCGAGAGCGGATTGTACCTGATCCACTTTCCAGTTTTCTCATCTTTCCACTTGACGTCCTTGCCGATGCCCAGGTGATCCCAGAACTGGTCATCCATCACCATGGGGATTGCGTCGTGCCGAAAGACGACGACCGGCGTGACCTCTTCCTTCGGCGTGCCGAAGACCTTGTTGATTTGCGAGCGCCACATCACGGCGCGAAATAGCGCCCCGCCTTCGTCGACCTGCGGCGAGTCGAACACGGCGCGTGACTTGCCGCGCAGGCGGTTGACCCAGGTCAAATCCGTGTCGTCCACCGCGGTGTTCGCGCCGAGCGCGCGCTCATCGCCGTGCAGGGCGAGCGCGCGATCGATCGGCATCGCCGCAAGAAGACCGGTGGACGCTGCTTTGGTGAAGAACTCGCGGCGAGAGGGCATGGAGGGGGAAGCTGAAGGTCCGTCGTCGAGACGCGCGTGCGTCGCCGAGTTGACGCCCCAATCTGGCGAGTGGCGCGAGGACGCGCCATAATCGGCGATCCTCCCTTCTGCCCCCAATGAAAAAACTTCTTGCGCTCGTGTTCGCCGCGGCGACTTCGGCCGCTGCTCAAACGCCTGATTCCGCCACGCTCGCATCGATGAAATGGCGGTCGATCGGCCCGGTGAACATGGCCGGCCGCATCACCGACGTCGAAGCGGACCCGCACAATCCCAAGACGTTCTACGTGACCGGCGCCACGGGCGGCGTTTGGAAAACGATCAACGCCGGCACCACGTTCATTCCCTTGTGGGATCACGGGCCGATCGCGTCGGTCGGCGACATCGCGATTGCGCCGAGCGATCCGAAAACGCTGTATCTCGGGACGGGCGAAGACAACGCGCGCAACTCGGTCGCGCCGGGATGGGGCGTCTACAAGTCGACCGACGGCGGCGTCACCTGGCAGTCGGTCGGGCTCGAGAAGACGCAGCACATCGGGCGCATCGTCGTGCATCCGACGAACCCGAACATCGTGTACGTCGCCGCGGTCGGCGCGACGTGGGCGTCGAATCCCGAACGCGGGTTGTACAAGACGACCGACGGCGGCAAGACGTGGAAGCTGTCGAAGTTCGTGAGCGACAAGGCCGGCTTCATCGACGTCGCGATGGACCCGCGCGATCCGAACACGCTCTATGGGGCCTCGTGGGAGCGCTCGCGCGGTCCCTACTATCTCAAGAGCGGCGGACCGGGGTCGGCGCTGTGGAAGACGACCGACGGTGGTGCGACCTGGCACGAGATCAAAGGCGGCGGATTTCCCGAGACGCAGAAAGGCCGCATGAACATTCAGATCGCGCCGAGCAATCCGAACATCGTGTACGTGATGGTCGAGGCGGATTCGGTGCGCGGCGCGAAGCCGCAGCGGCTCTTGAGCGGCTTGTACAAGTCGACCGACGCGGGTCGCACCTGGAAATGGCAGAGCACCATCGATAACCGGCCGTTCTACTTCTCGCAGATTCGCGTCGATCCGAAGAATCCGAACCGCATCTATCGCATGGCGGTGGATTTCCAGTTCTCTGATGACGGCGGCTACTCGTGGCGCACCGGCATGTTCGGCAATCACGAGGACTATCACGCGATGTGGATCGACCCGAACGATCCCGAGCATTTCATCATCGGCGGCGACGCGGGGATTTTCCAGACGTGGGACCGCGGCGGCACGTACGACTCGATGAACAACATGGCGATGGGCCAGTTCTACGTCGTGAGCTACGACTATCAGGTGCCGTATCGCGTGTGCGGCGGGTTGCAGGACAACGGCTCGTCGTGCGGCTGGAGCCGGCGGTTGAACGGCCAGCTGCAAATGACCGACTGGTTCGCGCTCTTCGCGGCGGATGGTCTCTACACGGCGCAGGATCCGCTCGATCCCAACATCGTGTACTTCGAGTCACAGGGCGGCAACATGCAGCGCCGCAACCTGGCCACGGGCGAGGTGGTGAACATCAAGCCGCGCACGATCAACGAGAACACGTACGGCGCGCAGATCGCGAACATCAAGGCGCAGGGCGGGCCGAACATGGAGAGCCAGCTCGCCGACGTGCGCACTCGCATGAAGCGCGACATGGCCGATCCCAACGCCGCGCTCCGCTGGAACTGGAACACGCCCTTCTTCGTCTCGGCGCACGACCCGAACGTGTTCTACAGCGGCGCCGACAAGGTGTTCAAATCGGTGAAGAAGGGAAGAGATCCGATCGCGATCTCGCCCGATCTCACGGCGCACGACCCGACGTGGCTGCGCGTGTCCAGCGGGTACGATGCCGACGGGAACCTCGCGGCCGATGGATCGGGCGGCATCACGCGCGACGCGACGGGCGCCGAGGAGAACGCGACGATCGTCGTGATGAATGAATCGCCGCTCAAGGCCGGCATGTTGTTCGTCGGCACGGACGACGGAAAGGTGTGGATCTCGCCGAACGACGGCGGGCGGTGGATCGATATCAGCGATCGTTTCGCCGGGGTGCCCGCGATGACGCACGTGACGGCCGTCGAGCCGTCGCATGCGGATACAAACACCATATACGTCACGCTCGACAATCACCGGCGCGGCGATTTCAAGCCGTACGTGTTCGTGTCGAATGATTTCGGGAAGACGTTCCGTTCGATTACGGCGAATCTCCCCGCGGGCACGGACCGCCCGGGCAGCGTCTATGTGATTCGCGAGGATCCGGTGAATCACAGTTTGCTCTACGTCGGCACCGAGACGGGCGTGTTCGCCTCGTTGAACAAGGGACAGAACTGGTTCCCGCTGCAGAGCAATCTGCCGACGGTGCCGGTGTATGACCTCGAGATTCATCCACGCGATCACGAGTTGATCGCGGCGACGCACGGCCGCGCGGTGCAGATTCTCGACGTGGCGCCGCTGCAGCAGATGAGTGCGAGCGTGCTCTCGGCCTCCGCGCACTTGTTCGCGCCATCGCCGGCGTTCGAGTATGGCCAGATGCTGCCCGCGTCCGAGACGCGCGCGCAGCGGCCGTGGAAGGCGGACGGTGGGCCGAACGGCGCGGAAATCGAGTATCGGTTGTCGTCGCCGTTGCCGAGCGCACCGCGCGTGTCGATCGTGGACGCCGCGGGCGACACGATCGCGCGCATCACGGGGACGAACAGCGCGGGCATCAATCACGTGTCGTGGAGTTTGCTGCCGACCGGCGAGCAGGTCATTCCCGCCGGTGGCATCGCCGGATTCTTCGGCGGCGGTCGCGGTGGACGCGCTGCCGAGCCGCCGGCGAACGTCGCGGGATTCCCGCCGGGGTTCAATCCGCGTCCGGCCGAGCAGAACAACCCGCCGGATACGACGGGGAGTCCGACGGCGCAGGCGCGCGACATCGAGGGGCGCGGCGCGGGTGGTGGACGTGGTGGACGCGGCGGCGGCGGTGGACGCGGCGCTGGTGGTGGCCGCAATCTCGAGCCCGTGGCGACTGGCGACTATCGCGTCGTGCTCGACATGGGCGGGCAGAAACAAGCGCAGGTGCTTCGTGTAATACGTGTCGAACCGGGCGATGTGTCCGTCATGGCACCCATGCGCGAGCGGTAATTCATGTTTCGTTTTCTTGGGCGGTGGCGGCCCGCGACGCTCCTTGCGTCGTGGGTCGGCTACTGGGTCGTACTGGCGGCGATCACGATGGGACCGGGCATCGTCGCGATCTGGAAGGCGACGCAGTCCGGTCCGGGACAGGGAAATGTGTCGCTGAATTTCAGCAACGGCCTGTTTTCATTGGTCGTGCAGGCGAATGGGCACACGACGTATACCGGTTCGGCGCATCTGCTGGCGATCGCGCTGCTCGTCGGCGTGCCGCCGCTCGTGCTGTTCGGGCTGTGGCTTCGCGAGCGTCGGTCGGCCGTCGAGATGGTTTAGCGGCGCACCGCGCTCGGCGGCCACCCAACGCTTTTCCGGCGATCCCTGTCACAGGTTGTACGGATTCTTCCCTGAACCTTTCATGGGAAGCCCGGATTTTGTAGCTTCCCATCAACGTTTCAGGGGAACAGCGTCATGCACCGCTTTCCAGGCCTCCGGCGCTTCATGCACCTCGACCGCGGCGGACGCAGTATCGAGCGGGGCGTCGCTGACGAACTGCGCTTTCACTTCGAGATGACCATGCGAGACCTCATGAATGACGGCATGTCTCCGGACGACGCGCGGCGCGAAGCCGAGCGCCGCTTCGGGAACGTCGAGCGCACCCGCGAGCGGCTCGAGGCAATCGACCGCGCGCGGGTCGAACGCGAGCGCCGCGCGGAATGGTGGGGCGCATTCAGTCAGGATCTGCGCTACGCGCTCCGTGGCCTGCGCTTCGCGCCCGTGTTCGCCGGATTCGTCGTCCTGACGCTGGGCTTGGGCATCGGCGCCAACGCCGCGATGTTCGGCATCGTCGATCGCCTGCTGTTCCGGCCGCCGGCCTTTCTCGTCGCGCCGGAGCGGACGCACAAGGTCTACTTCGCGCGGATGGTCGACGGCAAGGAATTCGTCGGACCGAGCTCGCAGTACCAGCGCTACCTGGATCTCGCGCAGTCGTCGCGGACGATCGAGCGCTTCGCGGCATATTCGCGCCGCCGTCTGGCCGTCGGCAGCGGCGATGCCGCGCGTGAGCTGCAGATCGGCGCCGCGAGCGCGAGTCTCTGGCAAATGTTCGACGCACGCCCGGCGCTCGGCCGTTTCTTCACCGCCGAGGAGGACAAGGATCCGGGCGCCGCGCGCGTCGTCGTGCTGTCGTATCCCTACTGGCAATCCGAGTACGCCGGCGCGTCGGACGTCATCGGCAAGACCATGACGCTCGGCTCATCGATCTACACGATCATCGGTGTCGCGCCGCGGCACTTCTCGGCATTCGAGCTCACGACGCCGTCCGCGTTCATTCCCATCACGGCCGCGGCTGTCGACGGATTCTCGACGATGTGGACGAAGTACCGCAAGAGCTACAACATCTCGTGGCTCGAGGTGTACGCGCGCCGCAAGCCCGGCGTGTCCGCGGACGCGGCGACGGCGGACCTCACGCAGGCGTACCGTCAAAGCTGGGCCGCGAACTTCGCGATGAGCCCGGGGATCGGATCGCTCGCGAAGGTGAAGCCGCGCGCAATTGCCGGGTCGGTTCTTCAGCAGCGCGCGCCGACGCTCTCCGCTGATACGAAAGTCGCGGCGTGGCTGCTGGGCGTCGCGTCGATCGTGCTGCTCATCGCGTGCGCGAACGTCGGCAATCTGTTGCTTGCTCGCGCGTTCGCGCGGCGGCGCGAGATCGCGGTACGGATCGCGCTTGGTGTGAGTCGTGCCCGTTTGGTGAGTCAGCTTCTCGTCGAGAGCATGCTGCTCGCCGTGCTTGGGGCAACGGCGGGCCTCGTGATCGCGCAGTGGGGCGGGCGATTGCTGCGCAGCACGTTGGTGCCGGATGTCGAATGGGACAACACGCTCGGCGACACACGAGTGCTTCTCTTCGCCGGTGCGTGCGCGCTCGGCGCAGGGTTGCTTGCCGGGCTCGCACCCATCGTTCAGGCGGGGCGATCGGACGTTGCCGCTGCTCTCAAGGCGGGCGCTCGTGAAGGCTACGGGCGACGCTCGCGCGTCCGGACCGCGCTGTTGATCGTCCAGGCGGCCATGTCCGTCGTGTTACTTGTCGGGGCCGGTCTCTTCGTGCGCAGCGTACGCACGGTAAACACGCTGCACCTTGGGTACGACGCGGACCGTCTGATCTGGCTCTCGCCGCGTCTGCGCGGCGTGAAGCTGGATTCGGCGCAGCAGCAGGCATTGTACGACGCGCTGATGGACCGCGCACGGGCAAATCGGTCGGTGGCCGGTGTCACGCGCGTCGTCACTGTCCCATTCTCGATGACGTTCAGCGACGACTTCTTCGCGTCGGGCACCGACTCGGTGCGCCAGATCAAGAGCGGCATCATGGAGACCGGGTCGCCAGGCTACTTCGCGACCGTCGGCACGCGCATCATTCGTGGTCGCGACATCAGCGCACAGGATCGCGAGGGAAGCGCGCGCGTTGCCGTCATCAGCGCCGAGATGGCGCGCGCGGGTTGGCCGAATCAGGATCCCATCGGCAAGTGCTTGCGGATGAGCGACGACACCATGCCATGTCGCACGGTCGTCGGCGTTGCCGAAAACATCAAGCTCGGCGATCTGGGTGGACCGCCGGATGCGATTGCGTATCTGCCGGTTGCGCAGGTCAACGCTGGATTCGGATCGCTGTACGTCCGAACTCGCGGCGACGCTTCGTCGCAGACGGATGCAATTCGCCGCGACCTGCAGACCGTCTTGCCGAGCGGGGGATACATCATCGCGACGCCGCTGTCCGACGTGCTCGCGCCGGCGACGCGGTCGTATCGTCTTGGCGCCACGATGTTCGTGGTGTTCGGCATGCTCGCGCTCGCGCTTGCCGCCATCGGGTTGTACAGCGTCGTCGCGTACGGCGTCACACAACGCACGCATGAAATGGGCGTGCGCATCGCGCTCGGCGCGCGGGTTGTCGACGTCGTGGCGCTCATCGTTCGCGACGGCGTGCGGGTGGTCATCGTCGGTGTGGCGATCGGGTTGGCGGTGTCGGCCGCCGCCGGGCACTGGCTCGCCCCGTTGTTGTTCGAGACGTCGCCGCGCGATCCGCTCGTGTTCGCGGGCGTCGGTGTCACGCTGCTCGGGGTCGCGCTCGCGGCGTCATGGCTGCCGGCGCGTCGTGCCGCCCACGTCGATCCGGCGACGGCACTTCGGGTGGACTGAACGCCAGCCGGAAAAAGAACGCCAAAGGAACGCTGAACGGACGTTTGTCGAACGGGCCGTCAGTACGTTCCCGCCTGTGATCTCACCAGGCAGGAAGTTCCGCCCATTGATCCGTACGATCGGTCCCCACCGGTCGGTATTGGCGTTCGAGGCCACACAGATGCGCGCCCTAGCGAGCAACCCGGGTAAACAACAATTTATCGCCGACCAACTTCCCTCGACGCAGACTGATGGTGGGATGACGCACTTGCTCGAGGAACTTCAACACGCGCTAAGCAACACCTATCACGTCGAGTCCGAAATCGGACGCGGCGGGATGGCGACGGTCTTTCTCGCGGAAGACCTCAAGCATGGGCGCCGCGTTGCATTGAAGGTCTTGTCACCCGAGCTGTCGTCGTCGATCGACGGCGATCGCTTCAAGCGCGAAATCCAGATCGCGGCGCGACTGAGCCATCCGCACATTTTGCCCGTATTCGACTCGGGCGAAGCGAACGGGCTCCTCTTCTATACGATGCCGTTCGTCGAGGGAGAGTCGCTGCGGGCGCGCCTCGAGCGCGAAAAGCAGCTCGGCATCGACGACGCGCTGCTCATCACCGGCGAGGTCGCCGACGCGCTGGCGTACGCACACGGGCTCGGCGTCATCCATCGCGACATCAAACCTGAGAACATTCTCATCCACGGCGGACACGCCGTCGTCGCCGACTTCGGCATCGCCCGCGTCATTCAGGAATCGGGCAATGAGAAGCTGACGCAGACCGGGATGTCGGTGGGCACCGCGGCGTACATGAGTCCCGAGCAGTTCAGCGGCGAGACCGTCGATGGTCGCAGCGACATGTACAGCCTGGCGTGCGTGCTGTACGAGCTGCTCGTCGGCGAAGTGCCGTTCACGGGCCCGAACGCAATGGCGATCATGGCACGGCATACCATGGAGATGGTGCCGTCCATCCGCATCGTGCGGCAGACCGTGCCGGATGAGATCGAAGGCGCGATCATGCGCGCGCTCGAGAAGATCCCGGCCGATCGCTTCGCGTCGGTCGCGGACTTCAAGGCCGCACTGTTTGCCGGGCCTACGGGTACGAGCTCCAATCCGTACATGCGGCGCACCACGCGCTACGCGGCGGTCAGCGCGCCGGTGCCGCGGACGAATTCGCGCCGGCGAGCGATGCTCATTGCCGCGGGAGTCGTCGCCGTCGCCGCGCTCACCGCGGGCGGATTGTACGCGCGCAATCGCACGGCGAAGCGTGCGTCCGTGACTGGCGGCGCCGATCTGCGCCGACTCGCGGTGCTGTATCTCGACGACCAGAGCCGCGACTCGTCGTTGCGTCACGTCGCGGACGGTCTCACGGAATCGCTCATCGCGCAACTCGGCGACGTCGACGGGCTCCAGGTGGCGCCGGCGAGTGCTGTGGCGGCGTATCGCGGCCGGGATCTCTCACCGGACAGCATTGCTCGAGTGTTGAACGTCGGCACGCTGGTGCGAGGAAACATCGAGCGGAACGGAAAGGAGCTGCACGTGGCCGTCGAGCTGGTCGACGGCTCGACCGGCTCCGACATTCAGCGCGCCGGCTTCAACGTCGCGGAAGGCCAGTTCCTGCACGCACGCGACTCGCTCGCGGCGGCGGTGGCCGAGCTGCTCCGCTCGCGTCTCGGAGACGAGGTGCATCTCCGCGAGCTGCAGGGGGGCACGACGAGTCCGGAGGCGTGGGCGCTGGTGCAGCGTACCGAACGTGACATGAAGAGCGCGGATGAGTCGGTGGCGGCGAGCAAACCCGACGACGCGCAGCATCAGCTCACGTCGGCGGACTCGCTGGCGGCGTTGGCGGCGCAGGCAGACGCCAAGTGGGCGCAGCCGGTGGTGGAGACCGGACGCGTGGCGCAGCGCCGCGCGAAGTTGGCGACCGACACGAAGCAGGTCGAGGCATTCATCGCGGCGGGGCTGGATGCGGCGAAGCGCGCGCTGGCGCTCGATCCGAGAAACGCGGACGCGTTAGAACTTGCTGGAACGCTCACGTACTATCGCGTGCAGCGCGGACTGATCACTGACAACGCCGCGATCAAGCTCGCCGTGGATACGGCCGAGAAGCAGTTGAATGACGCGGTGGCGGTGAATCCGCGGCTGGCGACGGCGTGGAACGCGCTGAGCGTCGTCGAATACGGAAAGAACGATGTGCCGCAGGCGTATCTCGCGGCGAACAAGGCGTACGAGGCCGATTCATATCTCCGTGCCGCGCCGGAGATTCTGTGGCGTCTGTACGCGACGTCGTACGATCTCGAGCAGTTCCCGAACGCAGAGAAGTGGTGCGACGAAGGCGGCCGCCGTTTTCCGCAGGATCCGCACTTCGTGCAGTGCCGGCTGTATCTGATGCTGTCGCGCGCGGTGGATCCGAATCCGGGCGAGGCGTGGCGGCTGGTCGCGGAGCTCGACACGCTCGTGCCGAAGTCGGATCGGGCGCTGGAGCATCGCACGTCCGAGATGCTCGCGGCCGTCGTGCTGGGGCGCGCGAACCTCGCCGACAGCGCGCACAAGGTCATCGCGTCGGCGCGGGCGGGCGCCGACGTCGATCCGACGGGCGAATTGATCGGCACCGAGGCGCTGGCGCGAACGCTTTTGGGCGAGCGCGACCAGGCGTTGCAACTGCTCGCCCGCTATTTGACGAACCACCCCGATCACCGCGCGGGCTTCGCGAAGGTGAACTCCTGGTGGTGGCGCGATCTCCAATCCGATCCGCGTTTTCTGAGGCTGGTCGGCACCGGCCGCTAGCCGCTTTATAGTTCTCTCATAATCCGAGGATGTACCAATGCGGGTTCGTCCCTCTCTCGCTCGTGCCGTGCTGTTCAGTGTCGCCGCGTTCGTTCTGGCGGCGTGCCGGGATTCGAGCGCGCCGACCGAGCGGCGTACCATCGTACCCGGCGATCGCAGCTCGACGATCTCCGACGGTGCGCACACCAACGGCAACGACGATGTGTGGTTCCTGCCGCCGATGGTGTCGAACCCGCAGGGCTCGCCGGGCTACGGCGATCCGTTTCAGCCGGGGCTGCCGGTGGTGTACGTCATTCGCGACATGACCGCGAACGGCAACGTCGTTCGCACGCTCGCCGCGCAGGCGGATGGTGAGATGTATCAGGCGAACTGGGACACGAAGAGCGACAATCTCATTTCGTCGCACACGTATCGCATCGAAGTGACGATCGCACAGAAGGTGCTGGCGTTCGCCGACGTGTCGAAGGACGGTGACGGCATGAAGAACAACGGCACGCAGCAGGCCGTCCAGCTGAACGGCAATCGTACGCTGCCGATCAAGGTGCGCATCGAGAAGGGCTGGAACTGCGTCAACAACAACAGCTGCGTCTCGCAGGTGGTGCCACCGGTGATTCCGCCGGGGCAGAAGATCGTCGTAACGTCGCCCGACGGAAACAACATGGCGGCGTTCAGCGGCGACTGGTTCGACCCCAATCAGGCGGGCACGTCGAACGTGGTGGTGACGATCGAGGACGTGTCGAGCCAATACACGGCGCAGCCGAACGGCTGCAGCCTCGGATTGACGAAGGAGAACGCGCAGGGTGTGTTTGGACTGTCGACGCAGTTCTGCGTCCGCATCTCGATCGAGCCGCACGTCGTGCTGACGCAGCCGGTCGTCATCGGTCTGTGCCGGGAGCATCCGGGCGACGAGCGTCAGATGGTGCTCAAGTACGACGTCGGCGAAACGCCGAAATTCCTGCGGGAATCCGCGCCGCCCTCGCCGTGTCCCGTGAGCGTTGGCGCCGTGACGCACGAGCGGAATCCGCTCAAGCGGTTGGCGGCGGCCGTGTTCTCCGGCGCCGGCACCGCGGTGAACTGGGCGCTCGGCGTGAAGCCGGCGTACGCGATTCATCTTGGCGTCGGTGGACTCGTCGAGATCGGCGACGACTTCAGCGTGTTCACGCTCGGTCTTCCGGCGACGATGGTGCCGGTGACTGGCGACAATCAGTTCGGGCTTGCCGGCGCCGCGTTGCCGGTGAGACCGACGGTGCGCGTGCTCGCCGTGCACGATACGGGCGGGCCGACGCATCCGGCGGGTGTTACGGGCGCCGGCGTCACTTGTCAGGTCACGAGCGGGACCGGTGGGGGCCTGTTCGTTGGCAATGCCGTACTGGCAAGTGCGCCGGCGACCGAGTTGCCGAGCAATGATGGGACGTACGAGTGTCCGTCGTGGGTGCTGTCGCAGGCGGCCGGCGCGAACACGCTCAAGGTGACGTCGGCGCGTCTCGACGCGACCATCCAGGCGAATCTCGACGGCACGGTCGTGACACTGCCGGGCGAAGTGACGTTCAACGCGAGCGGCGCCGCGATCACGAGCGTCGGTGTGACGCCGGCGACTCCGTCGCTACTCGTGGGACAGACGCAGCAGCTCACCGCGAACGTCGTGCAGAGCGGCGGCGCGCCGACGACCGTGAATTGGTCATCGAGCAATCCCAGCGTGGCGACGGTTAGCGGTGCGGGTCTCGTGACAGCCGTTGCTGCCGGGACAGCGTCGATCTCGGCGACGTCCGCCTTCGATGCCACGAAATCCGGGTCGGCTGCGATCACGGTGAACGTGGCCCCGGCGGTGCAGTCGGTTACAACAAATACGCCGAGCGCGCAGCTGCCGCCCAATGCGCAGGTGTCGCTGACGGCGAGCGTGCAGGTCGTGGGCGGCGCGCCCGAGACGGTGACATGGTTCTCGTCGAACAATTTCGTGGCGACGGTGAATGGCGCCACAGGCGTCGTCACCGCCGGCTCGCCGGGCACCGCGATCATCACGGCGCGGTCGACGTTCGATCAATCGAAGACAGGCACGACGACGATCAACGTCCTGAGCCCGCCGGTCATCAGCCTTCATTCAACGGTCCAGGACGTGAACCAAGCCGGGCAGAAAGTCGATCGCTATCAGATCAACACGATCAATGCCGGCTCCTTCCCGTCGGTCATGTTCGCGGCGGCAGCGAACCTGCCGCCGTGCGGGCAGGTCACGTCGGCGTCGCGATCGTGGGTGACGTTCTTCGACGGCGGCAACAATCCGCTACAGACATTCTGCGTGCTGCCGGCGGCGCTGAGCGATCCGACCGGGCTGTTCGTCGGCGTGCCGCGTTGGTCGCAGCCGCCCGCGGCGGTGCACTACGATCTCGTGGATCGTCTCGCCGGCTTCACGTACAGCTCGAATTCGATCGCGCTGTTCGGGCCCGTGTTCGACGTGTTCCCGCGGTCGTTCAGCACGGACTGGCCGGCCGTGCCGAACGCGGCGACGTACACGGTGACCGTGCAGTTCTGCGACAGCTGGCCGCAAACCGGCGATTGGCGCAATTGCAATAATCCCTGGCACGCGTGGACGACAAACACGATTGCCGCGCCAACGACGAGTTTTCAGAGCGGGTTCGTCGGCGCGCAGCCCGGCCGCTGGCAGGTGACCGCCGTCGATGCGAACGGCCAGCCGATCGTGACCTCGCAATGGTTCTACTTCAAGTACATCGTGTGATCGGTTGAAGAAGGGCGGCCCGCTTGTCGCGGGCCGCCCTTTGTAGTTCCCGGACGATTATTTCGTGCCGCGATCGGCGCGTGCCTTGGCCACCATCTGCTTCACCTCGCGCATCAGTGTGGGCCCGTGATAGGGAATGCCGTCCTTGATCGTCCATTCGACGCCGCCGGTGTGCACCGGCTTGCCGTCTTTGATGTCGTCGACGCCCGTCGGATACAGCACTTTCAAATTCTCTAATGGGTTGCCGTTCACGACGATCAGGTCCGCGCGAAATCCCTGGCGTACGCGTCCGAGCTCCGTTTCCTTGCCGAGGATGCGTGCGTTGTTCCCGGTGGCGTGCTGAATGACCTTGATCGTCGGGAAGCCAGCTTCCTGATGGAGCTCGAGCTCGCGCAGCAGGCCGAAGCCGTACATCTGATAGATGAAGCCCGCGTCGTCGCCGGCGCCGACCAGGCCGCCCTTTCGCTCGAAGTCGCGCACGGCGTTCATCCAGATGCGATAGTTCTCTTTCCAGAACGTCTCGTCGGTCGACGTCCAACCGAAGAAGTACGAACCGTGATTCGCGGGATCGGGGCGGAAATAGTCCTCGAGCGTCGGATGCAGATAGTCCGCGAACCAGGGCTGCGTGCGCGCGCGCTGTAAGTCCCGGGACGCCTCATAAATGTCGAGGGTCGGCACCCATGCGACGTGATGCGAGACCATCGAGTCGAGGACCATCTGCAACCGCGCCGGATCGGCTTCGCGCCAGAGATGCCCCGCCCACCGGAAGCGATCCGTCTCGTTGTTATAGTTGTAGTATGACGGAAAATCCTGGACGCCGTTGAGGATCGCGGCATCCGGAATGCCGTACCAGTGCTCGATGCTCGTCGTGCCGAAGTGGATGTCGTCCCACGCGTTCGTCTCTTCGACGCCGACGTGATGCGCGATGCGCATGCCTTCCTTGTGCGCCTCGTCCTCCATCACCTGCATGATGTCGCGGTCGATGCCCAAGAGCTTGATGCCGTCCGCGCCCATCGCCTTGATCGCCCGCACGCGCGCGCGCGCGGAATCGGCGTTGGTCGGCCGGCCGAACTGCGGGTAGACGAAGATGCGCGGCGCTGCGATCGTGCCCTTGCTGCTCGCCTCACGCCACGCGAGCGCCTTCTTCGTATCGCTGCCGACGTCGCGGATGGCCGTGATGCCGCACGCGAGCCAGATCTTGAACTCGTATTCGATCGGTTGCGCGACGCCCGCGCGCTCATCCTGCATGTGCGCGTGCACGTTGATCAACCCGGGCAGCACATACTTTCCCGTCGCATCGATCTCCGCCGTGTTCGCGTCGGCGCGAGGGCGACGACTCCTGCCGGCGCGGCTGAGCGCGACCGGATCGAGTGGCACGACCTGGGTGATCATGCCGTTCTCGACGACGATGTCGAACGGTCCGCGGGCCGGCGTGCCGTTGCCGTCTTCGACGATGGCGTTGCGGATGATCAGTCGCGCGGGCCGCGTGCCGCTGACCGCCGTCGTTTGCGCCGAAAGCACGGCGGTGCACAGCGCGGTGATCGCACAGGCAAAGCGGAAGGGCGTCGCGAGACTCATGTTATGCTCGATAGAAGGATGTGCCGCGAGTCGCGAAACTGCGCCGTGCGGGACGATCTCGTCAATAGGTGGCCGGTCCGCCGACACAGGCGGTAACTTGTGTCCATGCGAACGTTTCTGATGCTCTCGATGACGTGCGTCATTGCGGCATGCCAGCCGCACGCGTCTCCGGCGACGACCGTCGTGCCGTCATCCGGCACCTACACGTTCGACGAGCGAGTCACCGCGGCGGCCGGCGCGCCGGTGACGACGATACAGGGTACGGTACACTTCACGGGCGACACGATCCTCGTCGAGGCGCAGCCGGGCCCATGCCACTACGACGCTGCCGCTTCGACGCCGACCGAGGCCCTGGTGTATGCGTGCGCCGACGTGCACCTCAACTTCGATCGACGGGATCCGGTGGGGCGCGCAACCTACGTCCTGCAAACGACCGTCACCGAGAACAAGACGACGTGCATTCGCTATACGACGAACTCGGCGGGTGTCCAGGTCTGTGCGCAAACCGCGGTCGAGCCGGTGGATCGGAAGGTGACGGTCAGCGCGAAGCTTCGACTCATTCCCGCGACACCGTAGGCGTGTTGGCCGACGAGAAGCAGAACTGGGAACGCGACGAACCGGCCGCCCGCTTGAGCATCGCGGAGATCACGCGGCTGCTCGATCCGTGGCTCGCCGGACGCGACGTGCTCGACGCGGAGCTTCTGTCGGGCGGCTTGATGAATCGAAATGTTCTGCTGCGCCTCAGCGGAAGGCCAGCTGAGTGTGTGCTGCGCGTCTACGATCGCGATCCGTCGTCGTGCGCGCGCGAGGTGGCCGTGCTCGGCATGATCGGCCGCGACGTGCCGGTGCCGCGCGTGTTCTACGCCGATGAAGCGGGCGAGCACGGTCCTCCGCTCGCCGTGTTGTCGGCGGTCGACGGCATCTCGCTCTTCACGCTGCGGTCGATGGGTGACGACGAGGCGCTGGCCGCGGCCTCGTATGCCGCGGGACGTGTGCTGCCGTCGATCGGAAAATTTCCCGGACCGCCGACGCCGGCGGAGACGGTCGGCTCGCTCGTCGAGCGGTTTGGTGGCACGGCAGTCTACCAGCAGCGCGTTCCGGCGGCGTTACATGAACGACTGCTCGCCGTCGTCAATGCGTGGCAACCGCGGCTCGAGGAAGTTTCGCTCGTGCATGGTCTCGTGCACTGCGATTTCAATTCTCGAAACGTGTTCGTTGCGCGCGACGGGGATGGCTGGCGTGTCTCGGCGGTGCTGGACTGGGAATTCGCGATCGATGCGTCGCCGTTCGTCGACGTCGGCAACTTCCTTCGGTACCACCGGCCGGAGCGTCCGTGCTACGAGCCGCAGTTCTCACGCGGCCTGCGCGACGGCGGGATGTTGCTTCCTGACGATTGGCTGATGATCGCGCGCCTGATGGACGCGCCGGCGCTCTGCGAGCTGCTGACGAGACCGCGCGTTCCGGCGAGCGTGGTTGGCGAGTTGATCGATCTCCTGGAGCGGATGACTGATGGCTGAGCGTTCGGCGAGCCTCACGGCGCGTGGTGTCGCGGTGCTTCGCGCAGCGCATTCGATCGTCGACGGCAAGCCGCCGATTCTCGACGATCACGTGATCGGGCGACTGCTCGGTCCCGATTTCGAGCGGCAGGTTCACGAGCGCATCGATGAACTGCAGAATCCCACGGCGCGCGGACTCAGGTCACATGTGCTGCTTCGGTCGCGATACGCCGAGGATTGTTTGGCTGACGCGGTGGGGCGCGGGGTATCCCGGTATGTGTTGCTCGGGGCCGGTCTGGATACGTTCGCATATCGCCAGCCGGCATGGGCGCGCGACATCGAGATCATCGAGGTGGATCAGCCCGCGAGCCAGGCGATGAAGCGAGCGATGCTCGATGCGGCTGGCGTCGTGGTTCCTGGAAACGTTCGGTATGCCGACGTGGACTTCGAGCGCGAGTCGCTCGCCGCGGCGTTCGCGCGCCACGGCATCGACACCGGGACGCCGACCTTTTTCTCGTGGCTCGGCGTCACGATGTATCTGGAGCGCCAGGCGATCGATGCGGTGCTCGCGACGGTGGCGTCGTTTCCGCGCGGCTCGGAGATCGTGTTGACGTTTGCGCAGCCCCGCGGCGCGGACGATCCCGGCGCGCGGTTCGCCGAGCAAGCGGCGGCGGTGGGAGAGCCATGGGTGAGCTATTTCACGCCCGAGGAGATGCGCACGTTGCTCGAGGGCCACGGATTCTCGAGTGTGGCGTTGCTCGAGAGAGATGAAGCCGAGCGACGGTATTTTGCGGGGCGGAGCGACGGGCTGCTGGTGCCGCGTCGAACGGCGATCGTGCGGGCGACGGTGTAGTCAATGACCACGGACGGACGGCGGACAACGGCGGACCGGCACGGAGACGGCGTTCACCGTTTGTAACTGCGTTTGACGTGAGCTCTTTTAGAAAACCCCCAGGATGCTTCGAGGTTCGGAGCGTCCTGAGGGTTTTGTTAAAAAGTCATGAAACTGCAGTCAACGGCAGTTCACGCCGTCTCCGTGCCTTTCCGTGATCGTCCGACGTCCGTCCGTGGTAAAGCAGTCGTCCGACGTTCGTCCGTGGTCAGGGTTTGGGCCACACGACACCCTGATTCGGCTCGACCATCGCCATCCCCTTGTACACGAACTTCTGAATCCGCTTGCCCTCGTACGTCTCAGTCGTGTAGATGTTGCCCTTCGAGTCCGTGGCGATCGAGTGGACCGCGAAGAATTCGCCCGGCTGCCGGCCGCCGTCGCCGAACTGCGTGATGATCTCGAGGGACTGGCGGTCCATCACGTAGATCCGCTCGTTCTTGCCGTCGGCCAGGAAGATGTACTTCTGCGCCGGATCCTTCGAGAACGCGATGTCCCAGACCGATCCGTCGCCCCGCGTCTCGGGCTTTATGATTTTCTCTTTAACGAACTCTCCATTCTTCTTGAAGACCTGAATGCGGTCGTTCGGACGGTCGCACACGTAGACCAGGCCGTCGTTCGTCGGTTCCGCGCAGTGGACCGGGTTGCGAAACTGCGGATCGAGCGGCGCGGTCGGATTGTACGGGCCCGGGTTCGAATCGCTCGGCACGTGGCCATACGCGCCCCAGATGCGCTTGATCTTGCCATCTCCGATGTTCAGCACGGCCACGCGCTTGTTGCCGTATCCGTCGGCCACGAAGGCTTCCTGGGCTTTCGTGTCGAACGAGATCTTCGCGACCCGCCCGAAGTGCGTCAGGCTTCGGCTGTCGACTTTCTGTCCGGGCTCGCCGATCTCCGCCAGGAACTTGCCGTCGTGCGTGAACTTGAGAATGAACGAATCGCCGGCGCCGGGCGGGCAATTCTTGTCGCCGCCGGCGGGGCAGGTGCCATTGCCGCCAATCCACACGTTGTTCTTGTCGTCGATCGAGATGCCGTGGTTCGACTGCGGCCAATCATGATCGGGCGCGGGGCCGCCCCACGCATTCACGAGATTGCCCGCGGGATCGAACTCCAGCACCGGCGGAGCAGGGACGCAGCACGTGGACAACGGCGTCGGCTGCGCGACGGCGCCGATCTCGTGTTGCGCGTCGAACGTGTCGTTGCGGTGCACGATGAACACGTGATCCTGCGCGTCGACACCGACGCCGATCACGTTGCCAAGCACCCAGTGATTCGGCAGCGGCTTGGGCCACATCGGATCGACCTCGAAGCGCGGCGCGCGAACCGTCTCGACTCGTGCCTTGCCGTCGAGCACGCGCTGCGCGAAGAAGAGGGCGACCATCGTGACGACGATGACGAGCGCGCGAATTCGCATCAGGCGGCTCATCGCTTGCCTCCCGACGCCTTCGAGGGCCACACCACCGCGGGATCCTTCGCCGTCACCGGCGCAACGCCCTTGTAGTCGAACTTCTGCACCCGCTTGCCCTCGTACGTCTCGGTCGTGTAGAGGTTGCCCTTGGAATCCGTCGCGAGGCTGTGCGGCGCGTAGAACTGGCCCGGCTGCCGGCCGCCGTCGCCGAAGCTTCGCAACACGGCGAGCGTTTTCCGGTCGAGCACGTGGATCTGCATGTTCTGCCCGTCGGCGACGTAGAGGTACGCCTGCTGCGGATCGCGCGACAGGGCGATGTCCCACACGGCGCCCAGGCCAAGCGTGTTCGGCATGATCGTTTTTTCGGTGACGAACGAGCCGTCTTTCTTGAAGACTTGAATGCGGTCGTTCTGTGGATCGCACACGTAGAGCAGGCCATCCTTCGCGAGCTCCACGCAGCGCACGGGACCAAACTGTTTCGCCGCCGCATTACTCGGCGAATACCGCGCGCTGTCGGCGTCGACCGGCGGCTTGCCATAGGCGCCCCAGAAGCGCTTGATCGCGCCCGTCTGCATGTCGATCACCGCGACGCGATGATTCCGATATCCGTCGGCGACGAACACTTCGCCGGCCTTGGTGTCGAACGCGAAGCCCGCCGGGCCGCCGAACGACTCCATGCTCGTGCTGTTCGGCGGGAGCGACGGTTTCACCACCCGCGCACCGCGACCGCGTCCGCCCCGCCCGGGTGAAACGCCCTGATACGCCGTATCCGCGCCACGTCCCGGTGCGGCCGCGAGCGTCGGTGCGGGCGGCTGCTTGCCGAACTCCGCGACGAACTTGCCGTCGCGCGTGAACTTTAGAATTCTCGAATCCTGACCGCCGGCCCCGCCGATCCACACGTAGCCGCTGTCGTCTACGGCAATGCCGGCGTTCTGCTCCGGCCAATCGTAGCCCGCGCCCGGCCCACCCCAATGATTCACGAGCGTGCCGCCGGCGTCGAACTCCAGGACGTTGGGCGCGGGCGTGCAACACTCGCCGGTCGGCGGAGTGGTGGCCGAGCCCATTTCGGTGCGCTGGTTGAAGCTGTCGGTCAAGTGGACGACGAAGATGTGATCGCGCGCGTCCACGGCGACGCCCGTCGACGAGCCCAGAATCCAGCGATTAGGCATGGGTTTGGGCCACATCATCTCGACCTCGAAGCGTGGCGCGCGGGCCACGGCGGCGGGGACGTCGCGCGCGGGACCGGCGGGCGCGGCCCGCTGAGCGGCCGCCCAGGACACCGGACAGGCCGCAAGGCTCAAGGGCAGCACGAGACTACGTCGAAGCATTAGGTCTCCGTTGGGTCTTCGAGGTCTTCGTCAGGCTTTGTCAGGCTTCGTCAGTCAAAATCGAGCGAGCGTCCCGTTCCGTCCCGTGGGACCGAGCGGTATTATCGTGCGGTGATTCTACCCCGCGTCAGGCTGGTCCGTCCAGATGTGCATCGCGTCGCCTTCGCGCCACTCGCGCTGGCGCTCGCGATCGCGTTGACGCTCCTGCTGCCCGGCACGCAGTACGCGCACGATATCCCGAGTCGTGTGACGGTGCTGGCTTTCATCAAGCCCCAAGCGCAGCGGCTGCGGATGGTCGTTCGCGTGCCGCTTGCCTCGATGCGCGACGTCAACTTTCCGGAGACGGGTCCGGGCTACCTCGACATCGCGCGCGCGCAGCCGTTGCTGCACGATGCGGCCGCGCTGTGGCTGGCGAACGACGTCGAGCTCTATGAGAACGACGCGCCGTTGCCCGTGCCGACCGTCGTCGCGACCAGGATCTCGCTCCCGTCGGATCGCTCGTTTACGACGTACGATGCCGCACTTGCGCATACGCTGTCTTCCGACGCGCTGCCGAACGACGTCGAATTGGTCTGGACGCAGGCGATGCTCGACGTCGTGCTCGAGTATCCGATCGCATCCGCGCAATCACGCTTTTCCATTCGGCCCACCCTCGCTCGGCTCGGCGTTCGGACGACGACCGTGCTGCGGTTTCTGCCGGAGAACGGCAGCGAGCGCGCGTTCGAGTACGCCGGCGATCCGGGTCTCGTACGGCTCGACCCGCGCTGGTATCAAGCCGCGCGCAGCTTCGTATCGCTCGGCTTCGAGCACATTCTGAGCGGCATCGATCATCTGCTGTTCATCCTGTGCCTCGTGATTCCGTTCCGCCGCATTCGACCGCTGATCACGATCATCACCGCGTTCACGGTGGCGCACTCGATCACGCTGATCGCGAGCGCGGCGGGAATGGCGCCCGACGCGCTGTGGTTCCCGCCGTTGATCGAGGTGCTGATCGCCGCGTCGATCGTGTACATGGCGCTCGAGAACATCGTCGGCGCGAAGCTCGAGCGCCGGTGGCTCGTGGCGTTCGGCTTTGGGCTCGTGCACGGCTTCGGATTCTCGTTCGCGCTGCGCGAGTCACTGCAGTTCGCGGGGACGCATCTCGCGACATCGTTGGTGTCGTTCAACGTCGGCGTGGAGTTGGGGCAGATGTTCGTGCTGGCGCTCGCCGTCCCCGCGATCAACTGGGCGTTCACGCACGTGGTGACGGAGCGCATGGGCACGATCATCCTGTCGGCGTTCGTCGCGCACACGGCGTGGCACTGGATGCTCGACCGGGGATCCACGCTGTTGGCGTATCACGTCGAGATGCCCGCGCTCAGCGCCGCGTTTGGCGCGAGCGTAGTTCGAGGAGCGATGGCGCTCATCGCGATCGGCGCGGTGGGCTGGGCTGTGTACACATTCGCGCGGCGCGTGAGCCGCACCACACCGGCGGCGGCGCCCCAATTGGCGCCGGGAGGCGAAGGCGAGTGAACGGAGCAGCACGATTTGCGATCACCGGCGTCTTGGGCGCCTGCACCTTTGGTTTGGGTTGCGGCGGTTCCGCGGCGAAGCCGGCGGTTCCGGCACCTGCTGCAAGCGCGGCGGCAACAGCGGCAAGCGCGGCGACATCGAGCACGGCGACCGCGGTAGTCGCGACGGGCCCCTCGACGCTCGATAGCGTGTACTCGGCGGATCAAGCGAGTCGAGGCAAGGACGTGTACATGGGCACCTGTCGCTCGTGTCACACGGCGGCGTTCTTTACCGGCGTCAACTTCGAGACGCACTGGAAAGGCAAGCACCTGTCGGAGCTCTACACGTACGTGTTGACGAAGATGCCCGGCAACGACCCGGGCAGCCTGTCGCCCGACGCGACCGCGGACGTGCTTGCGTACGTGCTGCAGCTCAACCGCATGCCCCCGGGCACGAACGAGCTGTGGCCCGAGGCGGATTCGCTCAAGAAGTTTCGGATTGATGTCAGTGCGAAAAAGTAAGATCTCTAATACCACCCACCGGCGGGATACCCTTTCGTCAGGGAACGAGGAGAAGGCCATGATGCGATCGGCGGTGACGCGGGCGATGCGGGCGATGCGAGCGAAGCGAATGATGCACCTTCGCGCTGGAGCAACGACGTGGGCGCTCGCGGGAGGCGTGGCGGCGGTGGTCGCCTTGGGACTGGCGGCGCGCGCCACGCTTTCGAGCGCGACGCAGTCGCCGGCGCTCGAGCGCGGCAACAAGCCCGGCGAGTGGCGATACTGGGCGGCCGACGCGTGGAGCACACGGTACTCCGACGCCGATCAGATCAACGCCCGCAACTTCGATTCGCTCCAGGTCGCGTGGCGCTGGGATGCCGGCAAATACGGCGAAGACGAGTACTATCGCACGACACCGCTCTATGCGAACGGCCGACTGTTCACCGTCGCGACGACACGGCGCAAGGCGTTCGCGATCGATCCTTCGACCGGCCAGACGCTGTGGGACTGGGGCATGGATGAAGGTCTGCGGTGGCAGAAGGCGCCGCGGCAGTTCGCGGGCCGAGGCCTCGCGTATTGGACGGACGGGACGAGCGAGCGTGTCATCGTCATTACGCCCGGGTATCATCTCGCGTCGATCGACGCGAAGACCGGCAAGCCCGATCCGAGATTCGGCAAGGACGGCATCGTCGATCTCGAGGAAGGACTCGGTTTCCCGCTCGTGCCGCTGGCGGTGGACGACTCGGGTTCCATGCAGATCAGCGAAGCCGCGCCGCTGCGCCGAGCAAAGCCGGGCGAGAAGTGGGACCCGGTCACGAAGACCGGCGCCGATGGGACGATGGGCATCGATCCCGCGCACGGGCAGATCGCGAACAGCTCGCCGGCGATCGTCGTCAACGACGTGATCATCGTCGGGAACTCGTCGATGCACGGCTACTATCCGCTGCGTCTGCACAACATCGAGAGCCACATCCGCGGCTTCGACATCCACACCGGCAAGCAGCTCTGGAACTTCAACCTCATTCCGCAGCCCGGCGAATTTGGCGCCGAGACGTGGAAGAACGGGTCGAAGCAGGATACGCCGGGAACGGGCAAGGCTGACGCGTGGGCGCCGTACACGGCCGATCCCGCGCTGGGTCTCGTCTACATCCCGGTCGGCGAAGGCCTGAGCGACGAGTACGGCGGCCATCGCCCGGGCGACAATCTCTTTGCGAACAGCATTGTGGCGCTCGACGTGAAGACGGGCGCGCGGAAGTGGCACTATCAGGCCGTGCACCACGACGTGTGGGACTACGACTTCCCGATGGCGCCGAACCTGCTCGACGTGACGGTGAACGGGCAGCCGCGGAAGATCATCGCCGCGACGTCGAAGCAGGGCTGGATCTACGTGCTCGATCGCGTGACGGGCAAGCCGATCTGGCCGATCCCGGAGACGCCGGTGCTGCAGAGCGACGTCCCGAACGAGCTGACGTCGCCGACGCAGCCCGTGCCGTCGCGGCCGGCGCCGTATTCGCACCAGGGGCTCACGGCCGCGGATCTCATCGATTATACTCCTGCAATTAAGGATTCAGCATTAAAGCTCGCGCAACACTGCCGGATGGGCCCGTACTTCATTCCGCCGTCGCCGGCCGACGGCAAGGGGAAGAGCGGCCCCTCGCAGTACAAGTGCTCGTGGTACGCTCCGGGCGCGAGCGGCGGCGTGAACATCGACGGCGGCGCGGCGGTCGATCCGGCGACGGGCTGGATCTACGTCGGTGGACAGTCGGGGCTCGGGACCATCGAGGTCGAACACGATCCGTGCTCCGAGCACGCCTACAGCCAGCCGCACAACAGCTGCGGCCTGATCGGCGCGCTGCCGGCCCCGGCCGGCGTGCAGATGGCCGGCGAGAACGTGGGTACCGGCTTCGAGCCTCGCGCGGCCACGACGATCGCCGGCGTCTCGATTCTCAAGCCGAAAGAGCTGGGCGGCATCACCGCGTACGACCTCAACTCGGGCGACAAGAAGTGGTGGGTGCCGAACGGCAATCGCTGGCGCGACCAGACGTCGAATGATCCCCTGTTCGCCGGCGTGCAGCTGCCGAAGGTTCCGGCGCTGAACGGGCAGGCCGAGGTGATCACGACGAAGACGCTCGTGATTCACGGAACGGGTCGTTCCGGTGGCCCGGGCGGTCGTGGTGGCCGCGGAGGGCGCGGCGGCGGGGGCGGGGCTGGGGGCGGTGGCGCGAACGCGGCGGCGCCGGCCGGCGCGCAGCTCTACGCGTTCGACAAGCAGACCGGGAAGCAGGTGGGCGCGGTGAGCATTCCGTCGGTGAATACCGCGGTGCCCATGACGTTCATGCACAATGGGAAGCAGTACATCGTGTTTGCGTACGGGCAGGGGAGCAATATCGGGCTCACGGCGTTGGCGTTGCCGAATCGATAAAGCCGACCACGGACAACAGCGGACGTCCACGGATCGGCACGGAGACGGCGGGTGTAACGGCGTTTCCGGGTCGGCAGCGTACAATCGACCAGAGGGTTTCGGCTGTTGTAGTATTTTTTAATTAGAATATAAAAACAACCCAAGGCGACTGAATGAGAAAGAACACCCTCGGGACGCTGGTTCGAAGCGTCCCGAGGGCGTTCTTCCAATACACATAACACTGTCTTTGACTGCCTTTCCCGCCGTCTCCGTGCCGGTCCGCGGACGTCCGGCTGTTGTCCGTGGTAAAGGCTCTTGTCTTGGTGTTGTCGACCCTACGGCTTCACATACTTCTGCAACCGCATCGGCCCGACCTCGGCGCCATAAATGACGCCGTTCCTGTCCACGGCCACCCCCTCCGCCGCGCTCGTGCTCCGCGAACAGGGCTCGGCGGCCGACGACTGCTGGCCCTGCGCGCACGTCGGCCAGG
Source organism: Gemmatimonadaceae bacterium (assembly GCA_035606695.1). NCBI lineage: Bacteria > Pseudomonadati > Gemmatimonadota > Gemmatimonadia > Gemmatimonadales > Gemmatimonadaceae > Gemmatimonadaceae bacterium. The sequence goes on from DATNEW010000026.1 coordinate 290,117, forward strand.
GATCCGGAATGAAGTACTTCACCGAGCCGTCCTTCGCGCTCCCAATACGAATCCCGCGCTTCCACGCGCCGTGCGCCGGATTGACCGACCCCGACTCCGAGTCCGCGACATAGATGTTGTCATTCGGATCGATCCAGATCCCGCTCGGCCGGCTGAACTGATACCACGTGTCGAGCAGCGTGCCGTCCTGATCGAAGATCTTGATCCGGTTGTTGCCGCGGTCGCCCACGAACAACCGGCCGCGTGAATCCATCGCGAGGGCGTGCGGCTGGTCGAAGTCGTCCGGACCGGCGCCCCACTGGCCCCACGTCTTGATGAGAGTTCCGTCTTTCGAAAACTTATACACACGAGCCGTGGCGTTCGCGTTCGACGCATGGCCCTCGGAGACGAAGATGTCGCCGTTGGGCGCCACGAGCACCGCGTTCGGCTGAAAGAAAAACGCCGCGCCGCGTCCGCCGCCCGGTGTGCCGAGTGCCTTGAGCAGTTTCCCGTCGCGGCTGAACTCGAAGATCTGATGGCCCGAAGGAGCCGCCGGCGGTGGAGGCGGCGCCGCGGCCGGCCTCGCCGTGTCAGTGCCGCGTCCGCGCCCACCACGTCCACCGCCCGTGCACGAGCAGTCGACGACCCAGACGTTGCCGTTGCGATCGAGCGTAATACCGTGCGGCGCCTGAAAGAGTCCCGCGCCGAAGTGGCGCACGAGGTTGCCGCCGGCGTCGAACAAGAGCACCGGATCGAGCGATGATCCGGTGCAACTATTCGCCCCGCAGCGTTCCGCCACCCAGACACTCGAACCATCGCGGTCGATCGTCACCGCGCTCGTCGAGCCCCACGTGCGCCCCTCGGGCAGCTTCGCCCAACCCGAGATCGTTTGATAGGGATTGGGCAAGTCGTTGACGGGCGCCATCGACGGGCCACCGGCCTGCGCGCCCGCGGTCGACGCCGCGACGACTGAGAGCAGCGCGACGAGGCGTTTCATCTAGGGCCGCACCGCGATCTTGTGCTGCCGCATGAAGGTCGTGTCCGCGCTGACCGAATCGGCGCCGGCCGGCGCGTGATTCGCCTTGAGCAGATACGCGACGATGTCGAGGTATTCCTGATCCTTGAGGCCACCGGGATTGTCCACGGGCATCGAGCTGCGAATGAGCTGATAGAAATCTCCAACGCGTCGATCGTTCCAGTCGGCGGCGAACTGTGGACCGATGAACTTTTCCGATTGGTGGCATGTCGCGCAGGTCGCGTCGTACACCCGCTCGCCGCGCGCGGCCTGAGCGTCGCTATAGGGCGCCGGCGGGAGATTCGGCACCGTCGCGATGACGACTTTCGCGTTCGGGTCGATGCGCAGCGGAATCGGCGCGCCCGTCTTCGCGCCGGGCGACAGCTTGGCCTCGAGCGGCGGGCGAAAATTCGTCGCGACGGCGCTCGTACAGCCCACGATCGCCGTGGCGGTGAGGATCACACTCAGGCGGTTCACCCGCATCGACAGCCTCCATACGCTGGTTCGCGGCCGCGGCCGGCCGCGGCGTTCGATCGTGCACGCACTCAAACATTCAACCAGGCAGCAATTATACGCGGCGGACGGCGTTTGGCGAGTCTGCTCGTGCCGGGATTTACCTCCAGCGGCGGTTTGATTTCACGCGCGACGCGCCACATCTTCTCCATGACTTCCACCGCTGAATCCCTCATGACGAATCATTCGAACGACGACGATACGAAGGCGCTGCCGCGTCGCGACTTCATCAAGGTTGCCGGTGCCGGCGCAGGTTCGCTGATATTGGGCGGCGCGACCGTCGCCAACGCGGCGATCCCCGGCCCGAAAGCGACACGATCCGTGCGCTCGGCGAGCGCGTCACCGGACGTCGTCGTCGTCGGCGCGGGTCTCTGGGGCAGCTTCACCGCGATGAACCTGCGCGCGATGGGCGCCAACGTGACGATGGTCGACATCTATGGCCCCGGCAACGCGCGCGCGACGTCGGGCGACGAGACGCGCGGCGTGCGCTCCTCCTACGGCGACAAGGCCGGTGCACTCGGCGAGCTCTGGATGTTGTGGGCGCGCGAAGCGATGACCAAGTGGATCGCGTTCGATGACGAATGGGGAAAGTATCTCCGGCTCAATCTGTTTCACGTCACGGGCGATCTGATCATGCGCAGCGAATGGGACAACTTTCAGCTGCGCTGCAAGGTGTGGTGGGACAAGAACAAGATTCCGTACAAGGTTCTGAATCCGGACGACGTCCGGAAGTCGTTCCCCGTGATCGGGATGGATGACATCACCGCGGTTCTCTACGAGCCGGACGCCGGCGTACTGCGCGCGCGCCGTGCCGCGCAGGCCGCCGCCGCCGTCTTCGAGAAGCTGGGCGGCAAGATCGTGATCGGCCGAGTGACGCCATCAAAGACCTCTAATGGCAAACTCGACGAGGTGTCGCTGGACACCGGCGCCACGCTGCGCGCCGACACGTTCGTGTACTGCGTCGGTCCGTGGCTCGGGAAAACCTTCCCGGACATCCTCGCGAAGAAGACGCGCACGCCCATGGGCTATGTGGTGTACTATGGAACGCCGATCGGCGATTACCGCTTCACCTATCCCAACCTGCCAAGCTACAACTTTCCCGGCGTGACGGGTTGGGCCGCGCTGCCGGTGGACAATCGCGGCTTTCGTGTGCGCGGCGCCGAGCGTGCGCCGACGCCGCCCAATGGCGCGGTGGCAAGCGGCAACACGAATGGAGCGGCGACGGATACCGGGTCGAATCTCGCGAACGCAGGGGGCGCCACGCAGTCGGGTCAGGCATCGACTGGCGGTGGGCGCGGGAGTGGCGGCGGTGGCCGAGGCGGCAGAGGGGCCGCCGCGGGCGGCGGTGGCGGTGAGTTCAATCAGCAGAACGTGCCACCGGAGCAGCAGGATCCCGATACGAGCGATCGTTGGGCGGATCAGTCGCGGCTCGACGGCTCACGCCGATTCATCGCGCACCGCTTCCCATTGATGGCCAACGCGCCGGTCGCGCAGACCCACGCCTGCCACTACGAGACGACGTCGAGCAGCAACTTCATCATCGATAAGCATCCGCAATGGTCGAACGTGTGGATTGCGGCGGGTGGCAACGCCGAGGGTGCCAAGTTCTCGCCCAAGATCGGCGATTACGTGGCGCATCGGGTGATGGGAACGGTGCTGCCGGCGATCGACCCGATATTCAAGATTCCTGAAAAGGAATACGAGCCGCCGAAGCCGGCGCCCGCGGACAGCACCAGGAAGCCCTAGCCGTTCGTTATCGGCTCGTCGCGATCTTGATGTCGCGCAGCAGCTCCATGCTGTCGGGGAGCGCGGCACTTCCCGCCGGGAACTGATTCCTCGAGAGGACGTACGCCAGCACGTCGGCGACCTCCTTGCGCGGCAGCGACTGTGGCTTGTCCGACGGCATCGTGGTGAAGACCTTGTCGAACAGCTGATCCATGGCGAGCCCGTTCCAGTTGTCGAGGAAAGGCTTTCCCGTGAGTGGCCCACCATCGGTGGCCGTGCCCTCGAGTGCCGCGCCATGGCACTTCACGCACGTCGCCTTGTAGATGGTGTCTCCATGCGACGCCTGCGCCGCGGAGTACACGCTGTCCAACGTCGTACGCTCGACCGCCGTCCGCTTGGCGGCCGCGTCCCGCATGAAGGCGGTGGCGGACGCCATCGCGACGATGAGAATGAGCACTCTCATATGACGACGTGTGAATGATTAAAGAGTGAAGTGTGTCTTTGTCATCCCGAGCGACGCGAGGGATCTAGCGTCAGGGTAGAGGGATGTCACTCTATCGTGATGTTAGATCCCTCGCTGACGCTCGGCATGACGATGTCTGGCGCGCTTACTGCGCCCCGGAGTTCGCCGGCACCGTGACGAGATTGGGATCGACATCCGCCGGCGTGACGCTCCGAATCTCCGTCTGCTGCACCACCGTGAGCTTGTCGACGGTCGGATCGTTCCCGACGAACGACTGGAAGCCGATGATGTCGTGAATGCCCGAGAGCGTCGTCGTCGTGACGACCTTGATCGGCGTGCCTTCGACCTGCGCGCGCGCATAGCGCAGCTTGAGCGCATACTCGATGAGCGGGCCGTCCGTCGACTGATCGGCGACGATGAGCGGCTCGAACGGATTTGGAATGTCCGTCGGCAGCGGCGTCGTCCACAGCTCGGTCACGGCGTGCGCCGGGATGCTCTGGTCTCCCCAGAGAATGCGATAGTCCGTCGTGATCCGATAATGCTGCGTCGGGCGCCCATCGATCGCTTCGGCTGCGCCGAGCTTGTCGATCTTGAACGTGACGTCGAGCAGCTGAATCTGGTTGAGGAACCCGCCGAGCCCACCACGGCCGCCGCGACCGCCACGCCCACCGCGCGCGCCGCCGCCCGGAAAACCTCCATTACCACCGCCCCGATTAGGACGGCCCCCGCCACCGGCACCTCGGCCCGCGCCGCCGCCACCGCCAGCTGCGTTCGGATCACCGCCCGCGCCGGGGAATCCGCGTCCGCCACCGCCGAGCACGCGATTCAACGTCACCACCGCGGGTCCACCGAACACATCGTCAGACGGCGTGTAGCGCTGGTTGTTCGAGTGCAGAACGAAGACGTGACCGGAGTCAGTGGCGATCAGGAAGTCGTCGGTCGTCACGCCCTGCGGAGCGGGAGTAAATGCCAGGAATTCGATCCGCGCATGGCCGCCCACCGCGACACCGCGCCCACGCATGATCTCGGCATCCTGACCGCGCGGCGTGTCGCCCGGATACACGCGAGTCGTCGACGTGATGCGGAAGGTCACGCCCGGCGCGAGCCGATCGGCGAGCCGGTGCACGGGCCGTGCGGCGATGAGCGTTCCCAGGACGCCGGCGACGGCGAGCGACGGCAGTACACGCGACGCGAACCCTCCGCGACGCCGCGACAAAAATTCGACGGACACTTTCGCTCCAATGGTGCGGTGATGTATACAGAAAATTACGCGCGAGTAGGCAAAGTTGTTGACCATCGTGTAATGTGTTGTCGCGCGGACGTCGATACTCCCCCACGAAGGACTGCGCGAAGCCGCGCGTCGTAGTCCTCAATCCGATCCGGTTTGTCTTCCTCCGCATCGCAGCGAGTGCTGGTCGTCGACGACGATCCGCTCATTTGCCAGTCGTACGACGAGATTCTCCGCGCGCACGGCTACGACGTCGCGCTGGCGGGGAGTCGTCGTGCCGCGCTGCAGGAAATCGAACGGCTCGCCGGCGCGATCGACGTGCTCGTGCTCGACATCGCGCTGCCTGATGCGGACGGCGCCGATTTGGCGCACGAGATCACCGACATGGTCGGGCTGCGTCCGACGCTGTATGTGAGCGGATGGACCGACGAGTTCTGGAATCTGTCGGCGGCGCCGGGCAAATGGCTCGTGATGCAGAAGCCGATTCCCGTGCCCCGCTTCCTGGCGGCGGTGGATTATCTGTCGGGACGGCGCGCGACGCGTCCTGAAAACGAATAGGAGCGAGTCGCCGAGCGCGCGAACAGCTGCGAAGGCCGGCGAAGACCGGCGAAGGCCGGCGAAGAGCCGCGAAGAGCAGCACAGACTAGCTGACAACGCGTGTAACGTCCCGCATATTGTCCGCGACGTCGCCTCTTCCCAAGCCTTCCCAGGAGTTCCACCATGCGCGTCGTTTTCGCGCTGTCCGCTGCCGCACTCGCGATCGAGATCGGAACCGTTCCCGTTCACGCGCAACAGAACACGGGCGCGCGCCAGCAAGGGTCGGCCGTCACACCGAAGCGCGATCCCGATACGAAGAAGGCGCTGCCCGTCGCCGACTACGCGCGCTGGCGTACGATCGCGACGCCGGTGATCTCATCCGACGGCAACTGGGTGGCGTGGTCGTACGCGCAGGTGCGGCGCGACGATCAACTGCACGTCAAGCAGGTGGATGGCAATCGCGAGATCGTCGTCGAGGGCGGAACGCGTCCGATGTTCTCGGACGACGCGCGGTGGGTGGCGTACTATGTCTCACCGCCGGCCGCGCCCGCGGGCCGCGGCGGACGAGGCGGCCGCGGCGGTGTCGCCGGTGGGCCGGGCGCGACGACGCCTGCCGCGCCGGCGCGCAAAGCGGAGCTCGTGAATCTCGCGACGGGCGACAAGACGACCTGGGACGACGTTGCGACATTCGAGTTCAATAAAGGGTCGACCGTGTTCGCGGTGCATCGCGCGCGTGCTGTTCCGGCGCCACAGTACGAGGGCGCGGATCTCATCGTGCGCGATCTCGAGGCGGGCACCGACCGATTGATCGGTTCGGTGAATGAGTTCGCGTTCAACAAGAGCGGTGCGCTGTTGGCGTTCACGGTCGATGCGGCGAACGAAACCGGCAACGGCCTCTATGTCTCCAGTCTCGCCGACGGTCAGGACCGGGTGCTCGAGAACGCGCGCGAACATTACGCGCGGCTTGCGTGGTCGGACGACGGCAGCGCGCTCGCCGCGATCCATGGCACGGATACGGATACGCTCGCGCAGCGCGAGAACGCGATCATCGCCGTAACGGGGCTGGCGGGCAAGACGGTGCACCGCGTCGCCATCGCGGCCGGAACGCACGGCATGCCGGCCAATTTCGTCGCCAGCGAGAAGGGCACGCTCACGTGGAGCGAACACGACGATCGGCTGTTCTTCGGCCTCAAGTCGCAGGATCGCAAGCCGAAGCCGGTGACGGGCGATACGCTCGTCGCGCCGTCGGACGTCGACATCTACCACGCGAACGACGATCGCATTCAGAGCGTGCAGCGCTCGCAGGCGACGGCGGATCGGAATCGCACCGATCGCGCGGCGCTCGATCTCGCGTCGGAAAAGATTCTGCGTGTTGCTGACTCGACCACGCGCATCGTCCAGGTGACGAAGGACGGGAAGTGGGCCGTCGTCGGCGATGATCGCAAATACGTCTCCGACTATCAACAGGCGCGCGCCGACTACTATCGCGTGAACGTCGCGACCGGCGAGCGGACACCGATGCTCACGGCGCAGATCCGCACGCTCGGACTCACGCCGGACTCCAAATACTTCCTCTACTGGAAGAACAAGCAGGTGTGGTCGTACGAGCTCGCGACGAACACGCATCGCGACATCACCGACAAAGTGCCGGTCTCGTTCGTGAACGCGGAAGAGGATCACGTCGTCGAGAAGCCGCCCTACGGCGTCGCGGGCTACAGCACGGACGGCAAGTCGGTGATTCTCGAACACCGCTTCGACCTGTGGCAGGTGTCGCTCGACGGCAGCGCGCCCGCGGTGAACCTGACGAAGGGCGCCGGCACCAGGGGCGACATGCGCCTGCGCTGGGTGAATCTCGATCCCGAGGCACCCGCTCCGACCGGGCGCGGCGGCGGAGGCCGCGGCGGCTTCGGCTCGAACGACAACAAGATCGATCTCTCGAAGCCGCTCTTCCTGTCGGCGTACGGCGAATACACGAAGAAGTCCGGATTTTTCGAGCTGGCCAATGGCCGGCTCGAGCAACTCGTCTATGACGACAAGAACTTCGGCCGCCCGGAGAAAGCCGCGAACGCCGACCGGTTCCTGTTCACGCGAGAAGACTGGACCGAGTTTCCGGACCTGCGCGTATCAAATCACTCATTCAATAATTCTATAAAGATCAGCGACGCCAATCCGCAGCAGGCCGAGTATCGGTGGGGACATCGCGTTCTGTTCGACTTCACCGACAAGGACGGCCACAAGCTCCAGGGAACGCTCGCGATTCCCGACGGGTATGAACCCGGCACGCGCCTGCCGATGCTCGTCAACTTCTACGAGAAGAACTCGCAGAACCTGCACATCTACCAGGTGCCGAAGTACGCGACGGGCCCGCAGTTCGCCGGCTTCGTGAGCAACGGCTACCTCGTGATGCAGCCGGACATCTACTTCCACACGCGCACGTCACACTCCGACATGCTCGAGTCGGTCGAGAACGCGGTGAAGAAGGTCGTCGAGATGGGTTACGCCGATCCCAAGCACGTCGGCCTGCAAGGCCACAGCTACTCCGGCGGAGGCTCGGCATACATCGCCGGTCATTCGACGATGTTCGCGGCCGTCGTCTCCGGCGCCGCGCCGATCGACCTCACGACCGAGTTCAACACGCTCTTCCGCGGCAGCGGCCAGAACAACCAGGGCTATGACATGACAGGCCAGGGCCGCTACGGCACCGACCCGTACACCGATCCCAAATTGTATTACGATCAGTCGCCGATCTCGGGCGTGAAGACGATGAACACGCCGCTGCTCCAGATGCAAGGCGACAACGACCAGACGGTCGAGTGGCTGCAGGACGTCGAGTGGTACAACGCCCTGCGCTTCAACAAGAAGCCCGTCATCTTCCTGTCCTACCCAGGAGAGGATCACGGGCTCCGCAAGCTCGAGAATCAGGTCGATTATGAAACGCGTATTTCAGAGTTCTTCGATCATTACCTGAAGGGCGCGCCGGCGCCGAAGTGGATGATCGACGGCGAGCGGTACATTGACAAAGACAAGCGGCCGGCGTTGCCGATTTCGGTGGAGAAGAAAACGGGTGGCCGGCGCTAGCGCGCTCGTCATCCCGAGCGAAGGCGCGAAGCGCCGAAGTCGAGGGACTCCTCTCTTCGATGCCAGGTTGTCATGCTGACCCTGAGCGGAGCGAAGGGGAATGACCCCTTGGTCGCCGAGGAGGACCCCTCCGTCGGGACGGGGGTCCCTCGACTCGCTGACGCTCGCTCGGGATGACACGGCGAGCGCTAATCCGCCCGCAGCGCCTCCAACGGATCGACCCGCGACGCACGGCGCGCGGGAAGCCAGCTCGCCGCCGCCGCGGTCACCGACAACAACACCACGATCGCCACGTATGTCGGTGGATCCGTCGGCGCCATGTCGAACAACAGTGACCGCAGCAGCCGCGTGCACAACAGCGCGCCCGCAAGCCCGATCGCGCCGCCGATGGCAACCAATGCCATACCCTCGCTCACGACCAACCGTTGCACGCGCCGGGAATCGGCGCCGAGTGCGATGCGAATGCCGATCTCGCGCGTGCGGGCGCTGACCATCAGCGACATCACGCCGTAGATGCCGACGACGGCCAGCGCCAACGCGGTGAGCGCGAAGAGCGCCAGCAGCGTCGCACTGAATCGCGGCCGGGCGGTCGCGCCGGCCGAGCGCGCCGTCATCGTCTGCATGTCGTACACCGGGAATCCGGGCGCGAAATCCTTGATCGCGCGACGCACATCGATGCCCAGCGACGCAACGTCGCGCGTCGATCGCACGAACACGAAGAGCCCGGTGCGTGGCGACTGCGCGTACGACACGTAGAAGTCGGCTGCCGGCAGTGAATCGACCCACTGACGCGTGTCGCCGACGACGCCCACCACCTCGGCGCCGAGGATGTCGCTGAAATCACCCTGGCCCAGGCGAATGCGCTTCCCAATGGGGTTCTCGTTTGGCCAGACGCGGCGGGCCGCCGCTTCGCTCACGAGGAGGACTCGCTGCGTGCCGACGCGGTCGGCGCTCGTGAAGTTGCGACCATACTTGAGTGGAATTCCGAGCGTCTTGAGATAGTCAGGCGATGCCCAGTTCACGCCGACCAGCGGATCGTGCGCCGGATCGGGCTCACGATTGCCGTTCCATGCGACCGTGATGTTGCAGCCGCCGCTGAGCGGCGGACAGCTGCCGATGGCCGCGTGCGACACGCCCGGCACCGCGGCGAGACGCGAAAGAAGCTGCGTGTAGAAGCCCGGCAAGGAATCATGCGCGATGGTGCCGGCCGGAACGGTCAGGCGCAGCGAGAGCACGTTGCGCGGGTCGAACCCTTCGTCGATCGCCAACAGCTTGACGAGACTGCGAAGCATGAGGCCCGATCCCACGAGCAGCACCAGCGCGAGCGCGACTTCGACGACGACGAG